>JBGSTK010000147.1:0-120098 GCA_041736565.1 Phycisphaeraceae bacterium | reverse complement strand
CGGCTCCGATTGCGGCATCGGCTCCTCCGCCCGCGTCCGAGGCCCGGCCGAACAAATCCGACGAATCGCCGTCGTCACCGCCAACTCCCCCGGCAGCGCAAGCTAAGGCGACTGCACCAACGCCGCCACCTTCCCAACCAGCATCGCCATCGCTCGCCACAGCCAGTGACAAGCCGTCTGAACCGGCCAAGTCATCGCCCGCCGCGTCGGCCGCAGCCTCGTCGCCATCAGCAGCGCCCGCCGCGACCGCACCACCGCACCATCACGCTGCGGGAGCTACCTCCACATCAGCGCGACACAGCGACAGCGATGTCACCGGCCCAGCAGTGCCCACCACCGATCAAACCTTGCGACAGATCCTCCAGGAACTGCGAAACCACCGCCACGTCGGCCACGAGTTTTCCTATCGCCATGTCATCGCCATCGTGCTGCAGATGATTGCGGTGGTCTGCCTGCTGGCGGCACTGTGGCTGGGTCGTGAGGACGGCGCCACGTTTGCCCGCTGGATTTACGTCGCCATCTTCGTGCAGATCGCCACGCTCACCATGCTGCTTTTCCGCCGTTAGCCCGACCCGCACGCACCGACTCGCCTACGCTCCCATACGCCCCATACGCCGCACACGCCCCCCGAGAACCACGCCCCGCCATGCCGCGTCTTGCCCAACATCAAACCTCGCAACGCCTCCTGGTGGTCATGCCCTCCTGGGTCGGCGACTCGGTGATGGCCACGCCCACGCTTCGCGCGCTTCGCCAACTCTACCCCCAGGCGCGTATCACCGCCCTGGCCAAAAGCCCCGTGCGACCCATCATTGACGCGTGCCCGTGGATCGATCGCATCATCACCACCCGCTCGCCCCGCGAAGGCATGGCCGACGGTCGCCGCAAAAATATCTTCGCCCTCTCAGCGCGACTCAGTTCCGCCAAGTTCGACACCGCAGTACTCCTGGCCAACAGCTTTCGCACCGCGCTATTGACGCGCATGGCGGGCATCCCACGCCGCATCGGTTACGACCGCGATGGTCGTGGCGGATTGCTCACGGATCGTCTGCTTCCGCGCCGCTCGCAGGGCCGCTTCGTCCCCGTCCCAGCCGTCGAGTATTACCTGGGCCTGCCACGCTATCTCGGAGCATTGGACCCCGAGACGCGAATGGAAGTTTTCACCCGCCCGGATCACGATCAGAAGGCGGCGAGCATTCTTGAGAAAGCGGGCTATGCGCCGAATGACCCCCGGCCGCTGGTGCTGCTCAATCCCGGTGCCAACTATGGCGATGCCAAGATGTGGTATCCCGACCGCTTCGCTGCGGTGGGCGACCGCTGCGCCCGGGAGCTGGGTGCGGTCATCGCCATCAGCGGCGCGCCGCGCGAGCGGGGGATTCTTGATGAAGTCATCGCTGCGATGAAGTCGCCCGTCCTCGATCTGCCTCGCCTGGGCAGCGACTTGTCACTGCTCAAAAGCATGGTCAAGCGTGCCAAGCTCATGGTGACCAACGACACCGGCCCGCGCCACATCGCCGCGGCATTGGGCGTGCCTGTCGTCACCATCTTCGGCCCGACGGATCCAGCTTGGACCGATATCGGTTTTGCTGATGAACGGCAGGTGATGGTCAAGGTTTTCTGCGGGCCGTGTCAGAAGAAGCGTTGCCCGCTGGACCATCGCTGCATGACGCAGATCACACCCGAGATGGTCTATGAGCCCGCTGTCGAATTGCTCAAAGCCGCCACGAACGCCAATCTCCCGACGCCGACGCAACGCCCATGAAACTCGCGGTGATTCTCGAACGCTGTGATCCGGTGGCCAGCGGTCCCGGCGGCGATCCCGGACCTCAGCGTTGGCATCTGGCGTTGCTACGGCAATTGGTGCAGCGGGGCCACGAGGTTCACCTGCTTGCGGCGCGATGCGATGAGCCGCACCTGTTGCCGAGCCCATCGCCCGATGCACCGCCCAAGGCTGGGGTGACGCTGCACGTCATGCCCGGCAAAACCTACTACGGGGGAACGCGACAGCTCCGGAAGTTTGCCGCCTGGGCCTCGATGCAGGTCCCACGCCTGCATGTGGATGTCAGCCTTTCGACCTCAGCACTCATCCCCGCGCAGGTGCTGCACACATGGGCAGCGCCGGTGCAGTGGGGGGGCGACGGCTTTGGCGGCATGCTCAGGAGCATGCGGACATGGTTGAGCCCTCGGTCACGAACTCTCGCGCGAATGCAACGGACGACACTGGCTGATCTCCGGCTGCAGCGCGTGGTGACGGTTACCGATGAGATGGCAGGTGGCTTCGAGGCCAGTGATCCGCATCTTGCTCCAAAGCTGGCGCATCTGCCGCTGGCCGGCACGTTGTCACCTCAGGAACTCCACGATGCTGAGGCAGCACGGCGGCGAGTGCGCGAAGGGTTCCATGTCCCAGCGGAGAACACGCTGTTCGTGCTCAACGTCATCGATGCACAGCGACAGTCCATCCTCACCGTCATGCGTGCCTTTGCCGCGATGGTGGTGCAGTCGCCTCATGTCACCCTGATGCTGGCGGGCGAGACGTGCTATGCCCATCAGGCCCAAGCCGCAGCCCTGGGCATCCGTGAACGCGTGCGCATCCTCGCTGCCACGCGACACCCCGGCGATGTGCTGGCTGCGGCCGATGTCATCCTGGCGCCCGCCTCCGCACCGACGTTGAACCACGCGGTCGTCGATGCCCTGACGCTGGGCCGACCTGTCGTGACAGCCAGCCCGGTCAAGGTGCTCGCGGCATTGATCGGGCTTGACTCCGCTGCGGCGGGATTGCTGATCGATCAGCACCAGAGCGTCGAAGCCTGGCGCGATGCCATGGCGGCGATGACATCCATCACGCTGCGGGAGCGTATGGCAAAGCGTGCAGCCGAGGTCGGCGCAGGGCTGTCCATGGCCAGGCATGTCGCGGAGTTGGAGGACCTGCTCCACGTCGTCGTAGCCGAGCGACATCCCGGAACAAAGAAAACGCCGACCATGTGAACATGATCGGCGTGGGTTGAAAGTAGCGGGACAGCGACTACATCAACTCAGTTTTTCTTTTCTTCCTTGGCGGGGGCGGGCTTGGCTTCCTTGCCCGGTGCGTCCTGGGGCAGCAGTGCTTTCTGTTCATCGCTGAGCACTTCATCGACGATGCGCTTCTTGGCTGCGGCGCGAATCTGCTCCATGCCTTTCTTGTCGTCAGCCTTGAGCCCTTCAACCTGCGCGCTGTAGCTGTAGCAAATGGCTTTGGCCTTGTCCTTCTGCTCGTCGCTCAGGTTGGCTTTCTTAAAGGAGTTGAGGGCGCCGGTCCACATGTAGTAGCACTTCCACTTGGCAGCCTGTTGTGGTGTGAGCACCGCCATGACCGCAGCCTTGGGCTCCGCCAGCGCTTTATCACGTTGAGCGACGAGCTTCTTTTCCTCGGCCGTCGCCGCCTTGATCGCCGCCTCATCGCCGCCTGCCTTGGCGTCGGCTGTGGCCTTCTTGGCGGCCGCGATCGCCTCGCCGTGTTCCTTGTCGTACGCAACCTCGGCTTCCTTGACCGCTGCGACCTTCACCAGCATGTCCGCCACCTGCTGCTCGGTGAGTTGGAGTTCGCCGACCATGATGCGATAGGGCATGGGCAGGGCGGGAGCCTTGGCTTCGTCAGCCTTCTCAGCCTTCTCAGCCTTCTCGACTTTCTTATTCGCGGGCTTCTCTTCTTTGACCGGAGCTGCGTCCTCGCCACGAAGGGCAGGGGTTATCAGCACCAGCGATGCGATCAACGCCACCGACATCAACCATCTGGACATGCTCATGGGTCACTCCGAAAGAGGCCACGCCAGTCGGTTGCCGCTCCATACGGGTCGTGCCACACGCACGCGTCAATTGCCGCAGGGAGCAGAAAACGCCCCGAACCCGACGTCGCCATGCCCGTCATAATACCATCCGACCTTTATTGCCCCAAGTCGATATCGGGCTTCGGGCGCATGCCCGGGGTTAGGACGTGGCGGAAGGCGCTGCGGTCCCGGCCCACGATTCCCTCGCCAGCTTCGCCTGTGTGCGCATGACCCGCCAGTACCCGATGAAGACGCCGCTCATCGCCAGCAGGCCGAAGATGGTGGTGCCGATGAGCGTGTAGAGGATTCGTTCCTCCCATCGGTTGAGTTGAGCGAGAAAGAACCACGGTTGGCCCATGTACGGGACCATGCGCAGATGGGGGTTTTGGTAGTAAAAAAGCCACATCGCGATGTCATCCTGCCAGTGCTGCCAGACGAAGTCCACCGCCAGGCTGCCGGTGGCGCCGAACAAGATCAGGACGATCACGATCCACGAGGCCCGGGCGAGTTTGGGGGCCGGCACGCGCAGCGCCAGGCGGCGGCCGTACCACAAGGTCAGCACCGGCAAGGCCAAAGGTAACAACATCACGCACCGCGCCATCGCATCCAGGATCGTATCGCCCCACGCGGGGAGCCTCACTGCAAACTGCGGTTCCAGAGTCTGTCCGATCAAACCCAAGGCGACGTAATTGCCGACGACCAGGAACGGGCTGATGCGTGTGAGGCGTCGGAGGCTCATCACCCCCTCGATGTCAACTTTGGCGGGATCGGGTGTACCGATGCGCCAGATGCCAAAGAGGCCCACGACGACGGTGGCACTGAAAACGGCCGCGGGCACCAGCAGGTCGATGACGTCGGAGTGCAGGGCCACGACGCTTTCCTGCGTGGTCAACCACATGACCAGAAACATCAGGCCGGCGCCCAGGGGAATGGCGGCGAAGTAGTTATAGCCAACCCAGACGTTGGCGACCCAGGTGGGCTCGCAGTAACGCAGCCAGTGGCCATAGGCGGATCGACCAGCCGCCAGGCCGCACTCGGGGCAACGGCCGTCAGCGAGGCAACCGCGTAGGTTGTAGTGGCAGCGAATGCAGGGCACATCATTGGCGAAGCGCCCTTGGGCATCGACCGGAACCGCCCCCTCGCCCGGAAGTTTCGCTGTGGCCATAGTGGGCATGATATAGAACCGTTCACGCCAGAGCCATCGCCATTGGCGGCCTACGCTCTGCCCGCCATCACATCCAGCAGAGACCGCTCCACAGGACTCATCTCAACCCAGCGAACCTGCAGCATGGCCGCAGCCAGACCAACCCCGGCCGCGAAGCCGCCCAGGTGAGCCCAGTAGGCCACGCCCTCGCCGCCCAGCACTACCCCGGCGATGTCAAACACAAGCCACAGCAGGATCATCCAGATGCTCGAGACTTCGAACGTTCCGGCACGCAGGGCAAACACCCAAAAGCAGCGCACATCGTTGAGCGGATAGAAGATGAGATACATGCCCACGATGCCGTTGATGGCACCGCTGGCGCCGACGGCGGGCGAGCCATCGAACGCATTGTGTGCGGCCGCGGCAATCGCGCCCAATACCAGGAATGCCGCCAGATAGGCGAGATTGCCGATCTTGGCGCACACGGCATTGCCAAAGACCCAGAGGAAAATCATGTTGCCCGCTAGATGAATCAGGCCCCCATGAACGAATATATGGCCCAGCATGCCATGCCAATTCCAGCCGTTGAGTACCAGCGGATGGTCCACGGTCAATTGCGGATCGAAAACAAGCGCCAGCGATACCAGTGTAATCGCTGCGATCAAGGCGAAGTTGCACACTGGCCATCGAGCCATGGGCACGTCCACCTGATAGGGAATCAGCATTTTTGACCCTCGGAGTAGTAAAGGACCCGGGCGACCATACTACCGCGCCAGCCTGCCGCCGAAAAACTGCCGGCAGAAGGGGAGGGGAGCAAATGGGGGGAGCAAAAGGGGATAAGTACATTTACCGAGGCCAGATGTTCCGCTGATTCGATCAAAACAAATGTACTTATCCCCTTTGTTTTTTGGGGGCTTTACGCGTGATATACTGTCGCCATCCCAAATGACCAAGGACATTCCGATGGGCCAGACTCCTGAATCAGCCGTTGCCACATCAAGTTCCACAGCGATATCCGTCGTAGGAGCGCCGCGGATGTGGGTGGGCGGCGTCCTGGTCTCGGGCGGGCTGGGGTTGATCGTGCTGGGCGGGTGTTTCCTGATCGGCGCTTGGATCATGATCGGGGCGCACGCATTGGGTGAGCCCGACTCCGAGGGGTGGTCCCTGGATTCGCGATTCCTGCTGGTGGTCCTGTACATCCTGGCTTTTTCGTGTGTTGTAGGGGCGGCCATTCTCATCACCTGTGGCGTTCGCAGCTTGTTGGGACTCCTTAAGGCTTGAACCCCGTCGCTGACGCGTCCGGCTCGTCATTCGCGCGGCGAAATATGGCCGTTTGCCATTGGGCGGGATTGTGGTAGAGTACCGGACTGCGCCTGATCGGGGTTGTCCCCGGCGGGCTCGTTTCGTCAGCTAAGCCCCGAAAGCACGAGGTTTGATCATGCCCCGAGTCTGCAAATTCACCGGCCGAAAGACCACCTCCGGTCGCACCTACACCCACCGCGGCAAGGCCAAGTACCTCGGCGGCGTGGGTACCAAGATCACCGGCAAGACCAAGCGGACCTTCCGCCCCAACATCCATACCGTCACCACGGTCATCGATGGCTCGGTGCAGCGGATCAAGGTCTCGACCAAGGCCATGCGCATGGGCATGATCGTCAAGCCCCTCAAGCGGAAGTTTGCTTACCGTGCCGAAGCCGCGGGTGAGCAGGCTGCCTGATCGCGGGTCGCCTGAACGTTGGGACGCGACGCCAACGAACGGGCGTATCCCCTGCCTTCGAACAACGTTTCGCTGCGGCCCCAGCTGGTGGTGACCCGATGGTCACCGGCGTAACAAACGGATTTGCTGCGTGAGGCGACGACCCCCGTCGGACCGCGCTACAATCATCCGAACCATCGGGCGACGCCAGGCCTGATGGTTGCCAAAAAAGCAGCACATCCCAAGATCGAGCGACCTGCGGGTCCAAGACCTTCTGATGGCGATTTCGGCGGAAGAAGAGCAAGCAGAGTTTCGGAGCGGAAAAATCGAGCACCAGCGAAGAACCACTATTGGCGGCCTCCCGGCTTTCGGAAAAACACCCGACGCGACCGGCACCAACGCCCCGATAGATCAACGGCCCTTCGACGCGGCTCTTGTCATTGCGTGAACCCCAGAAGCGGATTGCATCGGCCCGGCCAGACCCCGGCGTGCCATCTGAGAGCGACGCTTTGAACAGAGACGACGCCAAAATCCAAGTCCAGCAGGCCACCGACATCGTCCGACTCATCGGCGAGCAAGTCGCGCTGCGCCCCCGAGGCAAGGAGTTCATCGGCGTCTGTCCCTTCCACGACGACAAAAACCCCTCGATGTACGTTTCACCCATCAAGCAAATCTACAAGTGCTTTGCCTGCGGCGCGGGGGGCGATGTCTTTGCGTTTGTCACCAACTACCACAAGATGACCTTCCCCGAGGCGCTCAAGCACCTGGCGGAACGGGCGGGGATCACGTTGCCCCAGCGCGGCCGGGAGGATGGCGCTGCACAGCAAGGTCCGACCGAACGTCAGCTCATCAGCCAGGCCAACCAGAAAGCCATGGCGTTTTTCCAGACGCTTCTCAAGCACGCTGAGCATGGCCGGGTGGCGCGGGAGTACATCGAACTGCGCCACGTCAGTGCCGAGATGGTCGCTGCCTTTGGTCTGGGCTACGCGCCGGATCGCTGGGACGGCTTGGCGACGATGATCCGTGACAAGGCATGGGATGCGCGGACGTTTGAACTCGCGGGCCTGGTTTCCCGCCGTGATCGTGGGCAGGAGGCACAGGGCGCGGGTGCAGGGCCATCGGCATCATCGCATTACGACCGCCTGCGGCATCGGCTCATCTTCCCCATTTGCGATGCGCTGGGGCGCCCCATCGCCTTTGGTGGCCTCAAGCTTCGACCGGAGGATGAGCCCAAGTACCTCAACAGCCCCGAGACGCCGCTGTTTAACAAGAGCGCCACACTCTACGGCCTGCACCTGGCGAAGAAGGCGATCATCGACAGCCGAGTGGCGGTGATCGTCGAAGGCTACACCGATGTCATCGCCTGCCATCAGGCGGGGGTCAAGAATGTGGTGGCGACTCTGGGCACCGCTTTGACATCGCAGCACGTCGCGGAACTGCGGCGATACTGCGAGAAGGTGGTGCTGATCTACGACGCTGACGTCGCGGGGATCAAGGCAGCCGACCGCGCCGTTGAGGTGTTCCTTAACGAGCAGCTTGACGTCGCCATCGCGGTGCTCCCCGATGAGCTGGACCCCGCGGATCTGCTGGAGCGGGCCGACGGGCTCGAAGCGTGGAACGAGGCGGTGGCGAAAGCGACGGATGCCTTGGACTACCAGTTCAAGCGCGTCAGCGAGCAGATGAGCCAGAGCGAAACGCTGACAGGTCGGCAGAAGTTGGTCGAAGATTATTTGCGCAAGCTCGCGCAACTCGGTTTGGCCAAGGCGACCCCGGGCGGCGGAACGGGTGGAACTGGCACCGGCACAACGGTGGTTCGCAGGGCGATGATCCTCCAGCGGTTGAGCCAATTGCTGCACCTGCCCGAAAGTCAGATCACCGCCACGATGGCCAAGCTGGCACCGCGTGCCCCGATCCGCGCCCAAGCAAGCCAAGGCCCTCAAGCCTCCCAAAACCCGGACTACCCCGCGTCAAGCCAACGCCCCACCTTGCCTAACCCCCCCGCAGGCGAGGATCACGAACAATCATCCGACGATTTGATCCAAAATGACGAGGAATCTCTTGTTTTAACGCTGGGCGCTACTAGGATTAAGGCTCTGAGGGTGGCGGAGAATCACCTGATGGGCTGCTTAATGCGGGCACCGGAACTCTTCCACCTGACGCTCAGCGACGGCTCCACCCTCGATGAGGCCATCAGCCCCGCAGAGTTCGTCACGCGACCCGGTCGGCAGCTTTTCGGCGTGATTTACGAACACCTGCTCGAAGGTCCGCCTCCCACCCTGCGAGGCATCCTGGCGACACTGGCGGAACGGGAACGGGGCGACCTGACACCCCTGGCGACCGCTGCCGAGGAAGAGGTCGAGCGGGCGTCACTCGGCGACAGCGAGCGGCTTCAGGCCATGCTCAAGGGTGCAGCCGAGACGCTCCTGCGGCACCACAGTGAACAGCGTTACCGCCAAACAGCCCCAGCCAGCCCCGACAACCCAGCCCAAATGGAACAAGCCCTCCGCAGAGCCGTCGAACACAACCGTACACCATCGCCAAAGCGATTCCCCATGGTGAGGAACTGGCAGTAACAGCACGACGACAAACGCAGCGAAGCAACACGAAATAACGACCACGACCACGCAACCCCCACGACCCCCACGACACGCAACGTTTTATCCACGAGGTAACGAATGATCGGCGAAGAAATGCACCCCGCAGTTTACGAACTCATCGAGAACGGCAAGAGCCGTGGGTATATCACCTACGACCAGCTCAACACCAGCTTGCCCGATGAGATGGTGGACCCCGACAAGCTCGATGAACTGCTCATCCAGCTCGACAGCCTGGGCATCCGCATGATGGATTCCAAGCCCGAGGGTGGCGACACCGTCATGCCCGTCGCGGGCACGCCTCCGGTCACCGCGGTGCATCATCCCTCCGCCACGCCGCCCACCGGTCGCAAGAAAACCAAGCCCATCCAGATCGATCGCGAGATGCTCGAAGCCTCCCGTGAAGGTGGCCCCCTGGGCGAGGGAGCTGAAGAGGAAATCGATGAAGAGGAACTCAAGAAGGACCTCGCCGAGGCGCTTAAAGAAGCGGTGAGCCGCCGCATCGACGATCCCGTGCGCATGTACTTGACCCAGATGGGCGAGATCAGCCTGCTCACCCGCGAAGAAGAAATCCGCCTGGCCAAGAAGATCGAAACCACCCGCATGATCTTCCGCCGCAAGGTGCTCGAAAACGACTACTGCATCGAGTCCGTCGTCGAGATTCTCGAAATGGTCCACGAAGGTGTGCTGCCCTTCGACCGCACCATGCGCATCAGCACCGCGGAGGAAGACGCCAAGGGCAAGATCGCTGCGCGTATCCCCGGCAACCTGAAAACCATCCGCATTCTCCTGGAACAGAATCGCCAGGATTGGGTCACGATGGAAGAGCTGACCAAAGCCGGTCACCAGAAGAACGCTGAGCGTATCGCCCAGCTCAAGACGCAGATCAGAAGCCGTCGTCGCAAGATGGCGACGCTGGTCGAAGAGCTGTCCATGCGCACCAGCAAAATTCAGCCGCTGCGCAAAAAGATCATGGGCATCCGCAGCAAGATGATGGAGCTGACCCGCAATCAGGAGCGGGCCGCCCGTGATCCCAACTCGTTTGATCCCGATGATGTGATGCTCATGAAGGAAGAGCTTGCCGGCATGCGTTCGCTGGTGCTGGAAGAGGCCTCGGACATGGAGCAGCGCGTCAAGGACATGAACACCGTCTTTGACGAATACGAACAGGCCAAGCGTGATCTATCAGGCGGCAACCTGCGTCTGGTGGTGTCTATCGCCAAGAAGTATCGCAACCGCGGCTTGAGCTTCCTCGACATCATTCAGGAAGGCAACACCGGCCTGATGCGAGCCGTGGACAAGTACGAATACAAGCGTGGCTACAAGTTCTCGACCTATGCCACGTGGTGGATTCGCCAGGCCATCACCCGCGCCATCGCCGACCACGCCCGCACCATCCGCATTCCCGTGCACATGATCGAGACGATGAGCCGTCCGCGCAACATCGCCAAGACGCTGCTACAGGCGCTGGGTCGTGAAGCGACGCTCGAAGAAATCGCCGAGACCGCGACGATGCCGGTGGCGGAAGTCAAGCGTGTGATGAAGATCAGTCGCCACCCCATCTCACTGGATCGGCCGGTGGGTGAGAGCGAAGATTCCTACTTCGGTGATTTCATCGAAGACGAAGCCGCCGAGAAACCCGACAGTGCCGCGGGCAACGAGATGCTGCGTCACCGCATCGAGCAGGTGCTCAAGACGCTGACCTATCGCGAGCGCGAGATCATCAAGCTCCGCTATGGCATCGGCGACGGGTACACCTACACGCTCGAAGAAGTCGGGCGAATTTTCAAAGTCACCCGCGAGCGCGTGCGTCAGGTGGAAGCCAAAGCCCTGCGCAAACTCCAACACCCCGTCCGCAGCCGCAAACTCATCGGCTTCGTGGACAGCAGCTTCGAAGCGGAACTGGAAGAGGTCGGCTAAGCGGCGACGCGCCGCGAACGACGACGAACCACGAACCCGGGAGGGCGATGTTCTACCGAGCCGCGAAGTCTATCGATGGAATGTTGCGAACAGGTGCTTTAAGCGTTCGGCAAGCGTGAACTTTTTAAGGTCGGTGAACTCGCCAGCGTCGAGAAACACACCGCCGCACGTGGAGCACTGCTCGTACTTGATGTGCGGCTGGTCCGGGAACGTCAGCTTCACGAGTTTTACATTGCACCGCGGGCAGATAATGTCACGAATCAAATTGGTTCGGCTTCCGCGCTCCGGGTCCCCGGTATCGATTACTGCCTCGCTCCCGGAGACCTTAACGAGGTGATCATGTTCGCGAAGATCGAACCAGATGCCTTCACAGGTGCCGCACCGATCCACCGTGAACTCGCCGACGGATACAGCGTGCGTTGCGTTATGACATTTTGGACAGTTCATGTGTTGGCCTGACGTAAAGGGCTCATTCGCCGGCCGCCCGCGGAAGCAGGCTCCCAACCGGAAGGCTGATTATCCATCGTGACCGTCGCCGTGTCTACCCAACGCAAAGGCCAGAGCTGGGCAAAAGCATCCCACGGCAAAATTCGCTTAAACCAATAATCCAGGAGGGCGAGGTTCTTTCGAGCCGCGAAGGCCACTGCCCAACGTTGGCACCTCCCCGCGTCCCGGCTCCGCGGAGCGTCGCCCTCCCAAGTCTGTTGCCATCCCCAGGCTTGCACCGTTGCCTTAATCGTCGAGCCAATCAAACGCTTCACCACATTCAGGGCAGGTGGCACTGTCGAGCGAACCGCGGAGATCGTAGCCACACTTGGTACAAGTGAGAGGCTCATGACCGATGCGGTTCCACGCCAGAGTTCGCGGATGGTAGGCGACAAGGTCTCTGTCCACCGTAAAATGCAACGCGAAGGGACCCCCGTCGATCAGATTTGCGAAGCGAAGCGATATCAAAGTGGCTGGAATGATAAAGATCAGGCTGCGTGGGTTGAGCACAGTGACCCCTAACGTAAAGGGCTTACCAGTCGACCGCCCGCGTTCGTAGCAGGTCAACCGACAACGCATGGATATCGATTACTCACCCGTGAGGCCTCTTAGATCGCTTGTCTTCGACGTGAAGAAGAGCGAAGCCGATCCAAAGGCCGGCAGCAGATCCGCCAGCGCTGTTGGCGTCCGGGGCGATAGATATCAATGATGCGATCAATGCGAGAACGAAAAGGAACCACTTGATCACTGGAAATCTCCCGGAGTTAGGGGATAACAATGAACCTACAAACGGACTGATCCGGGGAATGCAGGCTGTCTGCTACTGTCTGAACCGGAGTGCTGTTCATTCAAGGTGCGCTGTCACATTGTACCAAACTCACTCTACCGTCGGCCACACCTCCTTCGGCAGCACCTTTGCCCAAAGCAACCCCCTTAGTCAGCTCAATGCGGCGACGCCTCGATGCGCTGCACATAGAACATCGAATCCGCTGCACGCGGGCCGATCATGTGGTAGCTGATGGGAAACGGTGGGCGGCGGGAGGCGTAGGCTTCGAAGATTCGCCGACCCCATTTGAACTGCTGCTCGATATTGTGCTCAACCTTGGCGGTTTCGATGGATGGGATGAATTGTCGCGTCTGGTAGTTCCAGTTGGGGTCCAGGCGGATGAGCAGGTGGCCTTCCTCCCATTCGATGGGGTAGCCATGCACGTAGCCCTCGCCCGTGTTGGGCGTGTGGAACCAGAAGCAGATGAACTTGTCTTTGTCAGCGGTCGATGAGTCCTGCGATCCGCCGGTGAGCAGGCGGGCGTGCGAGAGTCGAATGGCGGGGGTCGAGAGGCGGCGACGACGGGCGATCCACAGCCGCATGTCCGTCACATCCAGCAGCCCCACGTGGGCATAGTCGACGCGCAACTCGTCGGTGCAATAGTGCGTGTTGATGGACAGGGCTGCATCCACGGTGTATCCAGCAGTGGGCTTCGGGCAGGCAGGGCGGGTCGCCCGGCGGGGACGACCGCGGCGGCGGAGTGGTGGCACGCCCGCCACGCCTGCTATCTTATGACAAGGGATCGATCCCGGGTTAAACCGCCGGGCTTGTCCAAACGCAATCCCTCAGGACAACGACCATGACCCAAGCGACAACCATCCATGCCCACGGCACGCTCCACGAGGTCGGTCAGGGCACCATCATCCTCGCAGTACCCCATTCGGATTATCGGCTGCATCTGGTCAGCGACCCAGCAGCCAACGTCGGCAAGCCCGGCGACCGCGTCAGCGGCACCATCCAAGGCGTGGCGCGGCGAGTGGATGTAGTACCCGCAGGTGGCCGGTACATCGAGCCAGTTTACGGCCGCCCACGCCGACTCCAGGGCTGGATCGTCGCCACCGACTCCGCCGCCAACACGCTGACGGTCCACTGCGGCGCTGCTCCGGTAACCGTCACGCTCAGCGATGCCCGACAAAAGGCGAGCGACTTTGCGGTCGATCAACTTGTTAGCTTCGATCTCGAACGTGGCGCCACCTGGACGCCTACGGTTGTTCATTGAACCAGCCTCCGATCACGGGCGCGGGTCATCGCCAACCTTCACTCAACCAAACAAGGCTTACTCCGCCCATGTCCAAATCACTCAAACGCATTCTCATCACCGGCGGGGCCGGGTTCCTGGGCTCGCACCTCTGCGATCGTCTCGTGGCGCAGGACCACGATGTCATCTGCCTGGATAATTTCTTCACCAGCCAGAAGCAGAACATCGCGCACCTGCTGGGCCGCCCCAACTTCGAACTCGTGCGCCACGATGTGACGCATCCGATCTGGCTGGAGGTCGATGAGATTTACAACATGGCCTGCCCCGCCTCGCCGGTGCATTACCAGTACAACCCCATTAAGACCATGAAGGTCAGCGTGATGGGTGCGATCAATGTGTTGGGCATGGCCAAGCGCTGCCGCGCCAAAGTGCTGCAGGCTTCGACGAGTGAAGTCTATGGTGAGCCGGAGATTCATCCGCAGCCCGAAAGCTATCGTGGCAACGTCAACCCCATCGGTGTGCGTGCCTGTTACGACGAAGGCAAACGAGCCGCCGAAACGCTCTTCTTCGATTACCACCGCGCCAACGGCGTCAACATCCGCGTGGTGCGAATCTTCAATACCTACGGCCCACGCATGCACCCCTTCGACGGCCGCGTGGTGTCGAACTTCATCATCCAGGCATTGGCGAATCAGGACATCACCATCTACGGCGAAGGTCAGCAGACGCGATCATTCTGCTACGTCGATGATCTGGTGGAAGGCATCATCCGCATGATGAACTCGCCTGATGTCGATGCGCAAGGCAAGCGCTGGGTCGGCCCGGTGAACCTTGGGAATCCTGGTGAGTTCACGATCAAGCAGTTGGCGGAGTTGATCATTGAGTTGACGGGCTCATCGAGCAAGTTGCATTACATGCCGCTGCCCGCCGATGACCCGTCGCAGCGTCGGCCTGATATCACGCTGGCCAAGGCGCGCCTCGGCTGGTCGCCGACGGTGGACCTGCGGCAAGGTCTAACCAAGACCATCGAATACTTCCGCAGCCTCGACCTCTCGCAGTTCCGCAAGCCGACGGATCACACCGCGCACAAGTCCACGATGGCGATGGGTTGAGTGGGGTGATGATCGATGCTTGAATAGCCCCGAACGTGAGTGAGCGGGTGGCTCGCGCAGGTGGCGCTACACCTCGGGTCGGGGCGGATTTTCGTCCGGTGGAGGCACGCGAGGTAGGGGGGTGGTTGAGGGTGGTTGGGGGGGGGTAGAGGGGGGGTTGAGGGGGGGGTCGGGGGGATGGATGGGGGAGTTGAGACCGCCAAAATCGTCGTTTTCGGGTGAAATGTTGGTGGCGTCAACCTCCACAACACCAAGCTTCACCCCCGCATCAACCCCCCCGTCCGCAGCATCGAGCTTGACCCCGGCGATGAGCCGACCCCGGGCGCGGGCGAACTCCTCATCGCTGATCTGCCCTTCCTTGTGCAACCGGCGAAGGTCGCTGAGGGTGAAACCCGCCTCGGGCTCGTCCTCGGTTAGGGGTCGTGTCAGGCGGCGATAAAGCCAGAACCCGAATAGACCTATAGCCGCCGCCACGACGATGAGGATCAACAGCAAACTGTAGATATCGCGCGTGTTGGCCACGACATCGTTCTGAGCGATGATCATGCCTCACCTTCACTTTGCCGCCGGTCGCCCTGCCCGCCGATGCCAGTTCGACGGGCGTCGGCAGAGCCCCCGGGCGGCGTCTCTCGCAAGTCACTTGACCGCCAGGATTCACGCCTTGGGCGCAGCTTCGGGCAGCTTGTCAACTTCCTCGACCTTGGCCTGCTCGCGAATCTTGGCCAGCGTCTTGGTATCACGTACCTGCAGGTAAACCTGCTCGATTTGGCCGTTTCGCTGCATCTCCTGCCGCAGCTTCTCCGGCCGTCGGCCCTGCTGCATGGCGATGCTGTAAATCGTTGCGTTGACTTCATTTTCAGCGACTTCGATCTCAAGGTCCTGGGCAGCCTTGTTGAGGATGAAGAACAGCTTGAGCTGCCGGGCCGCTTCCTTTTCGCTGTTGTCACGCAGTTCCGCCACCCGCTGCTGAATCTCCTGCTCGGGCACGCCTTGGTAGGCCATTTCCATAGCCTGGCGTTGCAGCAGGCGATACGTCTGGCGACGACTCAGGTTGACGGGCAGATCCAGCGTCACTTTTTCCATAAGTTGAGCTGTGATCTGCTCATTCATCGCGTTAACCTGCGTCCGCTCCGCCTGGGCTTTGAGCATCTCATCAAGCCGGGTTCGCAGGGCTTCGACGTTCTCGACGCCCAGGTGCGCGGGCAGTTCCTCGAGGGGAGCCTTCTCAACGCGCTCGATTTTGCGGGCTTCGATGACGATGGTGATGGGCTTGTCCTTGATGGCCTCGTCTTCGTGGCCGGTCGGGCCGGTCATGCTGACGCGCTCGACGTGGCCGATCTTCTTACCCGCCAATCGCTTACCGAGGTCGCCCACGACGATGCCTGCGACGTGGCCCTTGAACTGGGCTGCTTCGCCGTTGATGAGCACGTAAGTCTCAGGCAGATGGCTGATGACCGTGGCGTCGTCCCCGGCATTTTCGCCCGCCAAAATCTTCACATCAGCCGACAAATAGTCGCCCGGCTCCAGCCCCGCACCCTCCGCCTGAGCCGAGAGCTTGCCGAAGCGCGTCTGCAGCTTGTCGATCTCTTCCTGGGCCTTGTCCGCTGTGACCTCGACCTTGGGCTTCTTGATCTGCAGATCGCTAAACGCGGGCAGGGTCACCTCGGGCGTCACTTCCACCTCGACGGTGTAGGTCAACGACCCGCTGTCGGGCAGCGTGATCTTGTCGCCATCCTTAACATCAGGCTCGCCCAGCACATCGAGCTTCTGATCCTCGATGGCCTGGTGGTACGACTCGGCGAGCAACTGGCTCTTGACATCGTCGCGCATGGCCTGCCCAAATCGCCTCTCGATGAGCCGACGAGGCGCCCGACCGCGACGGAAGCCCGGTATCTGGGCTTCGGTGCTGAGCTTGCCGAAGCTGTCTTCGATCGCTTTGGCGATTCGCTCGGGCGGCAGCTCGATGGTCAGGCTCTTGCGGGCGGGTCCGACATCGGTGACCGTCACAGTCTGCGGCGGCCGCTCCTTGGGCGTCTCAGCCGTCGCTTCCGCATCGTGATCGTGGGTGTGGCCATGGTCGTGGCTGTGGCTGTGATCGTGGCTATGGTCGTGGGTGGTTTCGAGTTCCTGATCGGCCATGGTCGGGCTCCGTGGTGTGTGCAAGTGGTTGGCGGACGTGAGGTGAAAACAAAATCAGCCTCAGTTGACCCGCAGGGACAGGCGTGGAGTGCTGTCCTTCGGAGTCACATGAGGCCAAAGGCTCCCGCCGACCCACGCCTGGCGTTTTGTGCATGTAACGCCGGTACCTCGCTCGGGAAAGGAACATTATGCCCATTCCTGGGGCGAGGTCAAACGGATGGTTAAGCAATTTCTACGGGAGCCACTCGTCGATGAGGTCGGCGAAGAACGGACGTACAAGTTACTTCAGCGCCCACCCGAACCCCGTCGCTAACGCGTCCGGCTCGCCCCAATCGCTCGCCCGCTCGCGCGGTGGCCCCGAAAGATGGGCAGACCCATGATCACACGCAGATCAACGTCTCATCTTGCTCACAACCGCTCTCGCTGGTGTAATGGCGGGCATGATTGACCTTAACCACCTGCGTGAGATGCCCGACCGGTACCGCAAGGGCATGATTGATAAGGGCGGCGATGCTGCGGCTATTGATCGACTCCTCGAAGCTGACACCTTGCTTCGCGCGGCTCAGACCGAGTTGCAGGAACTGACCGCTGAGAAGAATCGCATTGGCAAGGAGATTGGCCAGCTTGCTGGTCAGCTTAAGAAAGCGACGCCTGACCAGCGCGAGGCGATGCAGGAGGCGATGAAGCAACTGCAGGCCCGACCCACCGCCATCAAGGAGCGTGAGGCAGCGCTAGCGCAGCAGGTGCGCACACTCGAAGCACAGCGGCAGGCGTTGTGGTTGGCGGTGCCGCAGCCGGCTGATGTTGAGGTGCCTGTTGGACGCAGTGCAGCGGACAACGTCGAACTCCGCAGGTGGAGCCCGACCTGGTTTGATCCCTCCAAGAGCTTCGAGGCCAACAAGGGTTTTAAGCCCAAAACCCACTTGGAACTGGGCAAGGCGTTGGGGCTTTTCGATTTTGAGCGTGGCGTGAAAATGGCGGGGTCGCGCAGCTATGTGCTGACCGGCCTGGGCATGGCGCTGCAGCAGGCGGTGCTGCGCTTCGCCTTTGATTTTATGGTCCACGACAACGGCTTCACCGCAGCCTACGTCCCCGTGCTGGTCCGCGAGGAGATGATGGTGGGCACGGGCTTTTTTCCGGGCGGGCGTGAGCAGGCCTACCACATCCCCGAGAGTCAGCGCCGCGATGCGGACGATGCTGAGGGTAAGGGCGGGCAGGACCTGTTCCTCACCGGCACGGGCGAAGTCGGCTTGATGGCGTTGCATCAGGGGGAGATTATCGACGTTGAGAAACTACCGCTGCGCTACACTACGGTGAGCACCTGTTTTCGTCGCGAGGCTGGGGCAGCAGGTAAGGACACAGCCGGGCTCTACCGCATCCACCAGTTTGAGAAGGTCGAACAGGTCGTGATCTGCAAGGCTGATGAAAACGAAAGCAGGGCGTGGCACAAGAAGATGCTGGGGTATGTCGAAGCGCTGCTTCAGAAGCTCGAGCTGCCTTATCGGTTGTTGCAGTGCTGCACGGGTGACCTGGGGCCTAAGAATGCGGACATGGTGGACGTCGAGACGTGGATGCCCGGCCGGGGTGAGATGGATGCTGCGGGACTGCCCGGGGGCGACTATGGCGAGACGCACTCGGCATCGCGGCTCTACGACTATCAATGTCGGCGGCTCAACACGCGGTATCGTGACCCCGAGACGCGCAAGACCGTGGTTTGCCACTCGCTCAACAACACCGTAGCTGCGAGCCCGCGGATACTTATTCCGATTCTGGAGCTGTATCAGAACGCGGATGGTTCTGTGACAATCCCCGCAGCGTTGCGGCCCCACATGCACGGTTTGGAACGCATCGACTCTCTCTCCCGCGAGAGTTGTTGACGAGCCGCGAGCGTGAGCGCGGGAGGGATTCGCAAGGCCCGTTTGTAGTGTGCCCGTTAGGGCATGATCGGCGTTTGAATATCGAGAAAACGCCTTACGGCGTCACTACAGACGATCCCGTTTGTCGACTCGCTGGCTTCACTCCGCTCGCGGGGGGGCGGGTGGTGGCTTTATGCCTTTGTCTTTGAGGAACTGCACGGTCTCCTGCCACCACGGGGCGTTGTCGTCCCAGGTCATGCGGCGACCTTGTGCGTCGGTCCAGCCACCCCAGATGACCAGACCATCAGCCTGAGCGTGGATGGTTTCGAGTTGCTTGCGCCAGAATTCGCGCGGGATGGGTTTGAGGCGAAGTTCGGGCGGGCCACCATCGTGGTAGTAAGGCCAGATGAACGGGTAGACGACCTTGTTGAGGCGGCGGGCTTCGGCGATGCTGGCGGTGGCGAATTTCTCCCAGCTCTGCTGGTCTTCGTAGAAAGTGTAGAGGCTCGGAAAAAGGACATCCGCCTGGCGGGCGATTTCCACCAGTGCATCGTTTTCCTGTTGCCAGCGTTGGTAGCGGGGCGAATCGGCGGGCAAGATGGCATCCCAGTAGCGTCGTAGCGGGGGCACACCATAAAACCCCAGGCGCAGGCCGGGCACTTCGTCGTGCATCCATTGCGCCACGCGGGTGTATCTTTCGACCGATGCAGCCACCTCGGCATCATCACCACGGGTGGGCCAGTGTTCGATATCGAGGCACACGATGACCGTCTTTCGCCGCGCCAGCGATCGCGCCACGGCACGGATGTGGCCCTCATCAGGGTTCTCCAACTCGGCGGGCGTGGGGCGGCGATTGGTGGCAAAGAGCGAAGCCCCCAGGCTGACCATCGGCTTGACCCAGTACTCGCTCAGATCGGGCTTGTCCTGATACAGCGTGGCATCGAAGACGGTGAAGATTCGCTGGGCGGAAGGTGCATCGGGTGCTGCGGGCGGATTCGCGGCGGGTCGCGTGGTGGCAGGTTGAGCTGTCGCCGGCGGCGTCCCCGGCTGCGCGTTGGCGATGGTGATGAGGCTGATTGTCGCAGCGAGGATTGCGGCTGTCAGAAGCGATAACGCGACGCGGGACTTGCATTGGCGGGGCTGATCGGGTAACCTAACACCGCCCGAACTTTGACGGGGCTTAGTGGCCGCGTTATCGTGGGGCAGATCGCATGTGTCGCTTGGCGTGTTATTGTCTTTCATGGCATCCGTCAGCATAACCGACAGGGGTAAAAAACCAATGGCCCGATCATCCGCAACCGTGTCCGAGTCGTCCACCGCGTCACCCACCAACGGCAGCGGTCCAGCCGCGTCGATGGATGCCGGCCGCAAGCGTGCCTTGGATCAGGCGGTGTCGCAGATTGAGCGCAGCTTCGGCAAAGGCTCGATCATGCGGCTTGATGATGACCCCAGCATGGTCGTGCCGGGCATCTCGACGGGGTCGATCAGTCTGGACCTGGCGCTGGGTGGCCGAGGTATTCCGCGCGGGCGAGTCGTCGAGATTTTCGGGCCTGAGTCATCGGGCAAGACGACGCTGGCGCTGCACGTCATCGCCAGTGCGCAGGCGGCGGGCGGCGTGGCGGCGTTTATCGATGCTGAACATGCACTGGACCCGTCGTGGTCGCGGCGGCTGGGCGTGGACCTCGAAAGCCTCATGGTCAGCCAGCCTGACACCGGCGAGCAGGCGTTGGAAATTTGCGAGCTGCTCGTGCGCTCCAATGCGATTGACGTGATCGTGGTGGACTCGGTGGCGGCGTTGATCCCTAAGGCGGAAATCGAAGGCGAAATGGGCGACACCCATGTCGGCCTGCAGGCACGGCTCATGAGTCAGGCGCTGCGGAAGCTGACGGGCGCGATTAACAAGAGCAAGTGCTCGGTGGTTTTCATCAACCAGATTCGTGAGAAGATCGGCGTGATGTTCGGCAATCCGGAAACCACGCCGGGCGGTCGCGCGTTGAAGTTTTACGCCAGCGTTCGCATCGACATTCGTCGCACGGCCTCGATTAAGGAAGGCGAAGTGGCGGTGGGCAACCGCACGCGGGCCAAGGTCGTCAAGAACAAGATCGCCCCGCCGTTCCGCATGGCGGAGTTCGACATCATGTTTGATGAGGGCATCAGCGGCACGGGCGACCTGCTGGACCTCGCGGTGACCAGTGAAGTCGTGCAGAAGTCCGGTGCGTGGTTTAACTACGGCGAAGTCCGCCTGGGTCAGGGGCGTGAAAACGCCAAGCGATTCCTTAAGGAAAACAAGGACCTGTTCCAGGAGATTCTGGCGAAGGTCATGGAACTCAAGGGCGTCAAGGGCGTGGCGTCGGCGGTGGATGATGATGGCGTGGTGGCTGAGCCGGAGTGAGGAAGGTTGTTGGGCATTGGGTGCGAACGCTGACGAGGGTCGGCGTCGTAACTCCACCGCGCGAGACCTATTAAGGGAGGACGATCATGCCGCGATGTCCCTGGGCGCATCGTCAGCCGCTGATTGACTATCACGATCAGGAGTGGGGCGTGCCCGTCCACGATGATGTGGAGTTGTTCGGACATCTGATACTCGATGGCGCGCAGGCGGGGCTGTCGTGGGAGACGGTGCTCAAGAAGCGCGAGGCCTATCGGCTGGCGTTCGATAATTTCGATCCGGAGAAGGTGGCGCGATACGACGCCCAGCGGGTCGCGCGGCTCATGGCGAACCCCGGCATCATTCGCAACCGCCTCAAAATCGCCTCAGCCATCCGCAACGCCAACGCGTTTCTCACGCTGCGCCAAGAGGTCGGCAGCTTCGATCAGTTTCTCTGGCAGTTCGTCGATTTCTCACCGCAGGTCAATCATTTCGAAGTCCAGACGCAACTTCCAGCCCGCAGTGATGCAAGCGACGCCATGAGCAAAGCCCTCAAAGCACGCGGCTTCAACTTCGTAGGCACCACTATCTGTTACGCCTTCATGCAGGCGGTGGGCATGATCAACGATCACCTCGTGACGTGTCCCCGTCACAAGGAATTGAGCCGGGCACCGAAGCGTCGGCGTTGAGCCCAGCGCATACCGAACGCAACCCAACGCGGCCCGACTCAACGCAAAGGCGATAAGCACGGGCACATCAGTATTCCGCTCATCCCCAAGCCGCGCTCGGCGTCACAGCGACTTGCACGCCTCGAGTGCTGCGGTGACGCGTTGGAGGCATTGCGGTTTGTGGTAGTGCGGGCTCAGGAAGTGGTTGCAGATGCGGGCCGGTCCCGGGCCGCAGGCGTAGTCAGCCATGTCGAACGGCAGCGCATCGCGCCAGGTGGCGAAGTTGAGCATGTAGGCGGTCTGTTCGCAGCACCAGGGGGTGAACCATCGCCCGAGTTTGAGGTTGGGGTTCGCTTCGAGCCAACCCAGCCAGGCTTCCACGATTGGCAGCGAAACGCGCGTGGTGTCGAAGGCCAGCAGCCCTGCATTGAAACTGAAATGCGGAATGCGCAAGTTCGACGCCAGGTCCGGGGCCACGAGCGAGATGCGGCTGATGATTTCATCGAACTTCTCGCGGGCGGCGGTGCCGGGGTCGCGATCCGTCGCATCGTCACTCTCCCGCAAGTAGCGCGGCGGCGACGGCTGCGATTCGGGGGCGTCAACCCAGTCGATCAACGCCTGAGGCCTGCAATGAAAAATCATGTCCGAGTCCAGCAGGATCACGCGGCGATGGCGACAAAGCGCCAGAACCTGAAAGAGTTTGGTCATCATCAGCACACGCTGGTAGTAGCTGCGGCAGACGGGGTAGGGAGCGAGCATGGCCGGGAGTTTGGGGTCGGGTGCGTGGTGGGGGATGCATCGCACGCCCGGGAAGCGCATCTCGAGCCAGCGGCGGCCACGCGAGCCCACGGTGGCGTCGAGGTGAATGGTCAGCCCCACACGATTGCTTAAGCCGCTGTGGGCGAAGAAGGTGTGCAGGCACGCCCCGGCCATGGACAGGTGTGCTCGTCCCACCAGCAGGTGCGCCTCGGCAGCGAGATTCTGCGTCGCCACGGGCTTGGGCGGCAAGTCGCGCAACGGGCGCAGGTGCCGTTCAATGCGAATCCGGTTTCTCAGATTTTTGAGTCGATAGAACACGATCGCCCCCAATCACGAATCATCAGGCCGACGAGCCAGGGTTAGTGTCCGGCCGCCGGGTCAATGTCCGGTATGTCCAAAGCCGCCTTCGCCGCGCGACGTCGTCGGCAGTTCGCTGACGACTTCCCATTGCGTGCGAGGCACAGGTGTGATGAGCATTTGCGCGATCCGCATGCCTCGCGTCACCACGAACGCAGCCTTGCCGTGGTTGATCAGCGGCACCTGCACCTGACCTCGATAGTCTGAGTCGATCGTGCCCGGCGCGTTGGGCATGGAGATGCCGAACTTCGTCGCCAGGCCCGAGCGTGGTCGCACCTGAGCCTCGAAGCCCAAGGGCACCGCCATCGCAAAACCGCAGGGAATGAGGCGAATCTCACCCGGCGGAATGCTCAAGCCTTCCTCGCCAACAGGCACCGCGGCGTGAAGGTCCATGCCCGCAGCGTGCTGGCTCTGATAGTCGGGCAACGGCACATCGTCGTTACCGGGCAAACGCATGATGGGAACATTGACGAGATTGATCATCGGGCTCCGTGGTGATTGGCGGCGTGGTATTGATACGAGCGAGTTTGGTTCATGCGGAGATGGTCCGGCGAGTCGCGGGCTTCTCATCGTCCTTGGCTGGTGGTGCCAAGTCACGAGGGGCAATTGTCGCACGCGCCTCAGCAAACGTCAGGCCTTGCACTGGCGGCGTCATGTCCACGTCAAATCCATCGACGGGCTCAAATGCGAACACCCTCGCCACATCATCGCCCCAGGTTTCGAGAGCGGTAAGTCGCAGCCCCGTCGTCCGCGCAGAAAACGGTAGCCGCACCAGACGCTGATGATTCTCCCGCACCTCCGCCACCGGCTGCCACTGCCCACGATCATCCAGCGACTCAATGCGGAAATGTTTCAGCAGCGACCCCGGCATTGCGCAGCGATCACCTTTCTGCGGATAACTGCAGGGCATCCGCTTGGTGTGCTGCAAATTGCTGTCGAGCACCAGGCGCACCCCGGCGATGGCGATGGGTTGAGCCCAGCGATATTCGATCTGGCCAGCGGATGCGCCGACAGGGCCGACCCATGCGTGCGATTCATCGGGGCGATCGCGATCCAGACCATCAAGCAGCAGCGCCTCATCGCGACCAGTGCTCGTGAGCGTGGCGGCGAGCGCGAGCTTGGAGATCGGTCGCGAAATACTCGGCAACCAACAATCATCGTCCATCAACGCCTGTTGAAGCTGCGCAATGCGCGAGGGGTACAACTCGCGCGGCGTGCAGCCATGCCTTGCACACAGCGCCGCGGCTGTTCCCGCAGCTTGGCCGATGATCGCGCAGGTTGCCATGACACGCGTCGATGAAAGTGCCGCATGCGTGACGGAAATATTGCGTCCCGCCATCATGAGGTTGGCGACATTGCGGGAATAGAGGCTGCGGTAGGGGATGCCGTAGGGCGAAGGCGCGGGGTGGAAGATAGTGGGCTTACCGGGATAGTAGATGCCCGCCGGGTGGTGGTCGTCCATCGACCATCCGCCGTAGGCGACGACATCGTCGAAGATTCCGCCTGCGGTAACATCGTTCTGCGTCAGAATGTGATCGCCCAGGTAGCGACGATTCTCACGCTTGCCGGGCAGTGAGCCGAGCCACTCCAACGCCCAGTTGGTGGCCTCGTCACGCTTGGGGCTACGGTTCTTGATGTGGTCCCACACACCCCAGGCCACACGCATCAGATCATCGCGGATCCCCTCAGCATCGGCGATCGTGTCGTGCAACCCGCCCACTTCCAGCCACCAGAAGTTGGTCCCCTGCACACCGTTGATCCGGTTGGGCAGATCATCGGGCGTCTCAAACTTGTAAGCCCATTGCGGCGCGACAAACGGCTGCGGCTCATCCGTGCGACGAATCTGAATCAGCAGCGAATTGCCCATCGTGCGCTTGTCGCCAACTTGCGGCTCGATGTCCTCCTGATGCTCGTCGCGCGCTTCACGACCCACGCGGAAATCAGCACCCGTCAGCGGCGCGAGAATGCTGTCGCCCGAGCAATCGATGAACGTGCGAGCGTTGATCGTGTGCCAGGTCTGGCTTGTGAGCTGCCAGGCGCGAATGCTTTGGATTCGCCGAGTTCCATCGGCTGCGGGCGGCGCCATCGTCGCATCGTTGCACGAACAGTTGAGCAGCAGCGTGAGGTTTTTCTGCAGCGCAGCGTTGGCCCACAGCACACTGTCCCAGATCGAATAGTTGCCCGAGGGATTGCGGTGGAGGTTGTCGAGTTGAATCTCTTCGAGCAGCCCGGCTTCCTTGTTGTGGCCGCCGTGGGCGCCGCAGATCCACATGCGGATTTCGGAAGATGCATTGCCGCCCAGCACGGGTCGATCGTGGACCAGCGTGGTGCGTGCGCCGCGTCGCGCCGACGCCAAGGCCGCGCACAAGCCCGCCATTCCGCCACCGACGACACAGACTTCACAATCATGATTAACGTGGTTCATGGGCCATAGTTTACCGCGTCGTGGCGTATGGTCGCGGCGCGCGGTCGTGGGCGCAGGGTCGTGGTAGAATCTTTCCTTCGCACCCCGCCCGGGCCATCCGGTCCCCCGCCTGAACCGAGTCCACTATGTTCGATCTCAAAGCAGCCGTCGCCGCCAACGAAGGACGGCAACTCGACCTCATCGAATCCCACATCAATCCCGCCTTCGCCAAGGTGTTGCGGACCATTGGCTTTGATGTGCTCTATACCAAGGGGCAGGGCGCATACCTGTGGGACCAGCACGGCACGCGATACATCGACTGCCTTGGCGGTTACGCCGTGTTCAACGTCGGCCGCAATCACCCGACCGTGCGCCAGGCCCTCAAAGATGCGATGGACCTGGACCTGCCCAACCTCATCAAAATGGGCGCCTACCGATTAAGCGGCATGCTCGCAGCGGAACTGGTGAAACTCGCGCCGGGCGATCTGGACACGGTCTTCTTCACCAATAGCGGGGCGGAGGGCGTGGAAACTTCGATCAAGTACGCGCGCATCGCCACCGGTCGCCAGCGCATCATCTACTGCGATCACGGGTTCCATGGCCTGACACTTGGCGCTCTCTCCGTCAACGGCAACGCCGAGTTCCGCGACGGCTTTGGCACACTCATCGAGCCATGCACCCGCGTGCTGTTTAACGATCTGCCAGCACTGGAGCGCGAGCTTGCAGCTAAGGATGTCGCCGGGTTCATCGTCGAGCCGATCCAGGGCAAGGGCGTCAACGTCGCAGCCGACGGCTATCTCGCGGGCGCTGCGGAGCTTTGCCGCAAGGCGGGCACGCTCCTGATCGTCGATGAGGTGCAGACCGCCTATGGTCGCACCGGCCGCATGTTCGCGTGTGAGCATTGGGGCATCGAGCCGGACATCATGGTCACCGCCAAGGGGTTGAGCGGCGGCTATGTCCCCGTCGGCGCGGTGCTGAGCAAACGATGGATTCACGAAAAATGTTTTTCGAGCATGGAACGCTGCGTCGTTCACTCCACGACCTTTGGTCAGAACGATCTTGCGATGGCTGCGGGATTGGCAACACTGGCGGTGTTGCGCGAGGAGAAGCTTGTCGAGAACTCCGCGGCCATGGGCCAGCGCCTGATGACCGGGCTGGCAGCATTAGGCCAGAAGTACGAGATGGTCAAGGACGTGCGCGGCAAGGGCCTCATGGTCGCTCTGGAATTCGGTGCGCCAAAAAGCATGATGCTTCGCATGGGTTGGTCGATGCTCCACAAACTCGACGCGAGCCTGTTTCCCCAAGCGGTGCTCATCCCGCTTCTCAAGGATCATCACGTGCTGGCGCAGGTGGCGGGGCATCACATGGATGTCATCAAGCTCATCCCCCCGCTGGTCGTCACAGCCGAGGATGTCGATACCATCGTCGCGGCATTTGATGTAGTCATCGGCAACTGCCACAAGTTCCCCGGCCCGGCTTGGGAAGTCGGCAAAAAGCTCGGCGGTCAGGCCATGAAACGAAAGGCGTGAGATTCGCCACGATATTGTGCCTGCGATGCAACGTTGACATCACTTGCCCCGCGGCTTCTTACCGTGGTTGTGATCGTGTTTATGGCCGTGATCATGCCTGTGATCGTGGGCATGGTCATGCGAGTGCCCATGATCATGCGAGTGTGAATGATCGTGACTATGAGCGGCGGCAACGGGCGCCGGCGCCTGCAGTATTAGAGCAGGAGCGTTTTCACTGACGAGCCGATTGGCGGCGATGATCGCGGCATCATAAACACGCTTGACATCCAGTCCGACTTCCCGCGCCAGGCGCTGCACATCATCAAACTCGGGCATCGCACCCACCAACTCATCGTTAATGAACTTGAGCTTCAGCGTGACTTGCCCATGATCTGTATCAACTTGGCGCAATTCTCTTCGCGCCTCGTGGCGATGAACGGGATGAACCCGCAGCCCAAGCGTCGTCGTCTGCCGCAAGATGATGTCCGCCAGCGCCGCTTCACGCGCTGCATCGGTCAAGGCGCTCAACACCACAGCCGGCCTGTTCTTCTTCATCTGGATCGGTGTGAGCCAAACATCGCGTGCCCCGGCTGCAAAAAGTGCTTCGCTGACGGCGGCAAAGAGCTGCGGGTTCATATCGTCGATGTTGGTGTCGATCTGCAGCAGGCCGGTGGAACTGTGACTGTCGCCATCAACAGGCGTGGCCTGACCGACCCACAGCCGCGCGACGTTAGGCCAGGCGCAATCGCGCTGCCCCGCACCTGTGCCGATGCGTTTGACAGTGATGATGGGCTGCACGAACGACGCCAACTCCGCCACCAGTGCCGCACCCGTGGGCGTCACCCACTCGCCGGGGCCCGGTGCTGGTCGCGTTGGCGCACCCGCAGCCGCCAGCAACTCCAACGTCGCAGGCGCGGGCAGTGGAATCTGGCCGTGATCCGTCTGCGCCCAACCGCTGCCCATGGGCAACGCTGAGCAGTAAAGCCGCTCGATGCCCAGCGCGGTCAGCCCCGCGCACGTGCCGACGATATCCACGATCGCATCCATCGCGCCGACTTCGTGGAAGTGGATGGCCTCGACCGTGGTGCCGTGAACTTTCGCCTCCGCTTGCGCCAACCGGGTGAAGACCGCCACCGCCTGGCGCTGCACCTGCTCGGGTAGGTCCGCGTTTTGGATAATGTCGGTGATGGTCGAAAGCCCGCGGTGGTGTTGGCCTGGCGCAACACGCACATCGACGAAGGTGGCCCGCATCGGGCCTTTCATCACGACACTGCTCTCGACGGTCCATTCATCGCTGGGCACCTTGAGTTGCCGCAGTGTTTGTCGCAGTGCCTCGATGGGCCAACCCGCATCGACGAGGCAGCCTAAGAACATGTCGCCGGAGATGCCCGAGGGAATATCGAGGTAGCCGATCATGGGTGTTGCACGTTGAGGGTGACGAGTTGGCTGGCGGTAGTTTGGTGAAGCCCGCCGCTGCGGAATCCTGCGAGGTCCAGCACCACGTATTTGTACCCCGCAGCCCGGATGTAAGCATCGAGTGTCTGACGATGTTCCAACGCGCGGGCCATATCTTCAGTGGGTAGTTCGATACGGGCAATCTCGCCGTGGTGTCGCACGCGGAATTGTCGGAAGCCCAGTGCGACCAGCGCATCCTCAGCCGTCTCGATTTGCCGCAGCAACTCAGGCGTGATCGCCACACCGTGAGGCACGCGCGACGACAGGCACGCCATGGCGGGCTTGTCCCACACGGGCAGGCCAATCTCGCGAGCGATGTCGCGGATGTCGGACTTTGTGATGCCCAACTCCATCAGCGGTGAGCGCACACCTTCTTCGCCCGCAGCGATGTGGCCGGGTCGATCATCGCCGACATCACTGGCGTTGGAGCCGTCGAGCACCGCGGCCCAGCCTTCCTCCAGCGCCACTTTCGCCAGTCGGCCGAAAAGCTCGCTCTTGCAGAAATAGCAGCGATTAGCGGGGTTTGCGGCATAGTTGGGGTCGAGATGTTCTTCGGTGTCGATGAGCCGGTAGGGCACATCCAACTCCCGCGCCAAGGCCACGGCATCTCGCATCTCGCGCGTGGGGTAGCTGGGCGATACGCCGATGCACGCCAGGGCACGCTCGCCCAGTTGCTGATGCGCCACCGCCATGACCAGCGCCGAGTCCACTCCGCCGGAGTATGCCACCAGCGCCGAATCGAGGGCATCGATCCACTGTCGCAGGGCGTTGAGTTTGTCGGTTGCTTGCACGTTCACGTTGGCAGTTCTCTTTTGGCGGGGGGCTGAGTGAACCACAAGGGTCACAAAGATCACAAAGGAAGGCATCGAAGCAGCCACCGAATTGCTTTAATGTTCACTGGCCTCTGTATCGTTCGTGTCCTTCGTATTCTTCGTGTCCTTTGTGCTCGTTGTGGTTAACCCTCTCCGTGGTTAACGCTCTTTGTAGTTAACGCTGCACCTCAAGTCCTCATCCGTCGATTCATCGCCGCAGCGGCAAAGGCGGCACCGAAGCCGTTGTCGATATTGACCACGCTGATGCCCGGCGCGCAGGCGTTGAGCATCCCCAGCAGTGCCGCGATGCCGCCGAAGCTGGCGCCGTAGCCGACACTGGTGGGCACAGCGATGACGGGTGCCGACACGAGCCCGGCGATGACACTGGGTAAGGCACCTTCCATGCCTGCCACCGCGATGATCACGTTGGCCTTCTGCAGGGCCGACAGATGAGCCATGAGCCGATGCAACCCTGCGACGCCCACATCGGTGATACGCAGCGGTTCCTGCCCCATGAGCCGCAGGGTCACGGCTGCTTCCTGCGCCACGGGCAGATCGCTCGTGCCAGCCGCGACCAAAGCGATGCCCTGCTGGCGAGGCTGGTCCGACTGACGGTCCCAGAAGATGCAGCGCGCTGCCTCGTCGTAACACAACTCGGGGACGACCTGCTTCGCCGCAGCGAAATGCTCAGCATCGGCGCGGGTGCCCAAAACCTGGCCCCCGTGCTGGGCCAGCCGGGCGATGATCTGCGCCACCTGCGCGGGCTTCTTGTGCTGGCAGTAAACGACCTCGGGAAAGCCTTTTCGTAACTCGCGGTGATGGTCCAGCGCAGCACAACCCACATCGTCATAGGGCAGGCTGCGCAGCCGCGACATCGCACCCTCGACATCACACTTGCCCAGCGCGACCTCCGCCAGGAGTTCACGCAGGCGTGCCTCGGTAAACAGCGAGCCATCAGCGGGATCGGGGTTGCGCGGGGTCATGGAGCGGCTATTGTAGTCCACCACGCGATGCCGATGCCCGGGGGCGCGATATACTCGTCTGTTGGCGTTTACTTTTAGGGCCATTGCCATGACCACCATGACCACCGCTAAGTCAACCGACCAACCCACCACCGATGCCACGCAGGCGATCATGGATCGCCATGATGCGTTTCTGATTCGCAACTACGGCCGATTCCCCGTCGCTGTCACGCGCGGTCAGGGCGTGAAGCTCTGGGATGCTGCGGGTCGGGAATACCTCGATCTTTTCGCGGGTTTCGGCGGCGCGATTCTGGGCCACTGCAACCCCGAACTCGTGGCGGCTGTCACGCAGCAGGCCCAGACGCTCTGGCACGTCGGCAACCTGCTGCACACCGAGCCGCAGACACGCTTCGCCCAACTCCTGGCGCAAGCCGGGTTCGACGGCCAGTCGTTCTTCTGCCACTGTGGTTCTGATGCCAACGAAGCCGCCATCAAGCTCGCGCGACTCTACGGCAAGGCCAAACCCGGCAAGGCCGGCTATCGCTACAAAATCGTCACGACCCATCACAGCTTTCACGGCCGCCTCTTCGGCTCGATGATGGCGACGGGTCAGGACAAGGTGCGACACGGTTACGAGCCGCTGCTCGAAGGCTTTGACTATGTTCCCTTCAACGACCTTGCCGCGATGGAGAAGGCGGTTGATGATCGCACGATCGCGGTCATGGTCGAGCCGATCCAGGGCGAAGGCGGCATCAACGTGCCCGGCGACAGCTATCTGCCCGGCCTGCGGAAACTCTGCGATCAGCGCGACATGCTACTGATCTGCGATGAAGTCTGGACCGGCTGTGGTCGCACGGGTAAGTATTTTGCCCACCAGCATTGGAACATTACCCCCGACATCATGACGCTGGCCAAAGGTGTAGGCGGCGGGCTGCCGGTGGGTGTGGTCAACGCTCGGCGAGAGGTCGCCAAGTATTTCGAGGCCAAGCACAACCAGGGCATCGTCGCACACGGCACGACGTTGGGCGGTAATTGCCTGGCGATGGCGGTGGCTGCGAAAATCTTCGAGATCATCGCGCGCGACAACCTGCTGCAACACGCGACGAAACTGGGACAGCACATCACGCAGCGTGTCGAAACGTTTGCCAAGGATCATCCCACGATCACCGGCGTGCGAGGCAAGGGCCTGTTCTTGGGAATCGTCGTTGATCCCACGGCCAAGGGCGCGTGGTTTAAGACTGGCAGCGAGATTGTCAACAAGTGCCTGGAACGCGGGCTGATGATCAACGCCACGCAGGATGTGGTGCTGCGCCTGGCGCCGCCGCTGACGATCACGCAGGCGGAGATCGATCGCGGGTTGGATGTGTTGTTGGATGTGATTGTTGGCAAGTGAGCAAAGTAATGCAGGCTGTTCGTCTTTTGGCCGTGATGCTGCTGACGCTGTTGCTGCTCCCGCTGGCGGGCTGTGGTGATCGGCCGGGGCTTGGCCAGGGCGACGATTTGCCTTCGTGGGCCGAGATGGCGCCGGGCGTGGCGATCGGGCCCGAGGTCGATCCGCAGGTTAAGGCGACGGCGAAGTACATGGTGCGATTAGTGCGGCTGGATTTGCCGATGGTCGGCGATCTCACCGCCTCGCGCCAGCATCTACTGGCGGTGGCGACACCGATGGCGGCGGGCGTGGACCTCTGGCAAGAAAACGGCCTATTTGCAGGGACTTTGGAGGGGCCCGAGTTTGATGCGTTTATCGCGGCGCTGCCTGATGCCCCGGCTGTGCATCGTGATCGCATCGTGATGGTCGCGGGTACGGTTCCACTGCAGGTAGCGCCGCCGCTGCGGAACACGACGATCGTGTTTGATCTATTGTCGAGGGACGTTGTGGAGACGCAGCGGCTCAGTCGCGGGCGGCTGCAGTTTCATCTGACCGTGGGTGCGGCAGGGGCGGATGCATCGGGGAGCGGGCTTCCGATCACGCTGACGCCGCATCATTTTTTTCCCGAGCCGTCGCTGGAGCCGCGTTTACCGCATAAAAAATCGCTGGATGGGCGAAGTTATGACGACCTGACGTTGCGGCTGGCGCTGACGCCGGGGCAGGTTTTGGTGGTGGGAATTGACCCTCCTCCACCTCCTCCTCCCCCGCAGACCTCGGACCCATCCGCGGACGATGCTTCGGCAGTGCCCCAAGACGCCAACGCCGCCAACGATGACCCAGCCGACCCAACCAGCGTCGGCGATGAAGCTGCACCGGGGGTAGCGGAGGAGCCTGAGGAGCCGCCACCGCCGCCCATGCGACTGGGTGAAATGATCCTCGGCATGAAGCGCTTCAATCGGACCATCCAGACGGTGCTGTTGATCTCAGTCGAGCCGATCATGCCGACATCGCCGTCGCCAGCCGCGACTCCGCCAACATCGCCATCACCAGCCCCGGACTCACCCAGCCCAGACGCCCGCGACACCGGGGTTCGTTGAGCCTGTGATCTGTGGCAAGGTGATGGGCACACCATCCTGCGACAACGCGCCGAGCACCGCGAAGCCCGCAGCCTCGCGAGCGGTCGCAGCGATACCCACATCATCCGAAAGCGTCACCGCAGCCTTCCCTCGGCAATGGTCGGCAATGGCGCGAACCAGCACCGGATTCCGCGCACCGCCACCCGCGAGGATCACCTCATCACAACGCCCCGTCACCTCATCGGCGACAAGCCGGGCCACCGCTTCGACAGCTGAGGCGATGAGGTCGTGGGGTTGGAGGCCAGCATCGCGATGCAGCGCATCGAGCCAGGCGTCGTTGAAATCCTCGCGTCCAGTGGAGCGTGGTTGAGGGCGTGAGAAGTACGGGGCCTGACGGAGGAGTCGGTGGATGAGGCTGGTCGATCCGCCACGCACCGCGAGTTTGCCGTCCTGGTCGTAGGTCAGGCCGGGGAAGGCTCGGGCGACGAGTCCATCGAGCAGCAGGTTGCATGGCCCGATGTCCCCGCCGGTGATTTGAGCGGGCGTGGCGGAATCCGCGGCTGGCAGCAGAGTCAGGTTGCAGATGCCCCCGAGGTTGACGATGGCGCGACGTCGCTGGCCATGACGGTAGAGCACCCAGTCGGCCAGTGGTGTGATGGGCGCCCCCTGTCCCCCAGCGATCAAGTCCGCTTGCCGCAGGTCGTAGCAGACGCGCAGGCCGAGGTTTCGCACGATGGGCCAGGGGTCCATCAATTGCCACGACATCGCCCCGGCGCCCCGGCCCCCTGCGTCGCCAACCGCCGCATCGCCACTCACATCTCGCGGCTCATGGCGAATGGTCTGGCCGTGTGCTACGACGAAATCGATGGCCCGCGCATCGTGCAGGTGCCCTTGGTCCACCGCCTGCTTGATCAACTGCTCGATGGCCAGCGCGTGCAACTGGCCCAGCGCGCGTGCCGCCCGCATGTACACCAATGGCTCAGCCGGTTCGCCCCGCGCCAACTTCGCCAAAGATTCGCGCAGCGCGCCCAGAGGCATCGAAACCATCTCCACCGCGCGAGCGGTCATGCTCAGTCCGCTGCCCTCGATTGCCACCAAGGCCGCATCAAGGCCATCAAGGCTCGTGCCCGTCATGCAGCCGACAACCCATCTTGTTCGTGTGGTGTTCATTCGACCGATAAGCATACCCATGGCGGACACCCCTGCGACAGAACCCCGCGCGACCGATGCCAGCGCGACGGACCCCAGCGCGGCCGACGCCCGTGTGACGAAGCGAGGCGTTCAGTCGCTCTACCTCAACCGTCGCATGGCGGCACTGCTGGGTCTGGGTTTCGCCGCGGGTCTGCCCTCAGCCTACAAACTGCTGGGTTCGACACCGCAAGCCTGGCTGGGCGACCTTAAATACAACGTTAAGGACATCGGTCTCGTGACGCTGGTGAGTTTGCCCTTTGCTTTCAACTTCGTCTGGGCGCCGCTGCTGGATCGCTACGTCCCGCCGTTCATGGGCCGACGAAGAGGTTGGCTGCTGCTGATTCAATTGGCTCTCGTGGTCGCCATCGCCGGGATGGGTCTGGCGGGGCCGACGGCGCCGGGCCAAGCGCTTCACGCTTTTGTCATCGTGGCGGTGTTGGTGGCGTTCCTGGCGGCGACTCAGGATGTCGTCGCCGACGCCTACCGCACGGATATCCTGCCCGATGCGGAGTTGGGGGCTGGTGCGGCCGTCTTTGTCAACGGCTACCGAATCGCCATGCTCGCGGCGGGTGGCGGGGCGCTGATGCTCTCGGGATACATGTCCTGGCGCGAAGTCTATTTCATCCTTGCCGGGCTCATGTGCGTCGGCATCATCGCCACGCTGCTGGCACCCGATCCGCCACGCGATCAACAACATCCCGCCACGCTGCATTCCGCCATCGTCGAACCCCTGCAGGATCTCTTTAATCGACATCGCATGGCCACGTTAGCCATTCTCCTCTTCATCGTGCTCTTCAAACTCCCCGACGCCATGGCCAACGCCATGACCATGCCCCTGCTCCAGAAAGAACTGCTGTTCGATAAACAGACCATCGCCCTGGTGCGCGACTGGATGGGACTGGCCTTGATCATGCTCGGCGCCATCTGCGGCGGCGGCATCACTGCCCGCATCGGCCTGGTTCCTTCACTGTGGCTTTTCGGTGCCCTCCAAGCGCTGTCGAATCTGGGCTTTCTGATCCTGGCCATGAACAAGCCGAGCGTGCCACTCCTGGCTGCGGTGGTTGTTGTCGAGAGCTTCTGTGCGGGCCTGGTAGCGGCGGGCTTCATCGCGTATCTCATGAGCCTGTGTAATCGTCGCTACAGCGCGACTCAATACGCTTTGTTCACCTCGCTGATGTACGGGGCCGGGCTCCTGGTCGGCGGCTTCACCGGTTTCATGGTGGCGGAGTTAGGCTACGTCACCTTCTTCCTGCTGAGCGTCCTGGCAGCGGCCCCAGGCATGGCGATCCTGCCATGGCTAAGCCGTCAAACCAGGCGGCCGGGGTAGACGCAGCGCAAACGCATGCTTGGCGTAGTAACGCCGTGAGACGTTACTTTCATGATGCCTTTACGGGCACACTACGAACGTGCCGCGAAAGAAAAGGCCCCGCGCATTTGCACGGGGCCTTGAGATTGGTCGCGATGTTGTTGGAGATCAGTTGAAATCCGGCGGGGGGGCGGTGCCGGGCTGCATGCCGGGGCGGGGCTGCTGGAATTGCATGGCGGTGTCGCGGACGAAGGTCATCACCGCGACGGGTACGTACATTCGCAGGGCAGCGCCGTTGTCCTGGCCGGACATGCCCCAGGCGACGGGCGGGAGGTTGGCCGGTGCATTGATCGGCGGCATACCGAACATCATGCCGAACATGTTGGCCATCTGCGCCACGCCCGCCATGTTCAGATAAGCCTCGGCCGCGGCATCCTTGGGTAGTGCCTCGGTGCGGACCTGGCCGATGAGTTTGTCCTGCCCCAGGCCCTTGTCGCTCTTGGCTGCTTCCAAGGCTGCCTTCATCAGCTCGACATCCGACACACTGGTCATGACCAGTTTGTCGCCCTGTTGCGCGATGAAGCCCTGTTGAGCGTTAAGGCCCATCATCGCCATCATCGGTGCCATGGGGTTGCCACGCATGGCTTCGGGCGGCATCTGGTAGTCGACGGCGTAGCGGTCCACGTTGACGCCGTTAATCTGCATGGCGTCCTTGGTGTAGGTGCTCTTGATGGTCACGCCGCCGGGCTGGCTCATGGTGCCCATGGCGGCGAGGTAGTCTTGAACGGCGACTTTGAATGCTGCTGGGTCACGTGTGGTGATGACGCTGGCGGCTTGGATCAATCCGCCGCCCGCCATGGGCTGGACATTGGCTGGGACATAGATCGCCTGGGCGTAGCTGGTGACATCCGACAACAGCGGGAGCTTGCTCTTGATCAGGGCGACCATGGGGCCAGCGTTGTCGGGCAGGTCTTTGACGACATCGGTGACCAGGGCTTTGAGGTCCAGACCATCGGCGTTGGCGGACCATGCCATGATGTAAGGTCGGTTGGGCAGTTGGTTAAATAGGGGCGCTGCTGCGGAGCTCTTGGCGGTGTAGCCCGCCAGTTTGCTCCCGGCGGTGAACTGGGCGGCACCGGTCAGCGCCACGCCCATCTCGCTGGCGTCGAGGGTGACGACGGCCATCTCCGCATCGCGCACGAAGTTCTTGGCCACATCGGCGTAGGCGGCCATCATGACCTTGGCCATGGCGGCTTGGTCGGCGGTGTTGGCGGGGGCGCTGCCCATCTGTTTTTCCATCTGGGCCATGCCCTTGTCGATCCCGCTGAGAAGGCGCTGGCGCATGACGGGCATGTTGAAGAAGACGGCTGCCTGGCTCTTGTCGAGGTACTGGCCCCCGAGTTTGCCCGAAGCCGTAAGCCAGTTGGCGCCCGCGCCGCCAGCCTGATAGCCGGCCACGGTAGCGCGGACGGGGCCTGTCACGGCGAAGTTGCCCAATTGCTTGACGTAGACGGTTTCACCTTCGGTGGTTACGCCCTCGGTTACGCCCTCACGCGTGCTGGCACCGCGGAGGCTGGCGGTGACCTTGCTGTAGTCGGTCACGGGCATGATCATGACGACGTTGGCTTCGCCGGACTCGCGCGGTGCGCCCTGGGCGCGCTCGGCGGGAAGGGCGGTGATCACGATGAGCATGGGGCCGTCTTCGCGGAGCGCCCCTTCGAGCCCCGTCTTTCGCTGCATGGAGCCCGCCAGATCGGCCAAGTCCGGATTGGGCAGGCCGAGTTGTTTGCTGAGCGTCGCCATGCGCTGGCTGAAGGCTTTGAGGTTGGGCACGATGACAGCGATGGGGGCATCGGAGGCCACCTGGTCCAACGCATTTTTCAAGGCTGCTTCGTCAGCGCGGGAAATCGTCGTCAGCAGGGGCGAGGCGATGAGACAAAGCGCCAGCAGGCAGGCTCGAAACCAAGGTTTGGGAAGTCTGTTCATGGGAATCTCCGTGTGAAAGTTCGTTTCCCCCCTGCATGGACGACGCAGGAGTGCGCCCTTTAGCTTAGCCCGGATTAACGGCTGGGCAAATCGAGAGGGTTAGATTGGCAAGGCGATGGCGGGGGCGTGGGGCGACTAGCGGGCCACCAGCGATCCGTGGGGGAGATCCGCCGGTGTCAGATTTCCAAAAGACGCGATGATCGGTTATCGTGTGTCGCCCCCGTTAGGCTGTCGCGCCACGCATCGTTATCGTGGCCCCACCAACCCCGCCCCGAGGCTGAAAACGACGTGACAATTCGCGCGGTTATCATCGGTGTGCTTCTGGGGCTTTTCGTCGCAAGCGCGACGTATTTCAACGACCAGATCATCCGTCAGACGATGCTGGTGGGCAACCTGTTGCCCATTGGTATTTTCGGCGTGCTGGTGTTGTTGATGATCGTCCTCAACCCCCTGCTGGCGATGATCAGTTCGCGGCTGGCACTCAAGGCCTCGGAGTTGGCGATTATCGCGGCTCTGGGTTTGGCGGTCTGCGGCTGGCCGGGGTCGGGCTACTACCGATACTTCACCGGCAACCTCGCCATGCCGGCCCACCACATCAAGACCAAGGCCAACTGGCAGGCGGCCAACGTCCTTTCCTATCTTCCGGGCGGATCGGCACTGCTGGGCGAGGGCCACGTGCGGAATTGGAACGGCTTGGCCACGACGCTGGTCAAGGCGGGCGAGGGCTTTGGCCAGCCGACTCTGGCGGGGCGAGTCTGGTCGGTGCTCCCGCTGGAAACCCAGCGGTCATTGCGACAGAACGTCACTGCCGGGCATGTGCCTCTGGACCATCATCGCACCATCGTCAACAGCCTTAACGAGGTACTCAATCGTCCCGATCTCTATCTCGAAATCGATCCGGCTCGTGGCGTCGGTTCACCCCGCCCGGAGTTTGCTGGCCTGACGTTGCGGCAGCCCGAGGCTGATTTGGCGACGACAACCGATCGGCGGTTGACGACTGATGACATCCATCGCATCAACCGGGCTGCGATGGTTGCGGCACTTCCCGAGTTCATCTTGCCTCAACCCCAGGGCGATGGTGTGCTGCTGCTGGGTGGTCGGGGCGACACGGCAGTGGTTGATCCTCTGATGCAAGGTGGCGTAAGCCCGCCTAAGGGCGAGGGCGTCACGTGGTTGCAGCAGTTGCCGCCCATGCAGGTGCCTTGGGGTGCATGGGCACCGGCCATCGTTTTGTGGGGAGGTATTGCCGCGTGCATCGGCCTGGCATCGCTGGGTATCGTGATGGTGGTCCATCCACAATGGTCCCGTCGCGAACTGCTGGCGTACCCAATCGCCCGTTTCGTCGAGGAGTCGGCCCAGCGAACCAAGGGTCACTGGCTGCCCGATATCGCGAGAAACCGCCTGTTCTGGTACGGCGTACTGGCGGTGTCGGTCCTTCACCTGGTTAACGGCCTCAAGGCCTGGTACCCCAGCTTCTTCCTGTCAATCCCGCTGTCCTTTGACTTCGGCCCGCTGCGAACTATTTTCCCCAATGCTGCCAAAGTCAGCTCGAACTGGGGCCTCTTTTCGCCCAGGATATATCTGAGTGTGGTGGCGTTCGCGTTCTTCCTGACGACGGAAGTTTCGCTGTCGCTGGGCTTATCGTTGTTTATCTGGGTGTTTTTCGGATCCCTTCTCGTGGCCAACGGTGTGGCGTTGCGGCATGACTGGTCGGGAGCCGAGAACCAGAACTTCCTGTTTTTCGGTGGTTGGGTGGGTATCGGGATGGTGATTCTCTATACCGGGAGACGCCATTACTGGGACGTGATAAAAGCCACCGTGGGTCTGCCCAAGCGGCTCGAAACCCCCGGGTACTCCGTCTGGGGCAGTCGACTGGCGCTGCTGGCGTTTGTCGGGGCTGTGGCGCTGCTGGCGGCCCAGGGTCTGGATTGGATGCTGGGTGTGCCGCTGATCCTGATCGTGCTGCTTATCTTCACCGTCATCGCCCGCGTCAATGCTGAGACAGGTGTCTTCTTTGTGCAGGCCGGGTGGATGCCCATGGCGATGATCGCGGGGTTCATTGGCATCGAGGCCATCGGTCCAACAGCCTTTGTCATCATGGCGATTGCCAGTGTCATGCTCGTCATCGACCCGCGCGAAGCGATCATGCCCTTCCTGGTCAATGGACTCCAGATCGGCGAACGCACGGGCAACGCCGCACCGCAACGGATCGCACCGCTCATTGGCATCATGGTGCTGGTGGGTCTGGCGACGACGATTTTTGTGGGACTGTCATTGCAGTACCGCTACGGCATGAATATTCAGGACCTGTGGATGTCCAACAGCGTTTCGACCATGCCGTTTGACACCTTGTCCAAGCAATTGGGGCAGATGGCGTCGGCGGGCACCCTGGAAAGCGCCAGCCAGGTGTCGGGGCTGGATCGGCTGGGACAGATCCGGATTACCGAACTATGGCCTTGGTTTGCATTGGGAGTCGGGCTGGTCTTTGTATTCACCGTGGCCCGGCTGCGACTGCCCTGGTGGCCACTGCACCCGGTGATTTTCGTATTCTGGGGCTCCTACCCGGCTGCCCAATTCGCGGCGTCATTCCTCGTCGGCTGGGCCATCAAGGCCGCAGTTGTGCGGTTGACCGGTGCCAAGGGATTCAACGGCATCAAACCGGTGATGGTCGGCATCATCGCCGGTGAGCTTTTCGCCGGGCTGGTGTGGATGACCATCGGTGCAATCTACTATTTCAATATGGGTGAAAGTCCGCCCAACTATTCGATCCTCCCGGGCTAGTTCGTAAGGACGTTTGACGGTATGGCAGAGGCGCTGACACAAGAAATTGTCTGGCTTGGCATGCGGCTGACAACGCCCGCCGAGTGGGACATCGTGCGCCATGCCGTCTCTCCGAAAACCGGCTCGCTGGTGATGATCGACCGTCGCCGCCAGCGTCTGCAACTGACTTGGCGAACGCTGCAACGTGCCGCGGACCTCGGACAGATGATCGCCGACTACAAGAGTCGCGATGCCCAGGAACGCCCCAACGCCCGGGTGACGGAATTGGATCGAGTCAACGGCTGGCGCTCGCTGCGGCGGACGCGCGATGAGAACAGCATCACCCGCGCCTTGCGCTACGAGCCGAGCCTGAAGCGGCTCATCGAACTGGTGCTGCCTTGGCCGCTGGGGGTAGAGCAGGAGGTCGAGGACTTGGTGCTGACGGGCTTCGAGGTGCTGGACCTTAAAGAGGATTCGCCAACGCCCTGGCGTGCGTTTGGTTTGGATGTGGTGGCACCGAGCGGGTGGACGCTGCAGCGTGCCAAGATTCAGCCCGGGCAAGCGCGATTTACCTTTGAAAATGAGCGACGGCAGGCGGTTTGCCGCCGTCTGGGCGCGACGGACATGTGGTATGATGGTCAGCCCGACGCGTGGCTGGAAAAGGACCTTTCCGCAGCCCCTGATCGGGTCGAAATGCTTCGCCACCGGGGCCACCAGGCTTGCTTGGGTCAGAGCCTGGAACCGACAACTCGCTTCACCAAAATCATCGGCCGTGCCCGGCAACGACGCGACCTGGTTTGGCACTGCCCCGTGGATCACGCCGTTTATCAGATCACGACGTTGTCGCACGCCAAGGACCCCGTGGAGCCCACGGAATTCGCCGTGCGCTGTGGATAGAAGAGGATACCGCCAGATAAAACCATGACCGTTACGCCCTCCAACCTCGGCCCCGGTGAAATCCTCGATGCAGTGCCGTTGCGCAACGAGGCGGCGCGGGTCGTGCGAAAGGGCGGGAAGCTGGTGGCATACGTGGCACTGCGGAAGGGCTTGTTCCACCGGCGGCCGTTCTCGTTCTTCCTGCCTGTTCGGTCGGAGCGTGGCGTGGAGTTTGATGCCTTGGGTGAGGCTGTGTGGGAGCTCTGTGACGGGCAGACCAATGTGGAAGGCATCGTTGAGCGTTTTGCCGCGGCCCACCATGTGCGATTTCATGAAGCGAGGATGAGCGTGACGCAGTTCCTCCGCGACTTGACGCAGCGGGGGTTGATCGTCATCGTCGGACCGGCGGAGGCGCCGCCTCGTCGTGGCGGGCCATCGCGCCGTCGGCGACGGAAACTGGAGCGTGCTCGACTGGAGGCAGCTGCCGGTTCGTAGCCCCGACATCGAAAGCGGAGTCCCCGGCTGGCCCTTAACGTCATTCGTAGTCCAAGGAAAATCACCGCGTGAAGCCCATCATTGTTCAGGATCAGGTCAAACTCGGAGCCCGGCGCTGCTTGCAGTTGGCCATGGCGGGTATGGGCTATCGCATGTTCCGCTCAGCGGTGACCGTCTCGATCCTGGCGCTGGCCGTGGCCTTCATGGTGCAGGTGCTGGCGCACAGCCTCCTGGCGTCGCACGTCACGCAGCAAGCCTACGACGAACTGGCGCCGAGTCGTGCCCTTGGTCAATGGGTCGGCCGACTCACCGCCGCGGATACTGATTCCGTGGTCATGCGAAATCTGCACCGCGACATGCCCCGACAGCACGCGGAGTATCAACGCTGGGCCAATCTCGACGACGCCGCGCTGGCTCAATCGCGACAGGACGCCAAAGCCGTCGCCGAACTGGGCGCTTACTTTGACACGCTCATCCCCGCCTCTCGTGCGGTGCTTACGGGCGGGCAGGACACGTTGGCGGTGGCTGCGTCGTTGAACGCCCCGCGCGAGTTCCAGCTTTTCAACGATCGCCTGGGTCAACTCAAACTGCATGTGCTCGATGGCGATCAGGCGGCGTTTGAGCAATTGGTCCAAGTCCAGGTTCCCCGGCTCATGGATGTGATCCGCCGCGTTCAGCAGGGGCACCGTCAAGCCATCGTGAAAGTTCGCCAGGACGTCGGCAACGTGCCGCCGCTGCTGCTGATGTCCGAGCCACCAGCGACGTTGGAGGCGACCCTCCGTGACAGCGGGTTCGTCGTCGAGCCCGGCGAGTTGCCCGCGCTGGCGTCACTCGCAGCCGTGCAACGTGACATCGAGCGTCTGGGCCGGGACATCGATCCCCGGGAAATCAAGAACCTCGTGGCACGCAAACTCGGTTCGCCCGTGGCGCTGGTCAACACTGCTGCGGTGCTTTACTGGATCGGCGACGAGAGCGATGCGGCCTGGCTGGCGGAGACGATTCGCAAGGCTGGCGGCAATCCGCTCGAACCTCAGCGGATGGTGGAAGTCGCTGGGCATTTCCGCAGGGATCAACGGCTCCAGAATGCTTTGGGCGGCACCGTGCCGAGTGAAGACCCGGGCTTCCTGGGCCTCACCACCTCCACTATGTATCTCATCGGCCTTTCGTTTCTGGTCTGTGCCGTGGGCGTGGCCAATGCCATGCTCATGAGCGTCACCGAGCGTTTCAGTGAAATCGCCACCATGAAGTGCCTGGGTGCCATGGACGGCTTCGTCATGTTGATGTTCGTCTTTGAAGCCATGCTCCAAGGTCTCTTCGGCGGGATCGTGGGCGTCGTGCTGGGATTGGTCCTGGCGGTGCTGCGCGGTCTCGTGGAGTACGGCGGATTGATCTTCGGAGCCGGTGACGTCCTGGGTCAACTGGTGATCGGCGGGGTGATCTCGCTCATTGCTGGCATCATCCTGGCGGTCATCGCCGCGGTCTGGCCGGCGTGGGTCGCCTCACGACTGGCGCCCATGGAAGCCATGCGCGTCGAGTAGTCCCCAAAAGCCAACGACCGTTGTTGCACGCGACGTTGAGAAGAAGTTGAGAAGAGCAGGCAGTTTGAACCGGAAACCGCAGCCCATGCAGATTGAGAAGTGAAGTGACCCAAACCGCCACCACAACCTCGAAGCCTTTGAATGATGCACCGCCCGACAAGGCGGTCATCATTCGCACGATCAACCTCGAAAAGAGCTACGGCATGGGGGAGACCACGACCTACGCGATTCGCGGCGTCGATGCGTCGATCTACCGTGGCGAGTTCATTAGCGTGCTGGGCCCGTCGGGCAGCGGCAAGTCCACCTTCTTCAACATGATCGGTGCGTTGGACTCGCCCACCAAGGGACGCATCCTCATTGACGAAGTGGACGTGGCACAGCTTTCGGCAGTGGAACTGGCATTCCTTCGCTGCCGCAAAATCGGCTACATCTTCCAGAGCTACAACCTCATTCGCTACATGACGGCCTTGGAGAACGTGACCGTTCCCATGGCGTTTGCCGGGGTGCCTCCGGAGGCGGCGCGAAAGCGCGGCATGGAACTGCTGAAGCTGGTCGCGCTCGACGACCGTTGGAGCCACCGACCCATCGAAATGTCAGGCGGCCAGCAGCAGCGTGTGGCGATCGCCCGCTCGCTGTGCAACCTGCCTCGCATCCTGCTTTGTGACGAACCCACCGCCAACCTCGACCTCAAAACCGGCCAGGAAATCTTGAATATCCTTCAACGCATCAACAAGGAACGGGGCGTGACGATCGTCTGCTCCACGCACGACCACCGTCTGCTCAACATCTGCGACCGCATCATGTGGATTCGCGATGGTCGTGTCGAGCGTCTCGAGGAACGCGCCAACGTCACTGTCAAGGTCGGCCGCATCGGAGGCATGGAAGAATGATCCCGCTGCGATCCCAAATATTGCCTGTGTCTTCCCGCTGCTGGGCCTGGCCGCTGCTGGCGACGGTTTTGGCGGTGGTGATGCTGATGTTCGTTCCCGCCGCGTTGCAGGGGCAGACGGCTGGCGCCGGTTCCGCCGATGCGGCCGCTGCGATCGATGCCGCCGCCGCCAGACAGTTTGAGGATGACCTCAAGGCCCTGACCGCCGGTGCTCACCGATTGTCGGGCACGCCCGAGAATCAGGCTGCAGCCGCCTACATCGAAAAGCGCCTCTTTGACATGGGCATCGAATCGGTGATGTCGCTGGAAATTCCCGTGGTCCAGACGGTCATCAACGAGAGCCACATCGAGGTGGGCGGTCAGAAGATCAGCTTGCTGCCGATGCGCCCCAATATCATCATCACCCCCTCGACGCCCAAGGGTGGTCTGACAGGCCCGCTGGTTTATGTCGGTCGAGGTACGCTGGAGGAATACGCCCAACGCGATACTCGCGATGCGATCGTCGTGCTTGAATATGACAGCGGTGAAGCCTGGCAGCAGGCGTTTGCCCTGGGTGCCAAGGCCGTGATCTTCCTGGGTAGCGACGCCACGCCGATGCAGCCCAAGCACGCCACGGTGCCGATGAACCTGGTGCGCCTCTACGCTTCACCTGAGGCACAGAAAGCGTTCGACTTCCGCAAGCCCGGCAACGTCAACGCCACGGTCACCTCAGCCGTCGCATGGCGCCAGGCTGTGGGGCGGAATATCCTGGCGTACCTGCCCGGATCGGACCCGGTGTTTCCAAAGGGGGATACCAAAGGCCTGCCGGAAGTGGTGGTACTGGCCGTCAACTACGATAGCTTCGGGACCGTGCCCCACGGTGTGGCCGGTGCCAGGGGCGCAGCCAACATCGCGGCACTGCTTCAGACAGCTAAATACATCCAGACTAATCGTCCCCGCCGCGATGTTCTCATCACCTTCGTGGATAACCAGGCTCGTTACCACCAGGGCGCCCGCTACCTCTATGACGTGATTAACGCATCGGTCGCGGATATCGAGTCGCGTCAGACGGGATATCAGACCGAGTCGGCCTTCGTCACGGAGATGCTCGATCTCCTCAAGCGTATGCCGCCGATGCCTGAGGATGCGAGCATCGCCACCCGCACCAAGTTGCTTGATCTTCTGGAGCGCCAGGCGGAGTTCATTCGCTCCGACATCAACCAGGCGGCAGTTGAAGCACGCTTGACGGCTCGGGACCTCGATAACGTCGGCGACGAGGCCAAGCGACTTGGAGAGCTCAAGGCGGAATTGATGGTCAAGATCAGGGCCTGGGACAACGCTCGGCGATCGCTGCATGACCGCAAAGTGACGGAGGTAAGCGAGGAGATCTTCAGCCAATTGTCGCGTGCTGCCATCGCCCGACTGGAAAATCGCGCCAGGGAACTTGATGGCCTGCTGCGCTCCGCTCAACAGGGCTTGGGGTTGCGCAAGCGTCTGGGTAAGGCTGCGGTGGTTCTGCATGTGAGTTACAACCTGTCGGATCGCGGGCCGGGTTGGGGCGTGATCGCAGGCGAGTGGACGGAGCGGTCCTACGGTGACAAGAACACCAAGGGCGATTCGCCGGGCTATTACACGCGGGTGCTCACGGCCTTCCGTGCCGCGGCTGCCCGCAGCGACGGCTTGACCGGGTTGGTGCCGGAGAGGCTCGCCGATCCCACGCTGGCCAGCCGCTACGTGCCCGGCAAGTTCGTCGTCAGCGGCACGGTCGCCGGTGCTTTCAAGATTCACAACGTCACCCTGGCGACGGCATTCGACGGTCGCCCGCGCGATGGTCATCCGGCTGACACGGTGGCCAACCTGCGGTGGCGTCACATTCTGGCACAGAGCCTCGAAGCACGCGTGCTGATCGCCAACGCCGCTGATGTGCCCGAGACATCGCTGGTCCCCGTCTTTTCGAATCTGGCAGGCACCAAACGGCCCGGTTGGAGCGGCGAGCGCGCTTCAGGCGACTATATCGGGCTGCAGATCACAGGCAGCCTTTCGGAAGATCGCCCCGCCAGCGGCGCGCTGCTGGCTGTGGCTCCGAAGGCCACGAACATCAAGACCCACAACTGGCAGTTCCTCGAGCGACCCGGAACCCTGGCAGATTTTGACCCCTTCGTGATGGAAGTGGTCGATGGCAACGGGCGATTCCCGCTCGTGGGTGTACGCAAGGACGTCTTTTCCGCCACCATGCTCCTGGGCGCCTTGATGGATGACTACCGCGGTGAGGTCAGCGCCATCAGCAACGGCATTACCATCGGTGCCGGCTTCACCGGAACGCTGCGAGCCAATCTTTTCCCAGCCCGAGGCCACAGCGTCGTCACATCGCTGGTCAACACTCCGACGCCCGCGACCCTCAAGGTGCTCTCGGCTGCGGCGGATGCCGCCTATCCCGAAGCCCGAAGTCTCTACGGCCAACAGAACGACTTCACCTTCTTCTACACCTCGACGCTGGTGCCCCCGGAACGCATCAAGATCTTCCAGGACAAGGGCCCGGTGCTGCTCAATATTCAAGATGTCGAGCATGATCCCTTCGGGCGGGGCATCCTCGACACGCTCATCCGCTTCCCGCCCCTGCTTGACAGCTACACTGCCCCGGACCTCTGGCAGCTCAACGAATCGCGGCTTAAGGCACTGCGCGAGCGTGGCGTGACGAGTACCGATCTGGAGGTGCTCCACAGCCGTGCCAAGCAACGCCTGGAGCAGGCCGATCGTCTCAACGCTGAGCATGCCGCGGCCATATCCGCAGGCGACACCAGCAGTCTGGGTGACAACTGGGTGACGCGTCGGCAAGCTGCCTTCAAGCAGAGCGAGGCGCTGTCCCGCGCTGTCTATAACCCGCTGCGGCAATCCATGGACGACCTGGTGTATGCCATCGTCGTGCTGTTGCTTCTGGCCATCCCCTTTGCCTTTGCCATGGAGCGTCTGCTGGTAGCGGCCACCACGATTTACCAGCGGCTCGCGGGCTTTGCCATCGTGTTTCTCATCACCTTCGGCCTGCTGTTTTTCATGCACCCGGGCTTTGCCATCGCCTCGACGCCGATCATCATTTTCCTGGCGTTTACCATTCTGCTGCTCTCGAGTCTGGTGATCTACATCATCGTGCGGAAGTTCAAAGTTGAGCTGGCCGCCATGCAGGGCCAGGGCACCGCGGTGCATCAGGCGGAAGTCTCGCGGATGGGCACGTTGCTGGCTGCGGTTTCGATGGGCATGAGCACCATGCGCCGCCGACCTACCCGAACCTTCCTCACGGCTGTGACCGTGGTCATGCTCACCTTCACCATCCTGTGCTTTGCCTCGGTGAGCAATCGCGTGGGCGTTCGCAGCATCTATGAAGGCCCGGTCAACCAGGACGTGGCCGGTTCGGTCATGGTCAGGCACCTTAACTACAAGGCGCTGTCGCCTCACCTCCTGACGCTTCTGGGTGAAACGGCAGGGCCAGGCGGGTACATGGCGCCGCAGTGGTGGCTCATTCGCCCCGCTGCCGATGAGGACCCCTTCAGCGTGGCGCGAACAGACTCGCCTCGAGCGCTGTGGATCGAAGGCATCCTGGGCGTGTCAAGCCAGGAGTTCCGCCAGTGGCCCCAGTTGGCGCTGGCGGTGGCGGGCGACGACATCGAAGTGAAGGTCAAGGCCTTGGACAATCGCGGGGTTTATCTCCCAGCGATTATCCGCGACAAGCTCGAACTTCAGGTCGGCGACCCGATTCTCATCAACGGCAAGCAGGCTGTGTTCGCCGGCGTGATCGAGGCCAACAACCTCCAACGCCTTGAGCAACTCGACGGGCGCACCATCGCGCCGGTCAATCCACTGGCGGCGGCGTCTGATCTGACCGAGGCCAACATTCAGGCTGACAGCGTCGAGGCTGACGAGATCGAGCGTGACTTCGTCCATCTCTCGCCGGACCAGTTGGCCATCGCATCCAATGAACTGGTGCGGGAAGCCGGTGGCGGTCTCTATGTTGTAAACGTCTATCCGCCCCAGGGCGACCCGATGGTCATGGGTCAGAGCATCGCCCAACTCGTCAACGTGCCCGTCTGGGCGCGCGGGCCTCAGGGCGTGCAACGCATGATCTTCACGACCCTCACGGACTTCTCGGGCGGCACAGCGCTTGTCGTGCCGGTGGTGCTCGGCGGTCTGATCATTTTCGGCACACTGCTGGGCTCCATCAGTGATCGCCAGAAAGAGATTTACACCTTCAGCGCTCTGGGCCTGGCCCCGGCGCACGTCGGGTTCCTGTTCTTCGCCGAGGCTGCGGTTTACGCGGTGGTCGGCGGCATGGGCGGGCAATTGCTGGCCCAAACCGTGGCGCTGGCTGCAGCACAACTGGCCAAGTGGAACGTCATCCAGGCGCCCGACATCAACTACTCCTCCACCAACTCGCTCTTTGCCATCGGCCTGGTCATGTCCACGGTGCTCATCAGCGCCATTTACCCGGCCCTTCGCGCATCCAAGAGTGCCAACCCCGGCCTGGCGCGAACATGGCGACTGCCTAAGCCCGAAGGCGACAAGCTGGCCATGACCTTCCCCTTCACCGTCAGTGCTTATGACATCACGGGCGTGATGAGCTTCCTGGCTGAACACTTCCGCGCTCACAACGATGCTGGCCTCGGCCACTTCGCTGCGCAGAATGTCAGCATCCTGCGTGAAGATGACACGGGGCACCTCCGCCTCAATGCCCACATGGCCTTGGCGCCGTTTGACCTTGGCGTGACTCAGGGATTTGCACTCACAGCCCGGCCATCCGAGATCCCCGGCGTTGACGAAGTCTTCATCGAAACCAATCGTGACAGCGGCGCCAGCGGTGACTGGTACCGTGCCAACCGCGTCTTTGTGAGCGACCTGCGCAAGCAGTTCCTGCTGTGGCGCACGCTTTCAGCGGAAGTCATCGAAGAGTATCGCCTGCGCACGTTGCAGGAATTGGGCGGAGAAGTCCCGGGCCAAGGGGCAAGCGAACAGAAGAAGCCCGACCGGTCCTTCTAGGGCGATCGGCGGTTAGCGGTTGAAGATTTGAGATTAGAGATTAGAGATTAGAGGTTGGCCGCTGGTAGTGTGGCGGTGAGTCGGTATGGAAAGATCGGTAAAGCGGCGCTGTCTGAGGTGGGCGGCCCATAACGAATAGAGGACGATTGCGTGGCTGATGAACTGAATCCCAATGCGACCCCGCCTCATCGCCGCGAACCGGCGAATATCGGGGCGTCGATCCGCACCAAGCGACAGGATCGTGAACTCGAGGAGTTCCGCAGCCTGATGCAGCCGCCCTCGACTTTCGAGAACGGCTTCACATGGCCGGCGTTCTTCGGAGCGTTGTTCGTGGCAGTGCTGATGGTGCCCGGCACGATGTATATGAGTCTGCTAGTCGGGCATGCCGGCTCGATGAGTGAAGCCGCCAAATGGGTGACGGTCATCCTCTTCATCGAAGTTGCACGTCGCGCCAACAAGACCCTCAAAAACGCGGAAATCTTCACACTCTTCTATCTGGCGGCTGCCGCAATGGCCTCGCCCTTCTCGGGCATCCTCTGGAACCAGTTCTACGTCCAGTCCAATGCCGCCCAAGCTCACGGCATCGCCGAGTTCCTCCCCCACTGGTACGCCCCCAACGACCCCGACGTACTGGCGGTGCGATCATTGTTCCGCGCGGAGTGGCTCCCGGCACTGGGGCTCGTTGTCTTCTCAACGCTCATGGCCCGCATCGACAACATGATCCTGGGCTACGGACTTTTCCGACTTGCCAGCGACGTCGAACGACTCCCGTTCCCCATGGCTCCCGTCGGCGCCCAGGGCATCCTCGCATTGTCCGAAGAACAGGCAGAGGAATCACGCAAGAATGTCGATGACGATGGCAACGAAATTACCCAGGGCTCGTGGCGCTGGCGTGTCTTCTCCGTCGGCGGCGTCATCGGATTGCTCTTTGGCGTCGTCTACCTCGGTATCCCCACCATCACCGGCGCCATGCTCGGAAAGCCGATCATCATCCTGCCCATTCCCTGGGTGGATTTCACCCCGCAGACTGGCGAATGGCTTCACGCGGTGGCGACGGGCCTGACCTTCGACCTCGGGCAACTCCTGGTGGGCATGGTCCTGCCGTTCTTCGCCATGGTCGGCTCGTTCATCGGGCTCATCATCACCTTCATCCTCAACCCGATTCTCTACAACGTCAATTTCCCCGCCGTCGCCTGGCTGGGTTTTGAAGGCGGTACCGTCCTCAAAGCTTGGAACGTCGGCGACAGCACAGTCGCCACCATCTTCAAGAACAACGTCGATTTCTACTTCAGCTTCACCATCGGCATCTCGTTGGCCATCGCCGTGACGGGCATCGTTGCCGTCGTCAAAGGCATGTTGAAGCTCCGGAAGATGAAGAAGAACGACGAGGTCCAGGCCGAGGGCATGGTCACCACGCCCGAGGGTCGCGGCGACATCAAGACCCGCTGGATCATCGTCACCTATCTCGTCTCAACGCTGCTCTACATCACCGTGTCGATGACGCTCATCGGATGGAATGAAACCGGCGTGCTGGTGGTTATGTTCTTCTACGGTTTTGTCTATACGCCACTGATCAGCTACGCCACCGCGCGACTCGAAGGCATCGCCGGGCAGGTGGTGTCGATCCCCTTTGTAAAGGAAGCCGGGTTTATCCTCTCGGGCTATCAGGGCGTGGCAGTGTGGTTCCTGCCCGTGCCAATCCACGACTATGGCCGCATGACCGTCTTCTATCGCCAGGCTGAACTGACCGGCACGAGCTTCTGGTCGATCTGGAAAGCCGAGATCATCCTCACGCCCATCATTATTTTGTCGAGTCTGCTCTTTGCGCAGTTCATCTGGAGTCTGGGGCAGGTGCCCGGGCCGCAGTATCCCTACGCACAGGTGATGTGGGAATTACAGGCTGAGAATCAGTCGGTCGTGTTCTCGTCCACCCTGGGCGGCTACTCGCTCTTTGAAAAGGCGTTCCGACCGCTTTACGTCGGCTTGGGCTTCGGCTTGGGCACCGTTGCGTTCACCTGCATGAGTTGGCTGGGTTGGCCGACGTTCCTGGTCTACGGAATTGTTCGCGGACTGGGACAGAGCGAACCGCACTCGATCATCATCCAGTTCATCGGCGCACTCATCGGACGCTTCTACTTCCAGAAACGCCTGGGACTCAAGTGGCGACAGTACATTCCCGTGGTCTTCGCCGGGTTCTCCTGCGGCATGGGCCTCATCGGGACGCTTTCCATCGGCTTCACGTTCCTGAGTAAAGCCGTCTTCAAGTTGCCGTTCTGACCCCCGACCTCGATCAACCGCGGCCTTGGCCGCATTATGAAACCTCACGCCAATGCCTCAACCGCAAGCCAACTCCATGAAGGACCTCATCCCGCTGGGCGCCAAGCTCATCGGCGTCAAGAACGTGTCGAAGGTCTACAAGATCAAGCACGGCGAGGTCTATGCCCTCCGTGATGTCACCCTCGACATTTTCCGAGGCGAATACCTCTCGATCATGGGCCCGTCGGGATCAGGCAAATCCACGCTCTTTAATATCGTCGGTGCGCTGGATCACCCGACCAAAGGCGGCGTGAGCATCGGCCCGTTGGAACTGACCAAGCTGACATCCAGTCAATTGGCGTTCGTGCGGTGCAACTACATCGGCTACATCTTCCAGGCATACAACCTCATTCCCTCACTCACCGCGCTTCGCAACGTCGCGCTGCCCGCGGTTTTTGCGGGTCTTAGCGAAGTCGATGCCGAGGCGCAGGCCATGAAGGTGTTGGAGCAGGTCGGCTTGGGCAACCGCGTTACTCACCGCCCCGATGAACTCTCGGGTGGGCAGCAGCAACGCGTGGCCATCGCCCGCGCTCTGGTCAATGAGCCGGCCATTCTTCTGGCCGATGAGCCGACGGCTAACCTCGACTTCAAAACCGGCGGCGACATCATCAACCTGCTCAAAGCCCTCTCGACTGAGACCGGCGTGACGGTCATCACCGCCACGCATGACCACAAGATGCTGGCCAACTCCGACCGCGTGCTGTGGATCAAGGACGGCCAGGTGGATCGGCTCCAGCGACGTGATGAGTTGGACATCGAAGTCGGCACGCTCGAAGCACATTGATCGGCGGGCTGCCACACAAAGCACAACGTGCTACCACGCAACGCACCGCGGCCCTCGACGAGGTGCCGAGGGCCGCGCGATTTTTGGTGGCTTTTGGAGATCGTCGTAGTTCAGGCTTCAGCCGGACGTGCCCAAGGGGCGAAGCTTTCGCCGATGCCGCTGGAGAGGTAGCCGCCGTCCACGACGATAGTGTGCCCGTTGACGAACTTGCCAGCACGACTCGCCAGATAGACTGCTGCCCCAGAGATTTCCTCGGCGCTGCCGAAGCGACCCATGGGCGTGTGCTCCAGAATGCGTCGGCCGCGGTCGGTGTTCTCGATCATCTTGCGGTTGATGTCGGTGGGGACGAAGCCGGGCGCAATGGCGTTAGTGCGGATGCCGTACTTGGCCCATTCGTTGGCGAGGCTGCGCGTCAGGCCCATCACCGCATTCTTAGCGCAGGCGTAACTGGTGACTTCCACCAGATCGACGAAGCTCGAAATCGACGCGAGGTTGATGATGCAGCCCGCATGTTGCTCGCGGAAGAGTCGGCCCGCGGCCTGCGCGCAACGCAGACTGCCGGTGACATGCGTGTCATAGATGCGGTTGAAGTCAGCGGGATCAAGCTCGAACGTCGGCTTGCGCAGCATGACGCCCGCGGAGTTGACCAGGATGTCGAGGCGACCGAAAAGGTCCACGCATTTGCGCACGGCTCGATCAACGCTGGCGACGTTGGTCACGTCCAACGCCACGCCTGCGACGCGGGGCTCCTGAACATCGCCGCCGACCGCCTGATTGAGTTCGGTGGCTGCGCTTTCGACCTTCTCGATGGTTCGCGAGCCCACAGCCACGGATGCGCCGTGTTGCGAAAGCGCAGCGGCAATCGCCTTGCCGATGCCACTGGCGCCGCCGGTGACAAGGGCCACTTGGCCAGTGAGATCAAACATATTCTGCGTTTTCTGGGGCATTGGAGCGGGTCCTAACGGGGGTTGGTGGGGCAAACAGCATAACAGATATGCGCGCTAGCTCAGTAGTTTTTCCAGATCATCGCGGGTCAGCGAGCGCAGCAGGCTCTCCTGTTGTTCGCCGATGATGGCATCAGCGAGGTTGCGCTTCTTGTCCTGCAACTCGGCGATGCGCTGCTCGACGGTGTTCTCGCAAATCATGCGATAGGCAAAGACGTGCTGCGTCTGCCCGATGCGATGGGCGCGATCGATGGCCTGATTCTCCACCGCGGGGTTCCACCACGGATCGAGGATAAAGACGTAGTCCGCAGCCGTGAGATTGAGCCCCAGGCCGCCCGCTTTGAGGCTGATGAGAAACAGCGGGCAATCGGGATCGGTCTGGAACCGCTGCACACGTTGCTTACGGTGTCGCGTTTGGCCATCGAGATACTCGTAGCGGATATCCTCGGTTTCCAAACGCTTGCGCACGATCGACAGGAACGACGTGAACTGGCTGAAGATCAGTGCCTTGTGTCCCTCGGCAATCAACTCGCGGACATTCTCAAGCAACGCTTCGAGCTTAGCGCTGGGTTCATCGCAACGGCTTGGATCAATCAGGCCGGGGTGGCATGCCGCTTGTCGCAGGCGCAGCAATGCTTCCAGGACGATCATGGAGTTGCCGCCCGCGGTGGCGGGAGTGGAGCCGGTTGCGTTTCCGGACGCGCCGCTCTGCGCCAGCAATGTGCCGCGGTAGTGTCGCAGCAGGTCGTCGTATACCTTGCGTTGCGCTGACTCCATTTCGCAATGGATCGTCTGCTCGGTCTTCTCCGGCAGGTCGTCAAGCACCTGGCGCTTGGTACGTCGCAGGATGAACGGCCGCAGGGACCGCCCGACTTGCGTCGCCACCTGCGTGCTGCGCATCGCGTCATCGACGCCGCCGCCGAGATTTTCGAGATCAGCGTCATCCTCAGCTCCGCCCTCGCCGTTGTCGGGCATGCCCAGAGGCGTCGCGTTGGCCGCACGATTTCGTGCGTAGCGCGATTCCTGCGAGGCCCACTTGACCAGGTCGCCGAAGTGCGTGGCGCTGCCCAGCATGCCGGGGTTGAGGAACTCAAAGATCGACCACAAATCACCCAGATGATTTTCCACGGGCGTGCCTGTCAACGCCAGGCGATGCTCAGCTGTGAGCAGTCGTGAAGCTTTGGCGACCTGCGAGCCGGGATTCTTGATGGCTTGCGCTTCATCTAGCACAAGGTAGTGGAAAGCATGCTTGCGCAGTTCCTGGATGTCACGCCGCATCAACCCGTAGGAGGTGACGATCAGATCGTGATGGGCAAAGGCGTCGCGCAGACTCTGGCGTTCCGTGCCGTTGTACGAGAGCACCCGTAGATTAGGCGTGAAACGTTGCGCTTCGTCGATCCAGTTGAAGACCACGGATCGCGGCGCGATGACGAGGGTCGGACGGTGCGTTGGCGGGCTGAGGGTGGGAGATCGGCCGTTGTCTGCACCGTTGGCGTTGTTCTCGTCGCTAGTGCTAGCGTTCGAGCCGTCGGGAATTGTCGCGCGAGCCGCGGCATAATAATCGTCGAGCATGGCCAAAACCTGAATGGTCTTGCCCAGGCCCATGTCGTCGGCGAGGATACCGCCCATGCCGAACCAGCGCAAAAACGCCAGCCAACCCAGGCCATCGCGCTGGTAAGGTCGCAGGTTACCCACGAAGCTTAGTGGCGCATCGAGCGGCGTGATTCCGTCGAAGTGCCGCAGGCGGTCGCGTGCCTCAGCGAAGCGTGCATCCACATCGACGAGCACCTGTTCATCGAGCAGCGCATCGAGCAGCGCCGCCTGACTCATGCGGAAACGCAGGTGGTCATCTTCAACTTCGCCGATGCTCCATAGCAGTCCGTGTTCCTTGAGCCACTGTTCTGGCAGCAGGCCTTGGGTGCCGTCGCCGAGAGTGACCATGCTTTCGCCCCGGCGGAGGGCGTTTAGGATTTCGGGCAGACCGACGGTCTGGTCACCGCTTTGCGATTGGAACCTGACTCCGCCGTGGAGTTCGAACCAGTCGATGCCACTGGTGATCGAGAGGCTTGGTGCCCCAGCTTGGCGGATGATGCGTCGATCCGCTTTGACGATCCAGCCGCGGCTAAGGAGCGTGCTGACGACGTGGGGCATGAACTTGGTCGCCAATGTGCCACCCAGCGACTGGGCCGTGGCCATCGCTCCGTCGGGGCGGTAGCCCAGAGTCACCAGCGAAGACAGCGCCTCTTCCTCCCGCCGAAGGTCGCGGCGAAGCAAGACTTGCTGTGGCGCTGCGGCCGATTGATCGTCGGCGTCGACGTTGGCGTTTTCGTCTGTGTCCTGCACATCAGCATCGCCATCGGTGTCGTCGATCTCGGGTACTGCTGCCGACACTGACGTCGCTTGCTCATCGTCGGTTTCAAGCTGCGTGTTCTCATCCGACTCCGTGGCGTCATCGTCGGTTTCGATCGTCGCCGTGGCGGGCACGAAGCGCCCGGGTTGGCCGGGTTTGATGCGGTAATTCTCGTAGGCGAACCACAGCCGACCGGTCAGCATATTCTTCGATGCCGTCCTGCTCTCGCCAACGCCGTCACCAACCCGCGGCGAAAACAGCTCGAAGTGAGGCGTGGGCTCCATGCGACGCTCTTCACGCGCCACGCCCGGCGGCAACTCGATTTCAGGCAAATTCGGCAGCAGGTACAGGCGATCCAGAAACCGCTCAACATCCGCCAGCGGCACACGGATCGGCTCGACGTCGCCCTTGTCACGCAACGCATCGCGGAACTGCGAAGCCCATGCAAACGCATCGCGATCATCCAGCGGCGCTGCCTTTTGGCCAATGAAGACCAGGCCGTTCTCACCGCCGAGCATCAATCGCGGTTGGATCACATCGACGCGCTCTACCCGTTCCTGCCGCTCCGCTCGTTCCTGTCGCTCTTGCCGTTCCTGTCGCGTGCCTTCTTCGGTGGAGCCCGTGGCCGTCGAACCTCGGCGAAGCTCCACGGTGACGGTCATCGCCTGCTCATCCTCGCGACCGACCATCCAAAGCATCCACGGCTCGGGGCCATCCCAACTCAACGGAATCGGCTGCGACGTGGGCTCATCGGTCAGACTGTCGCCGTCATCGAGGAAGCAGCGGCCGGTCTCGATGAGTCGGCGGAGCATGGTCTGGCGAGCGCTGGGCAACACGCGGTAGCCATCCAGCGGTCGATCGTAGCTGCCGCTCCACGATGGGCTTGTTTCACTGACGGAAGCTGCCCCCAACAGTAACGCACAGAGTTCGCGATCCGTCGGATCGTAAAGTTCGCCCAACGTCCCGGCTGCAATGCGCAGACGTTTGAGCGCGCTCCAACCCGTGCGGACCGGCGTGCGCTGGAACAACTCGACAACCAGACCATTGTGCTGACGTGAAAGCTCCACGCTCACCACGTAGCAGACTTGCCGCACATTGGTGGCGGGTGCAGCCGCAGCGCCGTCAACGAACAACGTGCTTGAGGGGCGAAGCAGCGTCAGGCGGCCGACCCATTCCGGCTCCGCAGGTGTCGCAGGTCGGGATGGCCCCTGGCGGCGGCGTGCTTTGGGCGGTGGCGGTGGCGCACCGTCATCCAGGTCCACGCTGGAGATTGAGCTTTCGCCCGGCGTCACGGTTTGGGTGTCGTCATCGCTGCCCGTGATGCCGTTGTGGGTCACGTCGAGCAGGGTGGCGTAGATGTGCTTGCAGTATTGGCCCGAAACAAAATCCGGGCAGGTGCAGGTGACGCGCGGCTGACCCTGGGCCTGGCCCAGCGTCACAATGTACGTGCGCGAGCCCTCGACCTCGGCACGCACAATCTCCCCGGACTCGGGCGGCACCTGGCGCACACGCCCCTGCTGCTGGTACAACCGGCCCTTGTTCCGCACACTGATATGGAACTGAGGCCCCCACGTCTGCATTAACGACATACGTTGCTCCGCCAACCAAATACACCTGGCTTTGGCCGAATCCCCAAGTTTAACGCATTCCGCAAATTGATGTACCGGCCGGGTCTGTCCCTCGTCCGGGGTCCGGGGTCCGGGGGGGCTGCCCATTTTCCGGGGCGGGCTCTGATGCCGATGGTTTGAGCCCCGGAGGGGCGATACATTGATAGCTCGGCCCGTCAGGGCCGAGAACGCGAGTATCTCCACCCCACGCCGTTTCCCCTGTCCTGAGCCCCGGAGGGGCGGCACGTTGCTAACTCGGCCCGTCAGGGCCCAGGACCCGAGGTAGCGGGGCATCGTTATCCGGGTCTCACGGTCCAGCTACAGATGTGCCGGCCCTCCGGGCCTCACGAAATAAGAAAAGAGGGGGGATTTTGGGGCGTCGCTTTCTCGGCCCTGACGGACCGAGCTACGGTTGTGCCGGGCCTCCGGCCCTGAGCAGGGGAGCGCCAGAACCCGTCCCGGGAAAATGGGCAGACCCCCTCCCGCGCGGCCAAGCCAACTGGCCAATAACCCAACCAACCTCACTCGCCCGTGGCGTGAACCGTCGTGGCCGATTGGCCCAGGGACGCCCCTGAGCCGGGGGCCACCCGCCGTGCCAAAGCGCCCAGCCATTCCGTCCCAATAACACACGACATCACCGCGTAAGTAATGGCTTTCTGGCCGTAAGTAATGGCTTTCTGGCAGAAAGTATTGGCTTTCTAGCCGTAGGGAATGGCTTTCTGGCAAAAGGTAACGGACTGCGCGGCGAAGCCCCCGGCCCCCCCGGCGAAGCCACTTGGCCGATAACCCAACTAACTCAACTGCCCAATGGCTGCTCATGAGAATGTTAAACTGGCTTACGGACAAACGTCTCCCGTGTGCGCGGGAAACTTATACTGACCACAGGAGCGTTTCCGGGGTGTTATGCGGATCCATCTAATAACTGTTATGCGGGCAAAACAATGACCACTTCACAAAACATCGGCAGCCGCCTCGTTCCGGCCTTGCTCGTACGCGACATACGGGCATCAATTGACTTCTACCAACGGCTCGGGTTCGAGGTGACCGCGCTGCTCCCGGATCAGCTCTCGCCACATTGGGCACAAGTTAAGCGAGATGGCATAACCCTGCAGTTTCATGATCAAGCGCCCCACGGCACACCTTCGTCACCCGTATGCAGCGGCACATTTTACATCTACCCAGATGACGTTGAATCGCTTGCCGCCGAGTTGCGAGGCCAAGTTGAATTCGCGTGGGGTCCGGAAGTGATGGACTATGGAATGCGTGAGTTCGCTGTCAAAGATCCCGATGGATACTTCATCGCGTTCACCGAGCCCGCATAACCAAACGCTGCAATGGACCGGCCCCGCGTCGGGCGTTGTGGTAAAACCAAAGTCGGTCGGCGCGGTGCCGGCCATTGAACGTCAGGTACGTTAGCTCGCCACGACGCTGTATGCCGTCCGAAGCCCTCCGAGAGTTCGACCGACAGTTCCGGGCCGATGTAGTCCCGGCCCTTGCCGCCCACGGCTTCACGTTGGGCGAGTGGCGAATCTTCCGCCGAGTGGTCGAGCACGAGCAGACGCGATCGACGCAGATCATCGAGTTCCAAGTCGGCCACAAGGGGTGGTCGATAGGTCGGTTCACGGTCAACTTGGCCGTGTTTAATCCCAACCACTTGCCGCCGTCGTGGCCAACGCCGGATGGCGAGCCGCAATCGCCCGAGTGCCTTTCGGATCTGGTGCAGCGGCTGGGCTTCTTTCGTCCTCCCGCGCGTGGCATCGTTAATCGCATGCTCGGGCGGTGTCCGGAGCCACGTGACCACTGGTGGTGTCAGAGCGAGGCCCCGCGCGTCATGCGGAAGGAGTTGGCGGAGGTCACGAGCATTCTCCTGAGCGACGGGCTTCGTTGGCTCGACGCGCGGACGTCGCTCACGGCGTTCCGTTGGGCGCTGAGGCAACTCGAGCGGCGGAAGGAGTGGAAGGCGGCGTTGGGTTCACCAAGTGCGCCGCGGCTGTTCACGAAGGAGCCGTTCCCGCAGGCGAGCTAACCGCCGCTGCACTGGACCGCGGCCGCGGAGCGTTTAATCCATTCGAATGGTCGTCGGCGCGGCCGCGGCCAGTGAACGGCAGATACGTTAGGTGCCAATCGTGGGTATGGACGCGGTCGAGCATGTGATGATGATCGAAGATGGTTTCGGCATCTCGATCCCCGATAAGGATGCCGCCGATCTTTGGACGGTAGGTGCTTGGGATAGCTATCTCTGCTCTCGCTATGGGGAGTTTTTATCGTGGCTACTCGCCCCGACCTCACCGCGAAGGAGCAACCTAACCACCGGCCGCAGTTTGACCGGCAACGCCCGCGAGGGATAATCCAGTGGTTCGGTTGGACGCCTGCTTCCGCAGGCGGCCGGCAACTGAGCCTTGTTCGTTATGCACATGCGGCGGGTACTGCTCATTCTCCCGTTCGTCGTGCCGTTCGTGTTCCACGCCCTGTATCAGCCGATCAACGCGGCGTGGACGGTCAAACGGTTCGGCTGCGGCTGTCCACCGGTTACTGCCAATCCGGATGATTGGTTTTTCAATGCGAACTACTTCAACCTTATTCTCTGGTGTGGAGTGGCAGCGGCGTGCGGAATATCGTGGTGGTTCCTTCTGCGGCCGGAGTTCACCGATCGCAAGTCGGCGCGCTACGTGGTAGCACAGTCAATCGGCTTGGGAGTTCTGCTCTGCATCTGCGCCAATCGCCTCGCCGGCGAGATTTGGCTGTAGCGGCGGAGCATGTGCATAACCAGCCAATGCACCGGGCCGTGCCGGCGGTATAGTTTCCATTGGTCGAGCGCCGTTTGGCGCCGGCCCGGCCGCTGATCGGCCTTACGTTAGGTGCCAATCGTGGGTATGGACGCGGTCGAGCATGTGATGATGATCGAAGATGGTTTCGGCATCTCGATCCCCGATAAGGATGCCGCCGATCTTTGGACGGTAGGTGCTTGGGATAGCTATCTCTGCTCTCGACTCCCTGACGTCGAACCGACTTTGATCCGAGAGCGTCATCGCAAGATTCTCGGCCGACTGCTCCATCTCTCGCCTACGCAGTCGGCCGCTATTCGTGCTGATAATCACCTGATTCGTGACTTGAACTTTGAGTGATCGGGCACCTACCCAGCGCCTGCAGTTGACCGGCGACGCCCGCGAGGGATAATCCAGTGGTCGGTTGGACGCCTGCTTCCGCGGGCGGCCGACAAATGAGGCTTTTACGTTTAGGTCGCGACGTGCATCCCACGAGTGTCAGGTTGATTGCCATCTCGACGGTCGTGTGCTTTGGCCTTATGGTCGTTGCGGGCACATGGCTGACATATAAGTGTGGGCGTGCAATTTTGCGGCGTGAGTTGTTGTTCAAGGTCCGCCCTGGCCATCGCGCTCTCGATATTGGGGCAGACAGACTGGCGGTTCGTCAGGCGGTGGTGGCACTCGGTTTTGGGCTATTTTGCGTGGCAGCCGGTGGCTATGGACTCGTCGTCCTGCTTGCAGACAGCTTCGTTCGAGAATTCCTCGTAGCTGCTCCCTAACCATCAGCCGCAGTTGACCGGCGACACCCGCGATGGATAATCCAGTGGTCGGTTGGACGCCTGCTTCCGCGGGCGGCCGGCATCTGAGCCTTTTGCGTTAGGGGCCACGTCAATGAGCGTCCTCGCGTGCATCGAATGGGTCGGCGGGCACGTGACTCTAGACAATGTCCTGTACGCTCAAGAACAAGCAATGATTGTCGCGGCCCTTGCGGTTTTATCGCTGGCACTGTGGTTGATTCAACCTCGGTTTTTGGCTCTGCCCATATGTGTGTTGGTCCTGCTGGCCATCCATCCAGCATGGACGGTCAGCATTGGAGGCGACTGTGGTGCATTCAAAGCTAATCTGTCGACGGGTATCACTGCTATCTCGGCACTATGTGTCGTACTCTTGACGCTCTCATGGCTGTGGCCCAACCGCAAGAAAAAAGCACCTAACCACCGGCCGCAGTTGACCGGCGACGGTCGCGATGGAAAATAGTGTTGTCGGTTGGTAGCCTGCTCCCGCAGGTGGCCGGCACAGAGCCTTTTACGTTATCCCGCAACGCCACATGGGACGCCAACTTCAACTTGCAGCGACGCAGTCCGATGAGGTTGAGCTATTGCGCTTCGTCCGCAGTCGCGCCCCGATTCGCGTCTTTCAAGCCTTCGCTGCTTCCATTGATGAGTTGTGGATCGACGATTGGGAAACTCGGGAGATACCGGCCGCGCAGTTTCACATCTGGCCGCAGACGTTCCCTTGGTCGCCAGCGTATGCGCAGACCGGCGGCCCGAAATGCCCACGTGAGCGTGCCGGACGGTTCTACATCGTGAACTCAAGCACTGCGCCTGTCTTCGAGTTCGACAGGAGCTTCCTAGACGACAAGCGTTACGGTCGTATCTATTGGGCGCGTGACTTCTCTGCACCGCATGGTTTAGATTACGATGCGGAGGCGTTTGCACGCCTTACAGATTCCGTGTGGCGTTGGATTCGTAAGGTCGGCCGGCGATTGCCGAATGCCACTACGCATTCCCCATACTTTTTACCAAACGCTTGGTCACAGCGTGGAGAATTTGCGGGGTGACCACGATTGAGGTTTGATTCGAGCCTTGTGCGTCCTGCCCCGCACGCGGCTCGCCACTGAGCGGCAAGGCGGTCCACATCTATCCGTGTTCATCCGTGTCCGTAATCCGTGTCCATCGGTGTAAACTCTGACCTGCTGTGATACAGGCAATACCAGTGCCTCGGAAGATGGCCACGCCCTGTCGGCTCGGGGCTGCCCAATTTTCGGGGCATCGCCTTGTCTCCCTCTCCCGCGCTTTACGCGGGGGAGGGTCGGGGTGGGGGCCGACGCTACGAATGGCTTCGCTTGAACATGGTTGTCAACGCTTAGCTCGAAGCACCCCCTCCCAGCCTCCCCCGCGAGGCGCGGGAGAGGAGTAGAGCCGCCCGGTAGATGGGCAGGCCCTGTCGGCCTGTTTTGGCAAAGTCGCGTTTGCCGCAACGCCGGTAGCCGCTAGCATGGTGTCTCTCGTTGGCGGTAAACGCGGGGTGCGGGACCGCCCAGGCACACAACAGTAAAAGGAGAAAACGACATGAGCGACGCTGCAATCCATCATCTGGCAACCCAGGCCCTTCACGCTGGTCAGGTGCCCGACCCGACGACCAACTCCCGGGCTGTGCCCATCTACGCCACCACCAGCTACACCTTCAACGACACGGATCATGCCGCCAATCTCTTCGCCCTCAAAGAGTTCGGCAACATCTATACGCGGCTGATGAACCCGACCAACGATGTGTTGGAAAAACGTCTGGCGGCAATGGACGGCGGAGCCGCGGGGCTGGCGTTCGCTTCCGGGCAGGCCGCCATCACCGCTGCCATCCTCACCATCTGCCACAGCGGTCAGAATTTCGTCTCCGCCACGTCGCTCTATGGCGGGACGTGGACGCTCTTCACTCAGACCTTCAAAAACCTGGGCATCGAAGTGCGGTTCTTCGATCCGGCGGATCCCTCCTCGATCAACAAACTCGTGGATGACAAAACCCGCCTGATCTACATGGAGTCGATCGGCAATCCCAAAAACGATGTGCCCGATTTTGTCGGCATCTCGGCCATCGCCAAAAGGCATGGCATACCCCTGGTCGTTGACAACACGGTCATGACCCCGGTGCTGCTCAAGCCCATCGAGCACGGAGCTGACATCGTCGTGTATTCGACGACCAAGTTCATCGGCGGGCACGGCGTTCACATCGGCGGGGCGGTGGTTGACAGCGGCAAGTTCAAGTGGGCGGATAACCCCGCCAAATGGCCCGAAGTTTGCGCGCCCGACCCGTCGTACCACGGCGTGATTCTCGAAGAAGCGTTGCGGCCCATCGGCAACATCAGCTACATCATTCACATCCGCACGCACTGGCTGCGCGACACCGGCGCAGCCATGAGCCCCTTTGCTGCGTTTCTATTTTTGCTGGGGATTGAAACGCTGCACCTGCGCATGCCGCGCCATTGTGAAAACGCTCTGGCGGTGGCGCAGTGGCTCGAAAAGCAGCCGGCGGTGGAATGGGTCAACTACCCCGGCCTTCCGTCCCACAAGAGCTACGCCAATGCCAGGAAATATCTGCCCCAGGGCCAAGGCGCGATCATGGGCTTTGGCATCAAGGGCGGCATGGAGGCGGGCAAAAAGTTCGTCAACTCCTGCAAACTCCTGTCGCACCTGGCCAACATCGGCGACGCCAAGAGCCTCGTCATCCACCCGGCCAGCACCACCCACAGCCAGTTGACGCCCGATGAACAACGCAAGACCGGCGTATCGCCCGAGTACATTCGCCTGTCGATCGGCATCGAGGATGTGCGCGATATCCAGGCTGACCTCCAACAAGCGCTGGCGAAATCACAGCAATGAGCGAGTGTCACTGTTGGCGTCATTGACCCCGGAGTTTGAGTGAAACCACGACTGATGCCTCCCGTTGCCCCCGCGAGTTCCGATGATGCACGTTCCGCAGCGCCACTGCGTTTTGCCCAGCAGTTTCGTCTGCCTGGCGCGTTGGAGCTGGAGTTGGAGGGCAAGTCGCTGTCGGAGGTCAACGTCACCTACGAAACCTACGGCCGCCTCAACGCCTCGGCCGACAACGCCATTCTGATCTGCCACGCGTTGAGCGGGGATTCGCATGTGGCGCGTCACGGTGACGATGATGTGCCGGGGTGGTGGGATGTCGTCGTAGGCCCCGGCCGCGCGATAGATACGGATCGGTACTTCGTCATTTGCTCCAACGTGTTGGGCGGTTGCCGAGGTACCACGGGCCCCAACTGCATCGATCCGCAGACCGGTCGCCGGTATGGATCGGGCTTTCCCAAGGTCACGGTCAACGATCTTGTCGAAGTGCAACGGCAGCTTGTGAGGCATCTCGGTATCGAGCGTTTGCATGCGGTGGTGGGGGGGTCATTGGGGGGTCATCAGGCGCTGATGTGGGGGGTAAGCCACCCCAATGCGGTGCGCGGTGTGGTGGCGCTGGCGACGTCGCCCCGCTTGACCAGCCAGGCGTTGGCGTTCGATATCGTTGGGCGAAACGCCATATTCCGCGACCCAGCTTTTTGCGATGGGCAATATTACGACCACCCGCAAGGCCCGCGCGTAGGGCTGGCATTGGCCAGGATGCTGGGCCACATCACCTATCTCTCGCGCGAGGCGATGACTGATAAGTTCGACATGGCCCGCATGGAGCCGCGGGAAATCGACACCGAGTTTGAGAAGGTCTTCAACGTCGGCTCTTACCTGGCGCATCAGGGCCACAAGTTCGTCGAACGTTTCGATGCCAACAGCTATGTCACGCTGTCGATGGCGATGGATCGGTTTGATCTGGGGGATTCGATGGCGAAATTGCGGGCAGCGTTGGCACCGACACGGGCACGTTGGCTGGTGTTGGCGTTCTCCAGCGACTGGCTCTTTCCGCCGTTCCAGAGTCAGCAGATCGCCCAGGCGCTGGTCGCGGAAAATAAGGCGGTGAGTTACTGCACCGTCCAATCGCCCTGCGGGCATGATGCGTTTTTGCTCGAAGACAATCTGCGTGTCTACGGCGGCATGATCCGCGGATTTCTCGACCACCTCGATGGTCACCACGAGCAACCTCGTCCCCGATCCGTTGGGGGGGGCGGTCGCGCGGGGGGTGAAACCGCCATTGCCGACCCTAAATCAATCTTCCACGGTCAACGGCTCGACTACGACCTCATCCTCGATCTCATCCCGCCCCAGTCACAAATCAGCGTGCTGGACGTGGGCTGCGGCGAGGGGGATCTGTTGGCACTGCTCCAGGCACGGGGCCACCGTCGCCTCATGGGCGTCGAGCTTGATGAGTCCGCGATTCTCGCCTGCGTGGCGCGCGGGCTGGATGTCGTGCAGGCGGATTTAAACGAGCCGCTGACATCGTTCACCGATCAGCAGTTCGACGTGGTGCTGTTGTCGCAGACGCTCCAATCGATCATCGACACCGAGCGCATCGTCAGCGAGATTGTCCGCATCGGTCGCAAGGCGATCATCAGCTTTCCCAACTTCGCCTACAAGCATCTGCGGGAGATGCTCTATCGGGAGGGCCGATCTCCCAAGGCACAGGGCGTCTTCACCCATGAGTGGTACAACACGCCCAATCGTCGGTTTCCGTCCATTGCGGATGTGCAGGACCTTTGCCGAGCCAAGGGACTGACGATCCACCGCGAGGTGTACCTGGAAAGCAGCACGGATCGGCAGGTCACCGACAACCCAAATCTGAACGCGGATATGGCGATTTTTGTGCTCAGCAGGTGACTTGACACGGCTTCGGGATTATGCTAACATATACCGAACATGGCGCAGATAGGGCGGACTGGTTTCGACAGAGCTTCTCACACGTTGCCGGTTGTATATCGCAACTAAACAGAATTCGTTAAGATCAGCATGTCTTGGATGATGTTTTCCGGCTCACAATTCACGCGATTTCGGGCTTCAACAAATAAAGGGTGTCATCGTGGACATAACGACATCGATACGGGCATGGCTTTGGACCTGCGTGGCTGGTGTTGCCGGTGTGGCCGGGGTGGCGTTGTGCCTGTCGGGCATGCCAGCCTCGGCAGCGGAGTCGGCCCCCCTCGCTACCCCCGCAGCCCCATCCGCCCCGTCCACTCGCGGGGCTGAGGCGCTCCAGGCCCAAGGCCCCTCCACCTTCCCGGGTTGGCAGGGCATGCGCATCATCCGCATGGAGTCGAGCCCTCAGCAACTCCGGGCTGTGGATATCGATGGTGATGGTCGCGATGATTTACTCGCCATCGATTCGCGCCAGTCACGCCTCGAACTCTATCGCTGGCTTTCGCCCAATGATCGCGAGGCACCCAAACTCGACGCTGAACGCCCCAACGACCTGCCCATGGCCATGGAGTTCAAGCGCGAGGAAATCGCTTTGGACAAGCTGCCACGCGATGTGATTTGTTTGGACGTCGATGGTGACGGCAAGCTCGAGTTGGTAGTGCTTGTCACGCCGCCTAACGCTGTTATGGTGATGAAGCGGGATGCTGCGGGCAAGTGGAGTAAGTCCGATTCATGGGACCTGCTGGCAGGGGATCTCGTGGGACGCAATCGCCTGATGCTGGCACGGAAGCTCGAGGGTGGCAAGACGGAACTGTTGATCAGCTTCGGCGATGGCATCCAGACGTTGAATCTTGAGAAGGGTGCCAAAGCCACCTGGCTTTCGCCGCGCGAGCGCAAGGGGCGTGTGGACTGGTGGCTCCTGGATGTGGATGGTGACGGCGATGACGACTTGGTGGAATGGACGCGTGAGAGCAAGCAGACGGTCCGCTGGTACGAGGCCAAGTCCGGGCAGCTTCTCCCGGCTCGCGTGCTGTCGGATCAACCCGCGGAGTTCGTCGAAGCCATGCTCCTGCCGGCACAGGCGGATGAGTTGCTGTTGCTGGGCGGGATGCAGGCGGGGTTGTTGCGGCGATATGCCCTGGGCCAGGGCGAGCAAAGTCCGCTGGGGCGTCAGCAGTTGCTTCCGCTGGCCGGTGCTGACAAACCGATGTGGTGTGGATTGGAGATCGAAGGCCGGAAGGTTCTGGCGGCGGTGGACTCGCGTCAGCCTCGCATGCTGCTCTATACGCTGGGTGCCGATGGATGGGGCCCTGAGGAAAGTTTCCCGCTCATCAGCAATGTCCAGGCGATCGCAACAGCACCGGTCGAAGGCGGCGGCAGCGTGGTGCTTTGGGCCAAGGAAGCGGGCGACCTGTTCCTGAGCAAGTGGGAAAACGGGCGCATGACCTATCCGGCGCCGATGGGGTTGTCAGCCGAGGTCGAAGACCGCAAGATTCTGGCGTTGGGATCGGTCGGCTCGACGCTGTGGTGGGCTCAGAAAGTCGCCAACGATGTGGACCTCTACGTCTGGCAAAAAGGCCAGGCTGCTCCCATTCGCAGTCGGTTTGCGGGCGTTGGCGGCAAGGCGGAAAAGGTGATGTGGCTGGGCGGATTGCCCACGGCCACGCCCGGCCAACCCGTGCCCGCTGGTGCGCCCGCTGCTGCGCCCGGGCCACGCATTCTCATGATGGAACAATACGCCCGCAGCCCCAAGCTCGTGGTGCTCGAAGGTGAGAAGGCGGTGGCGAGTGAACCGGCCCACGTCAAGAAATTGCAGTTGGATGAGTTGACGCTCATCGCCGGCAAGCCCGAAGCGGCGTCGCCGGGGGTGCCCAATCTGGCGCGGCTGGCGGATGGCGTGCTGCAATGGCTCGATGCCGACCTGCACGCCAAGGACCAGGTCATGCTGCCCGAAGGGGCCAAGCTCATTAGCTACGTGCCCGTCGGCGGCGCGGAATCCGGCGAGGCCTGGGCACTCGAAAGCGGCGGCGCCGCGGTGCATCGCCTCAAAGCCGACGAGGCTGGCGTCATGCGCGTCGAGCAGATCGTCAAAATCGCAGGCGGTGCATCGCTGGTCGATGACCCCGTACTGGGACTGGTGCTCGTCGATCGCGAACGCATCTCCACCCTCGCGCCGGGCGTGCCATCCGAAATGACCCTCAAGGAGAGCGTCGATAGCCGCGTCGGTCGGCCCAGCGGCGTGCGCGAAGCCACCATCCACCGCCTCTTCACCACCGATATCACCGGCGACGGCCACGAGGAGGTCCTCCTTTGCGATGATGCCCGCCATCAACTCACGGTGTTGTCGCGTCGCGATGAGGAACTCAAGCCGCTGGTCTCATGGGCTGTGTACGATGACAAGGCATATCCCTACGGGATGAATGAAATGGGCATGGGGCGAGGCGGCAACGAATCCGAACCGCGTGCCCTCGTCGGATTGGATATCGATGGCGACGACAAACAAGATTTGGCCATACTCAGTCACGATCGCTTGATTATCTATCTTGCCCGGGAGTCCAAACCATGAGCAGAACACTAATGATCCCCTTGATTTTGATGCTGACTTTGAGCGTTGCCATCGTGGCGCACGGCCAGGAAGCGGCTGTTGCTCCGGAGCAAGCCGTATCTGCGCCGAAATCCGCGTCGACACCCGCGCCAACGGCGGCTGTGGCTGAGGCGGAGGCTGTGCCCCACGCTGATGCAGCGGCTGAGGCAACGCCACGCTATACGACCGCGCCCGCCGATGCCCAAGGCGACGCGCGCTCGATCGTGACCGTCACCATCGTCGGTGGTGCCAAGGTCACCGGTCAGGAACTGCGTCGCACCAAGGAAGGTGTGGTGATTGATCTGGGCTTCGATGCTTTGGCCATTCCCGGCAATCGCGTACTGGACATCACCGATGCTCAGGGTGCCAGCGTCACGGCGATTCAGGAGAGCGATGAAGTTTTCACCACCGGCCGACTTGAAGCCGCGCCCGTGCCTGAGTTGGTCAAACGCTTCGGCGATGCCGTGATCATGGTCAAGACGCCCGCCGGTCTGGGCACTGGTTTTGTCATCAGCTCACGCGGCCACGTCATCACCAACTACCACGTCGTCGAGCGCGAGACTAAGGTTTCAATCACCGTTTTCATCCCCACCGCACAGGGATATGAGAAACGCGACTTGAAGAAAGTGCGCATTCTCGCGACTCATCCGCTGCGCGATCTGGCGCTGTTGCAGTTCGACGCTGAGGAAGCCCAAGGCTTCGCGCCCAAGCCCGTGGTCTTGGCGGCCAAGGATGATGTGGCAGTCGGCGATTTGGTCTTTGCCGTGGGCAACCCTCTGGGGCTCGAACGCTCCGTGACCCAGGGCATCGTCAGTTCCACCACGCGAACCCTTGGCCACTTGCGGCTGATTCAGACCGATGCGGCGATCAACCCCGGCAACAGCGGCGGGCCGATGTTTAACGCGCGGGGCGAAGTCGTCGGCGTCGTGTGCGCCGGGGCGACATATTTCCAGGGACTCGCTTTTGGCATCCCATCTTCTGACCTTCTGGAGTTTCTTAAGAACCGCGATGCGTATCTCTTCGATGCCGCCCAACCCGGTAACGGCGTGACCTATCTGGACCCGCCGTTCAACGTCCCCGCCGACGATGCCAAGAAGGATTGACACCCTTTGAGCCTCGACACATTGCGGGCTCATTGCTTAGCGTCCGTTGCCCAGCGTCCAGCGTCCAGCGTCCAGTGCCCAGTGTCTACTGACCGTTGCCTATTGCTTAACGCAATGCCCAATCGATACACTGTGTCTTACGAGATCGCCCATTAACACTCTCTTTGAGTCACCCATGCGAAACTATCGTCTGTCGTTACTGAATCTCGCTTCGATCATGATGTGCGCCGTCATATCGCTGGCATTGCTGGCAGCGCCAGCGCTGGCGCAGGAAGCTGAGGCGGCGTGGAACGCGCTGCCTGCCGAGACGGTCGTCGCCGGCCGCATTCCCAATGGCCAGGCGATTGTGGATGCCATGCGCCAGCGGACCAAGCTCGGTGCGGTGCTATTCAAGGCTGATCGCTTCCAACAGGCCCTTGAACTCATCAAAAAGGAGCAGCCGGAGGAATGGGAAGAAATGAACGCCGCCATGGTCAAGTACGGCTTTAAGCCCGAGGACAATGCACAACTGCTCGTGGGCCAGACCGCTTTTGCACTGGTGATGGAACAGCGGCAGGGGGATGAGCCGCCGCTGATGGTGGGTCTGGCGTGGGTGGAGCCGGGCGAGGATTTGGCGACGCGCATCATGAGTGCCATCGACAAAGCCATGCTTGATCAGACTGCCGAGGGCGATCGCAAAATCACCCGCGTGGACTACGAACTGGCGGGGCACCCGGTGGTGCAATTGACTTGGGGTGAGTTTGAGCAGGTCTTTGGCCCCGATGCCTTTGACTTCCCTGACAACTTCGACGAAATGACCGATCAGCAACGTCAAGACTACTTTGAGAAGAAGCAGAAGCAGCGGGAAGAGGCGCCGGTCGAAATGGTTGATCAGGGGCATCTGATGATGACGCGGGAAGGCGGGCGCGTCTATTTTGCGATGGTTTTCCCGCAGTCGCAGGAACGTGTCGCAGCCCTGCGGGGCGAGGGCAACGCGAAGGTGGACTTCGCCGCAGTCACGGGTATTGAACAGGCCAAGGGCGTGCTGGCGCGATTCCTGACCGCCAAGGATGCGGGTCAGGCCGGCGGATTTTTGTCCCGCGTCATGGCGTCTCCGGGCCTGACGGATGCACTGCCCAAGGGGCTGGCGCTTTTCGAGGTCCTCGGCGACGTCACCCCAGCCCTGAAGTTGGTTGAGAAATCGCCCGACCCCGAGCAAGCCAAGAAGACGATCAAGGTGCTGGGCATCGAATCGCTTTCGACCATGGCCATGAGCATGACGCTCGATGGCAACTTCCTTCGCAGCGGCGTTTATGCCACGCTGCCCTCGCCTCGTCGCGGCCTGATGCAACTGATCGATCAGGCGGAGTTGACACCGGATGTGCCAGCCTGGGTACCTGCCGACGTCACGCAGTACACCCACTTCAGCTTCGATATGGGCAAGGCCTATCTGATGGTGAAGGATCTGGTCATCGCCAATTTCGGTGAAGAGTCTGCCCAAGGCTTCGCGATGGCGGAGGGCCAGGCCCAGATGATGTTGCAGGTGGATATCCCCACGCTGCTCTCCTCGGTCGGTGGCAAGCACACGATGGTTGCCTATACGCCGCGAATGGAAAAGCCCAAACCGATGCGATTTCCAGGTATGGATCCCGAGGACATGGAGGATGTGGAAATGCCCCCGCAGCCCGTCAAGCGTCAGGCGTGGGTCTGGCAACTGACCAATGCGGATGTGTGGACGAAGTTGATGACGGTGATTGGCGGTTTCGCCCAGGGCAGCGAAGGCGCTCTCACGGCCGTCGAGGAGCAGGGCTTCAACGGCTTCCGTATGAAGGACGAGTTCACCGGCACTCAAGGCGGGGTGTTCCTGGGTAAGGGCTATCTGGTCTTCACCAGTGGCCCCGATGTGGTGGAGAATATCCTGGCGTCACTTAACAGCGCTCCGGAAGGCGACAAAGCCCTGGCCAACAGCGCCATCGCTGCCCGCGCCCGGCAGATTTTGCCCCCCCGGCCCGGCATTCTTTATCAGATTGCCGACATGAACAAACTCGCCAAATTCATGTTCGATACCTTCACGACCGGGATGGACTTCGCGATGGATCAGGCCCCGGTGGGCGATTCCGACCCCACCGCGATGATCGAAGGACTCAAGAAGTTGATGCCGACGGCTGAGGAAATCGAGGATGTCATGGGCGTCAGTGTCGGCCATGCGTTCGTGACCGACCAGGGCGTGGTGAGCGTGGGCGTGATGGAACTCCCCGCGCCGTGAAGCGGCGGCGCGTGTCTTTCCCGTCACGTTAAAATGCCGGTGAGATGCCCGCGCGTAGCTCAGCTGGATAGAGCATGGGATTTCTAATCCCAGGGTCGGAGGTTCGAGCCCTCCCGCGCGGATTCCTTTCGCGCGCTCCCGTTCGTACTGGCGGTCGCGGTCGGCTGCGATTCATGGCGCTTCATCACGCTTCACTGTGGTTCACGCCCAGCGGCCGTGGAGAAACCAGCAGTTCGACGGCCATTGGCGGTATATCCACAGCCAGACGCCATCCTCACGTTCAACGCGGTAATAGTCGCGTATCTGGCGAGAGCCCGCAGCGGGGTCGGTTGCGGGTGACGCTGCAGAAGGCGTGGATGCATGGTGACTTGGGATTGCCTGATGCCACCATGGTTCTTCAATGCGTTCGGGCCCCAGACCCGCGATGAGCCGATGCTCCTGGCCACGCCAGCAAAGCCAAGCTGGGGGACCATCGGGCGTCACGGCAATCACATCGATGGGCTCCGGTTCATCGAGTAACTGCGATGGCCGCTGCGCGTGGCTGATGCGGGGTTGCCCAGGACTTGCGGTCTGTGGCTTCAAGATCGCATGGGCAGAGGCGGCTTTCCGCGACCTCCGCACCGCAGGGCGGGCATCATCCATCGCCGCACTTCCAGCGGGTGTGGTCACGAACGTCGCCTCAGGCAGATGCGATTCGACCGCCTGCCGCTGCGTCACCCGCTGGGCACCCAGACGATTGCCCAGCACATCCAGCAGTTCACCGAGTTGTCTGTTTTGCTTCGCCAGATCGCGTTGCGCATCGCCAAGGAGCCACACCTCACTTTGCTCATGAGGCAGACGCCCCATGCGAAGGGCGGTGAGGATGATCCGCTCCACCCCGCCGCCGTTGGCGTGCCCGAGATTCATCTTCTCCAGGCGCGGGACGATGAGTGACCACAGGTGCCGGGGCTGACGACTGGGACGGCTCAGCACAATTTCCAGCGTGGCGGGAGGCAGATCGCTGCGCTGGAGTGTCAGTTCCAATCGGCGCACGCCTGCTTCACGATGAAGCAGAGCCTCGGCGAGTTGATCGACGAGTTGCCGCGTCGCCAGTTGCACTGCCTCAAACTGCGTCGTGGGCCCGGCGAAAAGCTGTTGGACCTGAACCGGTTCGATGGCTCGCACAGGCGTGATCGATTCCATCGCCTGACCAAGCGCTTGATCCAGCCGCAGCACCAGTTCATCGCCAAAGCGCGAGGGGAGCGCGGAGCGCGGCAGGTCCAGCAGGTGGTGGATGTGGGTGATGGCGATCTGTTCGAGAGCCTCGACCGTGGCGGTCTCGATTCGCAGAGCGGCCACCGGCAGCGGTGCCAGGGCGCTGTGCAGCGCATCAGGACGATCGCTGACGATGCTGTGCGGATGAGGAGCGAAGCGTGCCACGGCCCAGGCGGCGGCGAACGTGGGGGCGATGGCGATGCGGGCATCGATGCTCAGGCGGCGCATGCTCCCGGCGATGCGGGTCAGGAGGCGATCTTCCCCGCCGAAGTAACGCTGGCATCCGGTGATATCCAGCAGCAGGCCATCGGGAACACCGGGCTCGACTAAGGGAGCAAAACGCGTGGCCCAGACCGCCAGGGCGTGAAGAGCGGCAGCATCGGCGTCGGGATTGGCTGGGAGAATGAGGGGTTTGTGGGCATTGGCAGTAGGCGTCGGTAGCAGCGCCTGGGCATGGGCCAGCGTCATGCCGATGTGGACACCCGCCGCCGAACAGGCCCGGCAGCAGTGGGTCACGAGCCGACGATTCGCCACGGTGGTGACCAGCAGGATCAAGGCGGGCTGGGGTGAGTTGGGCTTGTGATGGGATGGGCTAGGTCTGTGATGAGATGGTCGAGGTGTGTGAGGAGATGCGCGTGCGGTACCCATAGCGCGGGAGGCGATGCGGCTGGTGTGGGCATCTTGGGTATCACGGCCGGCATGATCCTCATGCGCTGCGGCGGCTTGACGCAGACGCCGACGAACCAGGTCGATGGGCCAGTGCGGCAGATAAAGCGATAAGGCCCTGGTCATGGCGATACTCCAGAATCAATGGCGACAAAACCTGCGGCGAAAAAGAAGTGAGGCCCGATGGCGTGGAGGGTTGTGCATGCGGCTCGGCTCGCGCGGGCAACGCACCATCCGCGGGTGACTCGGGCACCGTCAGCACCACCCGGCTGCGCTGCAACGTCAGACGCCAGCGCGGCGAGAGGCTCGGGACCCAAAGGGTGGACTGGTGCGCGTGGTCTGCATCCCGAGCGTGGTCTGCATCCCAGGACGCGGCTTGCGGCGTCGGCGGGGCTAGGGGGGGCAGGGGGGTGATGCTCCAGCGGGTGGCGGCTGCGGAGAGTTGGCCAAGTTCATCCTCGGGTCGCGCCAGCAGCGCCAAGGCGCTGCCTGCCTCAGCAGCCAGTTGCAGACGACGGGTTGCGGCTGAGGTCAGACGATGGCCCGCGGCGACGACCACCGATACCGCCGGACAACGCAACGCCAAATCGATGGCCCAGAGTCGCGCGGCATCATCAGGCGGATCGACAAAGATCGACCGCTCCAGCAGCACCCGCCCGCGCATATCCGCGCCGTGATCTATCGGACGATTGGCCGGGGCAGCATCGTGTGGACTCTGGCGCAGCAGCACCCGGGGATGAGGCCAGACCTGCCGACCAATCCACAGCACATAGCCGGTGGCGGTCTCACCAGCAGTCAGCGCGGTAAAAGCCAGATGCGTCAGCAGCAGCAGTGGCGGCGGCGGGGTGGGACGCTTTGCCTCCGATTGCTTCGCATCAGCGGCGGTCTCGACGCCATCACATTGAAAAAACTCGTGAATCATGGCGCGGGGCAGCACCACGCCTGCGTGGTCGGACTTCCAGCCGGTGACCACGGCTGGGAGATCGCGTGGCCGATGGCGGGCCTCGATATCCTGGATCCGCTGCGCCAGCTCCACGGGAAAGGCGGGGCGGGCAGCGACGGGCCGGTCGCCCGGCTTCGAAATGAAAAGACGGAGGTTCATGGCTATTAACGTTTGGTATTTGTTAGGTATTCTATCGACTGAGAAATGGCATGTCAATGACATGAGATTCGCGTTTCAAAACCCAATCGCAACCTCGGGGGAAGCTGCTTGCGGATTCAGGAATCACGCGTCGTTTTCAAAAAGATTCGGCTGATTGCGTGTGGGGCGTGACGGGGTTCGTCGCCCGGAGCGCCTCGGTGTCACGGGACGAGGCGGGGAGATTTTTTCCGCGACCGGCACGACAGCATCGGAAGGGTCGGCGGTAGGGACGACAGGGGCGACGGGATCGGTAGGATCAGCGATGCTCGCTGGATGATCGACCGTGCTGCTGAGTCTGCCCTGCGCCAGAACGGTGGTGATCCGTTGGCCGGGCGACGCATCCACAGCACGTTTGAGCACGCGACCATCGGGGCCCAGGGTGTAGGAGTAGCCGCGCTGCAGAACGCGATGGGGATTGACCGCCTGCATCTGTCGCTGCAGCGCATCGAGACGCTGGGACATCGCTCGCACTTGTTGAGGCACACCAGCTTCGAGGCGAGGTGCCAGAAGGTCGAGTTGGTGCCGCCAGCGACTTTGCTTGGCGGGCATGACGCCGTGGAATCGCGCGGAGGCGAGGTCCAGTCGCTGCCGGGATTGCCGCGCTCTGCCCCGTAGCGCAGCAGCCAGTCGCCGCGCTGCGTCATCGATCCGCTGCCGCAACGGCGTGATGACGTGATGAGGTTGATGAAACAGGGGCAACCGTGTGATGGCCTGCAACTGCTGGCGACAATGCGCGACCTGTCGCTGTGTCAGCAAGCGCAGGCGGTGGGACATTTGCTCAATCTGGTGGCCCAGCGCTGCTGCATCGGGAATGAGCATCATGGCCGCTTGCGTGGGCGTTGCAGCGCGCACGTCGGCGACCAACTCGGCGATGGTCGTATCCACCTCGTGGCCAATGGCCGCCACCACCGGCAAGCGGCAGTGAAACAAAGCATCCGCCACGATGCGCTCGTTAAACGCCCAGAGGTCTTCGATGCTGCCGCCACCGCGAGTGAGGATGATGCCGTCGATCCCCAGTTGTGGGCCACGCTTGGAGAGTGCATTGATGGCGTGGGCGATTTGCGGCGCCGCGTCGGGCCCCTGTACACGAACATCGACCAGATAAAGCCGACACCCGGGCCATCGGCGCGATGCGGTGTTGATCACATCCTGCAGGGCGGCTCCGCTGGCGGAGGTGACCACTGCCACCTTGCGAGGCATCACGGGCAGCGGCTTCTTGCGTTGGGGCGCGAAGTATCCGAGGCTGCGCAACTCCTCCATCAGTTGTCGCAAGCGCAGTTCCAGAGGTCCCTGGCCGACGGTTTCAATGCGATCGACGTAGAGTTGCAGATTGCCCTGGCCGGGGAAGTAATCCAGCCGCCCCGTGACGACGACCTGCATGCCATCAGCCATGCGAAACGCCAGGCGGCGAAGGTTGGTGGCAAAGCAGACGCAGCGCACCGCTGCGGCCTGATCCTTGAGCGAGAAGAAGCAGTGTGTTCGCAGCGAGCAGTTGGAGACCTCGCCGACGACGCGCACCGTTGCTGGCGCATGCTCGGACAAGACTCCCTTGATGAGGTCGGCAAGCTGACTGACTGTCAGTGCCTTGGCTGTCGAGGCCGCGGGAGCCGGGGCGTGGGCATCCACCGGGGGCACCGCTGGCGTGGGGGAGTCGAACTTGAAGGGCAATCGCGGCATGGCATCCATGTTACCCGCCGGGCGATGATGTCAGTTCGCAGTGGTTGCGTCGCTGGCGGACCAAAGCGACACCAGCGATTGGATCTCCAATTCGGGTTTGCCCTGCACGTTGCCACGGGGACGCATCGTGACGGTGGTGGGTAAGTTGGGGCACAGATGCACGAAGTTGTCGCTGAAAATGGCGTCGGCCCCAGCGAGCCCCAGCCGTGTCCAGGGCGCTGGCACGTCCGTGGTCAGTTCGATGGTCCATTGCCCGTCATCACATTGCGTGAGTTTGTGTTGGATGTGCGGCTGGCGCAGCAGCAGGTGCTTGGGTCGCGCGAACGTCGCCATCGTGCGACTGAGTTCTTCGCCGGTCGCTCGATCCGTTACCCAGGCCCAGACCATCAAATCGCGATCGCCAGCAATGGGAGCGTTGGCGGTTTTGCCGACCGTCAGCGGCAGTCGCGCGGTGCCGCCTGCCTCGCGGAAGCGCTGGCATTCGATCATGCGCACCGATCGGCAGGACTGCGAGTCAATCGTCTCGACCTGGGAGCCTTCATCGAGCTTGCGCCCCCCTGCGTCCGTGACCCGCCAGTGCAGCGTGACCTCGGCGGAGCTTGGCCGATGGTTGGAGATAAACGCCTCGGCCACGCCGCGATCTCTCGACTCCAGAAGACTCACGCGTACCGGCGCGAAGAACCGCTTGGCGAAATATTGCAGCGCCTTCCAGCGACCATAGACATCGATCGAGGACCATGTAGCGCCCGGCCAGAGATCGTTGAGCTGCCAATAGAGCAAGCCGTCCATCCGCCCCTGCAGTCTGCGGGCATGATCGGCGGCGACCTCGATGCACAACGCCTGAGTCAACTGTGTCAGCCACAGCGATGATGGGAAATCGCGCGGCGGTTGAAACCACTCGAGCAGATACTTATAGATCGTCTGATTGCCCGGCCCGCTGCGCTGGTGATAGTCCATGACCCAGCTCGTCAGGCTTCGATCCTGCGGTGCCGTGAAAGCTTCGACGCTGCGTGGTTCGGGGAAGCTCTGGAAGCCGAACTCGCTCATGAAGCGGTAATCCCAGCCGCGCTGCGCTTCGAAGGACTGGCCACCGAACCAGACCGACCACGCATGCGCATCGCCGATGGTCGCATCGTTGAACTTGTAGCGGTCGCGGCCATTACCTTCGGGCGTGTGCGGCGAGCAAGGCCAATACGGTGTCACGCCGTCATGCTCAGCGACGAGATTGTTGAGCAACACGTCGAACAATAGTTTGTAGTCGGCCCAACTCATCGCACCTTCGGTCCATTGCTCCGCTACGAGGCCCTGCTCCAACTCGTTGTTGCCACACCAGAGCGCCAGGCAGGCGCGGTGTCGGATGCGCTTGATGTTGTCGATGGCTTCAAGCCGGACGTTTTCCATGAAGGCGGGGTCGAAGGTCGGATATGTCGAGCAGGCGAACATGAAATCCTGCCAGATCATCAGGCCGCGCTCGTCGCAAAGGTCGTAGAAGCGTTCATCCTCGTAGATGCCGCCGCCCCAGACGCGGATCATGTTCATCCCGCTTTGGGCGGCACTGTCGAGAAGGTGCTGGTAGGTTTCATCGCTGATGCGAGAAGGAAAGACATCGCAGGGAATCCAGTTGACGCCCTTGGCAAACACATCCCGGCCGTTGACCCGGAAGCGGAAGCTGGTGCCGAAGGAGTCGGGCTGTTGCACCAATTCGAGGGTGCGCAGGCCCAGGCGGCGCGAGGCGTGATCGAGCGCTCGGCCCTGCGCATCAAGCAGTGTGGCGGTCAGGTCATAGAGCGGCTGGGCTCCCATCTGATTGGGCCACCATAGCTGTGGAGATGGCACGTTGATCTGAGCGTGCACTGCGGTACCGCGCGAGATTGCCGCGGTGGTCTCTGCCACCGTCTCGCCGTTCAATGACAGATCAAAACGCACCTGCGCAGCATCGCCGATCAACGCGATGTCAAGATCGAGCGTTACTGCATCTTGCGCATGGTGCTGCTTGATCCGCAGGTCTTCGATCTGCGCATCGCGGCCCAGCAGGGTCATCGAACGCCATATCCCGGCTGTCGGCGCCATGAGCCCCCAGTCCCAACCAAAGGCGCACGCCATCTTTCGCACGTAGCTCTTGCCCGCGAAGTCGTGGTGGAACAGGTTCCACCCCGGCAGCCGTCGCTGGGCGTCGAGTTGCTTCATCAGTGGTATCGGCGAGGTGAAGACCACTCGCAACGTGTTAGTGCCCGCGCGCAAATGTCGCTTCACATCAAAACGCCAGGTGCGAAACATGTTGTCAGCGCGGCCGACCTCGGTGCCGTTGATGAACACCGTCGCCAGCGTGTCCAGACCGTCGCAGATCAGCTCGACGCTCCTACGTTGCAGCAGAGCTGCGGGCACATCGATGTCGCGCTGGTAGGCCCAGTCCTTGAGGCAGACCCAGTGAACGTCCTTTTCATTGTCGCCAAACCACGGGTCGGGAATGACACCGACTTTGAGCAGGTCGGTATGAACGCAGCCCGGCACGACAGCGCTATGCGTTGGACCTGAGCCGTCGGCCTGTTGGAGCGACCACTCGCCGTTGCAGGGCAACGCGATGGGGGCGGACTCGAGCTGTGCATCGGCACGATCAACAGGATGGTGAGGCAAGACGCAGTCTCCGGGTGTGAGGCCAACGCCCCTGATCTGGCGAGGCACAGTCGGGGCCCGCCACCGGGCCAACCGGGACTCCCGCTCGGTCAGTTCGCAGCAGGTGGCCCGCCGTGCGCGGGCGGTGGAAGATCAGATCATGAGGGTGGGAATGGGCGCGGTTGGATTCGAACCAACGAAGACGTTAGTCAGCAGATTTACAGTCTGCCCCGTTTGGCCGCTTCGGTACACGCCCAGCTTTGAGGCCGAGTCCTTTAAGATACCGCGAGCCTGGTTTGGAGGCAAACGGAGCATTGTCCATGCGGACTCTCGGCTCTCGGACTCGCTCACACCAGCGCATCTGCCACGCCGTCCTGCACCGCGCGGGTCGTTGGCGTCTCGACGCCACGCTGCCAGACATCGTGGAGGCGGAACTCATCTCGCGTTGTGGGGAAGTCCGTGCGATAGTGGGTGCCGCGGCTCTCCTGGCGCCATTGGGCAGCCCGTACCATCAACGAACCGACCAGCAGCAGGTTTTGCGTTTCCCAGCCCGGCCGTTCGTCGAAGATCTTATCGAGCGTGTAGCGTGCCCAGAAGTCGAACATTTCCTGGACTTCCTCAAGGCGTTGCCCATCGCGCTCGATACCCGCATGCCGCCACATGACGCTGCGCAAACTCGATCGGACGTCGGCAAGGTCCAGCTCGCTGCGATCTGATGGGCGAATATCGGAGACGACTCTGGCGGGTTGCCGGGTGTTGTGGTTCACGGTTTCGAGGCACGTTTCACCGGCGATAGCGCCAAAGACCAAGCCCTCCAGCAGGCTGTTGCTCGCCAGTCGGTTGGCGCCATGCAGGCCGGTGGAAGCGACTTCACCGCAGGCGTAGAGCCCATGGAGGTTGGTTCTGGCCATGGCATCGGTCTGCACGCCGCCGACCATGTAGTGGGCCGAGGGGTGGATCGGAATCAGGTCCACAGCCGGGTCGAGGTCGAAGTTTTTGAGCAGGTTGCGGATCGCGGGAAACCGCTGGTCGAAGGCCTGGCCCAGCTTTCGGGCGTCGAGATAGACATGGCTGAAGTTGGTTTTGCTGATCTGCTGGAGGATGGCGCGGGTGACGATGTCGCGCGGTGCCAGTTCCGCCAACTCGTGATACTCGGGCATGAAGCGGTGGTCGTTGCGGTCCAACAGCGTGGCGCCTTCGCCACGCACTGCTTCGGTGATCAACGAGCGGCTGGCACCGGCGATGTAAAGCGTGGTGGGATGAAACTGCATGAACGCCATGTCCGCCAACTTGGCGCCAGCGCGATAAGCCATTGCCAGACCATCGCCGGTGGCCACGCCGGGGTTGGTCGATTCGCGAAAGACCTGACCGCAACCGCCGCTTGCGAGGATGACAGCCCCAGCCCAGATAACCTGCAGGCCGTACTTGGGATGATGCGTGATGGCGCCGACGCAGCGGGGCGGCACGCCTTCGAGCGTGATCAAGTCCAGCACAAAGCAGTGCTCAAAAATTCGGACACGCTCATTGGCACGCGCGGTACGCTCCAGCGTCACGACCAGTTCCTTGCCCGTCGCATCGCCGTCGGCGTGAAGGATGCGGGCCATGCTGTGGCCACCTTCACGCCCCAGCGCCAGTTCGTCAGGATTCCCGGCCCGGCGGTCGAAATTCATACCCCAGTCCAACAATTCCCGCATCCGCTTGGGACCATCCCGAATCACCTGCTGGACCACAGGCACATCGCAAAGACCGGCCCCGGCAGTCAGCGTGTCCTGCTCGTGGGCGTCAAACGAGTCTTCGGAGGTCATGGTGGCTGCCACGCCGCCCTGGGCCCAATAGGTGTTGGAGGCCTTCATGTCGCCCTTGAGCGCGACGATGACGTCGACCTTGGCAGCAGCGCCGATGGCGGCACGCAAACCCGCCACACCGCCGCCGATCACGAGCACATCCGTGAAGATTTGCGGCAGAAGGGTGGCGCGGAACGGAATCAGATAGCGACGTTGGTCGAAAACTGTGTCCATTGGCGGGCAATTGTAGCGAATGTGAGCGTTTTATTGGCGTGGCTTAACGCTCGGGGGTTGAAGGGTCGAAGGGCGGAAAAACTGTAACGCCGAAAGTGATCGCGGGGAGGATGCCGCTTGAGCCTGCAACCTGGCCGGTGGGTTCTTATCTGACAGACAACGGATGAGGCTGCCGTTACTCCAGACTGCCCGATTTTGAGAAACTCACTGATGGCAGCGGAATGCCCGACTCGGTCAATGATCGCCGCAACTGGCCGGGGGGTTCATAGCTCACGTCGCCGCGAACCTCGTATTGGGCCGCGTTGATGTTGCCGTCGGTGGCGAACGCCGCAGGTAGCAGAATGGTCTGCTCACCGTTGGCTGGCAGGGTGCGATTAGACTCGTCCTTGAAGCGAAAGACCCCGCCCTGGCTGAGGCGGACTGAGTAATCCGTCCGTTTAAGTGCAAGGGCTTTGTCGTTGGGATTGGTCATGATCAGTGCGACTTCCACGCGTGCGCCCTTGTCGGATTGTTCGGTGAGGCGGACGGATTCGACGCGTGCCTGCGGGGCCTTGATGTCAGAAAAGGCGCAGCCGGTCAATGCCAGCGTGGCGATGGTCAACAACATGAAGGCGGGCTTGGTCATGGTGGGCGCTCGTGGTGGCGGTGGTGTCAGAAGAGGATAGCAGCAAAGCCCTCGAATAGAGAATCCACCCCGGCCGTTTCAATAGTAGAAATGCATCCCCAGGCCAAGATAGCGGATGCTTTCGGAGTAAAACTGGCCGTTGGGACTGCGGCCATTGTAGTACTCCACGAGAACCTGAAAGCGGTGACCATCGGCATCGGCTGGATCACGGAACTCCAGGCCAGCGCGCAGCGAGAGGTCGGCTGACCAGTCGGTCTCCTCCCAATGCTTGACATCAACAGCCGCGATAGGCGTTAGCCAGCCGTTGCGGAATGTCCAGGGGCTGCGCCACTCCAGACCGTACTGCCCGACAAGCCGGTCGAACGTTGCGGGGTCCTGATCGAAGAGCACCCCACCTCCCGCGTATGCCCGCCAGTGGGAGCTGAAATCGTGGGAGATAATGAGGTTGGCTTGTTCGTAGCTGAAGTTTTCGCGGGTGACGGTGGGGTTGGCGAGAAGATATTCATCACCCAGGTGCGAGCTTTGGTGGAAGATGCGGCCTAATGCGGACCAAGGGCCGTTGCGCCACGCCAACCCGCCGCCGATGAAGTAGTCCGCGTTGAGCAGATCGCCCGAGGGTGCACCGAGGTCGAAGATGGCAAACACGCCGGGCTGAAGCACGGCATCGAGCTGACCACCAATCGCGAGGCCCTCGGGAACATCCCAGCGATAAAAGCTGATCGTCTCACCGAAACTGACGGTGGCGACATTGTGAACATCTTCGCCCAGGTAGTTGGTCCAGGCGGCGCCAAAATGCGGCCAACGCGGGTCGGCTTGAAGTGGTTCGAACAGTCGCCCGCGCGGAAACCATTCGCCGCCCGGCGATTTGATCAGGGGCGTGACGGCGCCTTCAGCATCAGGCGCGGCTGGACCGTCCGACTTGATAGGAGCGACCTCGACGGGCGGCACCTCGGTGGGCCCTCGTTGGTTGTCGGGGGCCGCGTTAGCAGCAGGCAAATCATCGGTGAAGACCACCTGGCGCACGCCCGGCAGCTTTCCGAGCCGCGTGGCCAGAGCCTTTCGTCCGTCTGCGTTGAGTCGCTCATCGCCCGCCACTGTGAGCACCCCGTCTCGGGCTGTTACGGTGACGCCGTTGCCGCCGGTCTCGGTCTGGCTGTCAACAATCGCCTGCGCATAGCCGGAGATGTAAGCGTCGTCCTGCGGCGAAGCGACCGCGGAAGGCGCGAGAGAAACGAGGGTCATTAGCGAGGCGAGGATCAACTTGGCCGATGCGGAAAAGCGACTCATGGTGTGTCCTGTGTGAGGAATGTTGCGGAGTTTACCGAGAGGGAGGCGGGGCGTCTACCAGCTTGGAGTGGGTGCTGACGATCAATCGCGTCGGCCAGTCCAGAAAAACGCGCTCCGATCCATGCGGGCCCGCTGCATTACAATTGTGCCTCTCTAACCCCCAAGTGAGCCGCCCTGTGCTTTATCATCGCATCATTCCCTGTCTGGATGTCCACGCTGGTCGCGTGGTCAAGGGCGTCAATTTCGTGAATCTGCGTGATGCCGGGGACCCGGTGGAGATCGCTCGTGCCTATGACCGCGCAGGGGCCGACGAGTTGGTTTTTCTTGACATCACCGCCAGTCACGAGCAGCGAGAGATCATGCTGGATGTGGTGCGTCGCGTGGCGGAGCAGTGCTTCATGCCCTTCACCGTAGGTGGAGGCATCCGTGTCATTGACGATGTGACGGCCCTGATCCAGGCGGGTGCGGAGAAGGTCAGCATCAACACCGCCGCCATCGTGTCGCCCGAAATTGTGACGCAGACGGCTCGGCGGTTTGGCCGCTGTGCCACGGTGGTCAATATCGACCCCAAGCGTGTGCCGCGATCCGAGTACATGAGCCGATGTCGACTTCTCGAAGATCGAGATGACGCGTTGGGCCGGGCAGCGCGATCCTGGCTGAGCACCGCGGGTAGCGGCGAGCCAGCATCCGCCGATGACGATGTGGTGTTTGAGGTCCACACCCACGGCGGGCGCAAGCCCACAGGTCTCGAAGCCGTCGCATGGGCTCGACAAGTCGTGGCGATGGGCGCGGGTGAGATCGTCCTGACAAGCATGGACGCCGATGGAATGCAAAATGGATACGACATCGCGATGACCGCTGCGGTATCTGCGGCGGTGGATGTGCCCGTGGTGGCATCAGGTGGTTGCGGCTCCCCGGCTCATATCCAACAGGTGCTCACCGAGACCGACGCCGATGCCGCGCTTGCCGCTAGTATCTTCCACTACGGCACCTACCCCATTGATATCACTAAGCGCTATCTCATCGAGCGCGGCGTACCGATTCGCCCGACGCCGACGATGACCAAGGCTTGATGCCCGTCGGTTTATGCTTTGGCTGCGGTGGACAGCCCCGGGCTGTCGTAGGTACCCGGAATCCCGTGGTATTCCTTGGGGAACACGTAGTCTTTGCGCAACGGAAACCCTTCCCAATCTTCGGGCAGGAGGATGCGGCGGAGATCGGGGTGGTCGGTGAATTTGAGGCCGAACATGTCGAACGCTTCACGCTCATGCCAGTCGGCTGTTGGCCAGATATTGCTGACGGTGGGCATGACCGGTTCGGCGCGGCTGACAATAACCTTCACGGCAAACCAGTGGTTGTGAATGGTGGAACGCAAGTCATAGACGCAGCAGAGTTGTTCGTCAGCCACGTAGTCCACCGCCGTCAGGCACGCCAGCCAGTCGAAGGAAAGCTCAGGCTCATGTCGCAGTGATTCCGCGATGATGCGCCATTGCCCCGCTGTGGTGTGAATCCGGGGGTGCTTGTCATCGGGGTGGCTGGCGGTAATGGCGTCGCCGAAGCGCTCGGTGAGAAATGTTGCGATCTGTGTGGGAGTCATGGCGGGTCCTACGTTCTGCATGCAAACGGGGGAACACGAATCACGGGTGGCGAACAGGGCACGGCAACACGGCGACAACAACGAACACGAACAACAAGCACTACGCCAGCGCGGGTTGGGGGAATGGCGATGTATTGGCCAAATCCTCGGCTGCGCCGCGCTGGGCGACTTTGCCGACGGAGATCGACTGCTTGCTGATCTTGTCCTGGAGTCGCATCAGTCCTTCGATGAGTGCTTCGGGGCGTGGCGGGCAACCGGGGACATAGACATCCACCGGGACGACCATATCGACGCCTTTGACGACGTGGTAGCCGTACTTGAAATACGGGCCGCCGCCGACCGTGCAGGCACCCATGGCGATGACGTACTTGGGGTCGGGCATCTGGTCGTAGAGACGTTGCACCCGCGAGGCCATTTTGTAGGTCACTGTCCCGGCGACGATCATCAGATCGCTCTGGCGTGGCGTGGCGCGAAAGGCACCGGCTCCAAAGCGGTCGAGGTCGTAGCGTGACGCACCCACAGCCATCATCTCGATGGCGCAACAGGCCAGCCCGAACGTCATGGGCCAAAGGCTGTTTTTGCGAGCCCAGTTCACGGCCCAGTCCACGCTGGTGATCATGAGCCCTTCTTCAAAGCGGTTTTCGATCCAACTCATGGGTTGATTCCCGAGTGTTTTGAGGAATGGCGCATTCTAGCAGATGGGGATTGTGCCACGGCAGCGGCTCAATACGCGCCGTAGGGGCTCGGCTCATTGCTGCCATAGCCCAACTCGCTGGCGATGGTGGGGACGAAGCGAATCAGCGATGGAATCACCGCGATGCCCACGATGATAGCCACCAGGGCAACACGAATCACCCCGACGAGGAAGGGCCTGCGGCGATGAATCCAGGGAATATCCGCCAGCAGGGCTGCGACGGGTGCCAGCATGAGAAGGAGTGCATCGCTGAGTCGAAACTCGGGCGCGAAGAACAGCGCTGTGATCAGCAGGGCGGCGAGGCTGATGATCGCCAGGCCGACCGCCAGGGCGTCGATGCCACGGGGCAGGAGAAGGCTCGCCAGGGTGAGCGCAACGAGTGCCGCCGCCAGCGAAAACGCCATCTGGCCCGTGGATTGAGCGTTGTTGGTGGCGATGACGAGGCCCGTGCCGGTGGCCATGACCACGAGGATCAGGCGGGTGGCGATGACAGCACCGCGCCGCTGCAGGACACTGAGCGAAAGCCACGCGGCCAGTGTGACGGCTGCAATGCCCATCAGCCAGGCCAGTTCCTGAGGCCAGGTCCAGAGCCGATCCTCTGAAAACGGCTGCTCGACAAGGTAAACCGACCCGTGGAGCAGCACCCGTGGTAAAGCGATCACCAACGCGGCCCGCAACCCCCAGATCAGGGGCCGAAGCTTGCGGCTGCACGTGGCTAGCAGTTCGATGATGACGATGGCGGGCAAGACAAAGCAGAGGAAGCGGTGCATGGCCGATGCGGGCGGCCAGCCGGGCAGGCCTTCGACACTCCATATTCCTGTGCCCATCGCCAGCGCCAGGCCGATGATGCCGGCGACTTGAGTCCATCGTCCACGCGATCCACCCCACGGCCCCGCAGCGGCCAATAGCACTGCTGCGGATATCGCCACGGGCAGCACTATTCCCCATAGGAGCCAGATAGGTTGAATCATGGTGCCAACTCGCGATGTGACGTTGGGTGGTGTCTGTGCGATAGTTCATCGCTGCTTCAGTCGTCGAAGCCCCAGATGGTAGGCCGCGCCGCGAGAGGCGTGAGGTACAATTCGCGTCCGTATAAGGATCAATCGAATGCTTGATGCGGTGCAACTTTGGACCGACCCGGCGTTGGAGGAAGCCAAACTTCAACCCTATCTGCTTCAGGACGGGCGGGAACATCCGCTGGTGCTGGTGTTTCCGGGCGGTGGATACACGATGTTGGCACAGCACGAGGCGCAACCCGTGGCTGCGGTCTTCAACGAGCGCGGATTCCATGCCGCGGTTTTGAACTACCGCCTGGCACCACGTTTTCGTCACCCGGCGATGATCCACGATGCCCAGCGGGCGGTCCGGCTGGTGCGTCATCACGCTGCCCAGTGGCGCGTTGCAGGGGGGCAAACGGCAGTGCTTGGATTCTCAGCCGGTGGACATCTGGCCGCATCGGTCGCAACCCTTTACGACCAATTCACCAACCCGGATGACGACTTGGCGACGCGTTTCAGTGCCCGGCCTGATGCTGCGGTGCTCTGCTACCCCGTCATCGACTTCATCGGCCCGGCCACTCACACGGGATCGCGCCAGAATCTGCTGGGACAGACGCCCCACGAGGATCTGATCCAGCGGATGAGCCTGCATCCGAGCGTGACCGCTGATACCCCACCGATTTTTCTCTGGCACACCATGCAGGACACTGGCGTGCCCCCCGAAAACAGCCTCGTTTACTTCATGGCCTGTCGCAAGCACGGCGTGCCCGTGGAGATGCATCTCTACGAGCGCGGCGGACACGGCTTGGGGTTGGCACCCCAGGACCAGAGCCTCCGCACCTGGGTCGATCTTGCCGCCTTGTTTTTGAAGCGCCACCTGAATGAGGACGCTGTATAGATGCACATTATTGATGGCCATCTCGATCTGGCGATGAACGCGCTGTGCTATGAGCGAGATATCACGCTGCCGCTGGACGCATTGCGCTGTCGTGAGGCAGGGGGCGTAAAGGACGGGCGCGGCACTCCCATGGTGACCCTGCCGGAGATGGCGCGTGGCGGCGTGGTGCTTTGCATGGCGACATTGATCGCGCGTGCCAAGCCGTGGGTCGAGGCGTCGCGAGACATTCGGCGGGATAACCTCGACTGGCCCACGCAGACCATGGCCCACGCCATCGCTCAGGGCCAACTGGCCTATTACCGCAAGCTCGAAGCACAAGGCCTGATCCGTATCGTGACCACGTTGGCCGAGTTGGAATCTCACTGGTCGCGCGCGACCGCCGATCAAGGCGGTGAGAAGGCAACGTTACCGCCGGGTGTGATTCTGACGATGGAGGGCGCGGACCCGATTGTCGAACCCGGCGATGTGCGGGCATGGTTTGCCCAAGGCGTGAGAGCGGTGAGTCTCGCGCACTTCGGCCATGGTCAGTATGCCGCGGGAACGCCCTCGCGCTCGCCCGACAGTGCGGAGAAAGATGGCCCGCTGCAGCCGCGCGGCCCGGCGTTGTTGCGAGAAGTGGAAGCCATCGGCATGGCCCTGGACCTCTCGCACGCTTCGGATCAGAGCTTTCGGGAGTCGCTGGATCACTTCGGCGGGCACGTGTACGCCAGCCATACCAACTGCCGAGCACTGGCCAACAACGTGCGACAGTTCACCGATGAGCAACTCCGGCTCATCATCCAGCGTCAAGGGGTGATCGGCGCGGTGCTCCACAACGGCATGATCCGCTGGATCAACGACGCCATGCCTCCCCGCAACGAAGTCAGCTTGGCTCACCTAGCCGACCACATCGACCACGTCTGTCAACTGGCGGGGAATGCACACCACGTGGCCATCGGCAGTGATCTGGACGGTGGTTTCGGCGTGGAGGACACGCCCAGGGAAATCAACTCCATCGCCGACCTGCCCACGCTGGAACCCATTTTGAAGGATCGAGGCTACAGCGATTTGGATATCGCCAACATCTTCCACGGCAACTGGCGTGACTTCTGGAAACGAGTCTGGAGCGGATGATGCGGTTGCATATCGTGGCGTGGCCAATCTGAAGGCTGAATTGACCCGGTGAAGCCCACCGTTTTGAACCCGGGGGCGAGGCGACTTACGATTCTCTGACTCATGGCAACTGATTTACGTCACCGTAGTTTGGGCTTGCTGGCACGCTGGATCAGTCGGCGTCCGCGACTCGTCCTGCTCCTGGGGGCCTTGGCGCTCCTGCTTTCCATAGCGACCGTGCTTGGGCTTTTGCCGGGTGTGGATCATTTGGGCTTTCGATCCAATCGCAACGAGTTGATTTCGCAAGACCTGCCCTGGAATCAACGGTTTATCGACTGGCAAGCGAACTTCGGCGGCACCACCGATCTGGTCGTGGTCGTCGATGCTGGTGATTCCGACGGTAAGGTGACCCCGCAGCGGACCGTCGAAGCCAGGAGGATCGTCGACGAGATCGGACATCAGCTTTCGCCTCAACGCAATAAGCATGTGCAAAGAGCCGTGTGGGGAGCGTATTTCAGTCCGCGTGCGTTGCGGTTGGCACCGTTGCCGAGAGTGCGAGAGGAATTGGCACGCCTCGACGATGCGGCCTTGCTGCTCCAAAGCACCAGTCTCGAAGCCATGCTGCGTGGCATTATGGCGCAGTTGCGGGACAGCGACGAGGAGGAAGTCACCGAGGAGCAGGCATTGGCGGGGCTCAACAGCCTCATCGGTGTCGTGAGGAGTATTGGCCAGTCCTTGACGCAGGCTGATCACCCCTTGAACCTTGATGCCGACGCCGTGGTCGCTCCGGCGCCACCCGATGCCGTGGCCGATACGCCTGAGGCAGCGCTGGGGAGCTGGGATTATTTCGCCAGTGACAACGGCCGACTCTATTTCATTCGCCTCACTCCGCGATCCCAGGACGGAGCGCTTAACGCTTTTGCTCAGGCCATCGCTGAGATCCGGGCCGTGGTCAACGCGACCAATGCCCAGTATCCTGACTTCGACATCGGGCTGACGGGCATTGAGGTCGTCGAGGCCGATGAAACCGATGCCGCCACCTGGGATGGGACCTGGACCTCCATTCTGGCGGCTGTCCTGATCGCCACGCTGTTAATTATCGCCTTTCACAGCTTTCGCACGCCGCTCTGGGCAATGGTGGCCCTGTTTCTGGGCGTGGGCTGGTCCTTCGGCTTTGCCACCGTGGCCGTGGGACACCTGCAAGTCATCAGCGTGATCTTCACGGTGATGCTGCTGGGCCTGGGAGTCGCCTACGGCATCTACCTGGCGTCACGTTATGAATTGGTGCGGCCGTCTTATGGCGACGGCATCCCCGGCTTCGAACGCGCCCTTAGCGATACCCTTCAAACCATGGGCCCCGGCATCATGACCGGAGCGATCACCACCGCCGTGGCTTTTGCCACGACCATGTTCACCGACTTCATCGGCGTCGGCGAGATGGGCCTCATCGCTGCGGGGGGCGTGATGCTCTGCCTGGTCTCCATGCTCGTCGTCTTCCCTGCTTTGTTGCGCCTCTTCAAACACGATCGCCACCATGTGACGTTGATGGGCGACCGTTGGCTGCATTTCTACGAAGAACGCTGGTCGATGCCGTTTTCCCGGCATCCCTGGCTGACGCTGCTGGGAGCCGCGGCCATCACGGGCGCTTCCCTCGCTGCCATTAGCGTCATGCGATTCGACTACGACCTGCTCAAACTTCAGCCCAAGGGTGTGGACAGCGTCGAATGGGCGCAGCGGATCGTGCGGGATGGAGGCGAGTCAATCTGGTCGGGCGTCAGCATCATCGAAGCTACTAACGAGGCCGACCTCACGGCCAAGGTTCGGCAGCGCAAGGCTGAATTTCTTGCGCAGCCACGAGTCAGCACGGTGCGGGGCATCGGATTCCTCGAACCCGAGGACAATGACGCCAAGGTGGCGCTTATGAGGGAATACGGGGCAAAGCTCGACGTGCCCGTCGAGCGCGTATTGGCTGAGCGGAGCCCGCCCCCGGGAGTTGGTGCGACCCCAGATGTGGTCGGTGCGATGGGCGATTTACGCGGCATGGTCACGCTGGCCATGCTTTTCCGCAAAGGGCAGATGCCGCCCGCCATTCGGGATGCGATGACACGCCTTGGCGAGGAACTGGATCAGGTGCTTAACGCGGTTAAGAAAGTCCCTGAAGAAGTGCGGCAAACACGCCTCCGGGAGATGCATGAGCAGTATCAGACGTTTCGAAAGACAGCCGCCCGCCGAATCCAGTTGACGCTTGACACCCGTCCACTGGGCATCAGCGATCTACCCGTGGCATTGATGGCGGATTATGTCAGTGCGCCTGGGCCTGACGGCAGCCGTCGCTATGTCATGGAGGTCTACCCGAACCTGCCCACGGACCCCACCAGTGAAATCGATGGCCCGCTGCATCCACGTTTTCTCCCCGCGTTTATTCGGGATATGCGGCAGGTTGATCCACTGGTCACCGGCGTCATCGTGCAGATCTACGAGTCGGGCGACCTGATTTGGCGGTCCTACATGTGGGCGGGCATCTATGCCTTCGTGGCTGTGTTCCTGCTGCTGATGCTCGACTTCCGCAATCCCCTCGACGCCTTGCTGTGTCTCATGCCTGTCGTCATCGGCTTTGCTGTTACGTTCGGCGTGATGTGGGTCTTTGGCATGAAACTCAACCCCGCCAACATCATCGTTCTGCCTCTGATGTTTGGCATCGGCGTGGATGCTGGTGTGCACATGCTCCATCGATACCGCATGGATTCGACGACCCGACCGCTGGGGCTCACAGCGGGTACGGGCAAGGGCATCGCTGTCACCAGCCTGACGACCATGATCGGCTTTGGAGCGTTGGGCCTAGCCAGCCATCGCGGGATTGAAAGCCTCGGTCTCACCATGATGGCGGGCATCGGCCTGACCATGCTGGCGTGCCTGACCGCCATGCCCGCAGCTTTGGAACTGCGGCAACGGCGCATCGAACGGGCGGCAGCCCGATAGTGCCGCTGAGTGTGAACCTGGGGCTGGATGCCGTAGCAGGAAAGCGAGTCGCATCAGTGGGCCAGTTCGAGGCGGGCAATAATCCCGCGGGGCCCGTCACGAGGGTCTGCCCATTTTCCGGGGTGGGCTTCACAACCCACAAAAAAGAAGCGCCCCTTGCGAGGCGCGACCGGAGGAAGCGGACGATAACCCCAATGCCTGAACGACAAACACCGCTCCCTGACAGTCGCCGCTCGCAGCGGTCCACTGGCGTTTGAGTCGCTTGGGTTATCGGCCACGTGTCTTTGCCGCGCAGGTGCATCCCCATGCATCCTTCACGGAGGTCCTTCGAGACCGTACGGGCTCCCTTCCTGAGCGTACGGGCTCCCTTCTTGAGCGTACGGGCTCCCTTCCTCAGCGTACGGGCTCCCTTCTTGAGCGTACGGGCTCCCTTCCTGAGCGTACGGGCTCCCTTCTTGAGCGTACGGGCTCCCTTCCTGAGCGTACGGGCTCCCTTCCTCAGCGTACGGGCTCCCTTCTTGAGCGTACGGGCTCCCTTCTTGAGCGTACGGGGTCCCTTCCTGAACGTACGGGTTCCCCTTCGAGACCGTAGGGAATTCCTTATTCCTGGGAGACTTAACTGCGTTGCGCCACGGTTTTGGTGTTAGATGACTGTGGCACCAGAGCCTTAACCACAGCCATCCGCCTCATTGACTCAACCTCCCATTGGCGTTTTCGAGTCTTCGTGTTCAACCATCGCTTTGGACCGATAAGTGACGCACTACCACTCCCGCGACTCGCGGCGGAGGGTTGGGGGGGTTGGGGTAGCGGTGATTCACCAAGGGATGGCCCGCGCAGCTATGCCACCTCCCAGCCTCCCCGCTTGCGGAGCAGGATCGCCCCCGGGAAATGGGCAGACCCCCCCGGACATGCCCCGGACATGGCCCGTCACAACGGTCCGAGGCTATCGTCTACACTTGTCTATTGTCCCTGACGCTTACTCTGGAGAATCGCATGTCCAAACGATTCGCCTCGCTTGCTGTGCTGGCTGTGATGCTCATCGCCATCGCTGGCTGCTCGACTGCGACGCAAACCTCGACTGCCACCCCATCGACGCCGCCTCGCGACCAGCCCAGCCCGGCAGCCATGGAATCCGCAGCCACCGCGGCCTCGGCTCTCATCGGCATGACTGCCCCTGATTTCGCCCTGCCCGATCAGGATGGCAAGCGCGTTGCACTCAGCGAGCAGCGCGGCAAATGGGTAGTGCTCTATTTCTATCCCAAGAATGACACCCCCGGTTGCGCCTGCCAAGCCACCGATTTCACCGACTTGCTCCAGGCCTTCGGCGACATGAACGCGATCATTCTGGGCGTCAGCCCGGATTCACCGGCGGATCACCGCTATTTCCGGCAGAAGTATCAACTCAAGTTGACCCTTCTGAGCGATCAGGACACGCAGGTGATGAAGCAGTACGGAGCGTGGGTGGAAGCGGGGATGGCTGGTAAGGCGGCTGGCCGCGTGGTGCGGAGCACGTTCATCATCGACCCGCAGGGCAACATCGTCCACCATTGGCCCGAAGTGATTCCGGTGGGTCATGCCAAGCGTGTGCGTGACAAGCTTGAGTCGCTTCAAGCGCAGCGTTGAGTCAGGAGCCTCGGTTTGCCTGCACGGCCACGTTACATCTCGCCGGTCAAGCCGCCTTCACGCAGAAGGCAGCGCGAGCCGGTGTGGGCCGATGCCACGGATCAGGAACTGCTCGGCCGACGCTTTCGCGATCTGCGCATCAACATGGATGGCACGTGGTTGGCGGACATGGTGCGGCAGCTCTACGACGAGATGCAGGGCCGGGGTTTGGCGTTTGTGCCTCACGTCTGGCTCAGCAGCGAGTGGTTCAGCCCTGATGGCGTGCCCGGTATTGCCATCCCCTTTTATCTGGCGCATCGGCGGCTCATGGCCCTGGAACGCCGACAGATGTATGACGTCGAGGGCGGCACGCGCGAAAGCTGCATGCGCATTCTCCGCCACGAGGCCGGCCACTGCCTGGACACCGCTTATCGCCTGCATTTCCGCAAGGATTGGCGACTGGTCTTTGGTCATTACAGTCAGAAGTACCCCGAGTTTTATCAGCCCAAACCCTACTCACGCTCCTTCGTCCAGCACTTGGACATGTGGTATGCCCAGGCGCACCCCGCTGAGGATTTCGCCGAGACCTTCGCCGTCTGGCTCGGGTCTTCACGTTGGCGGGCTCGGTATCGCGGTTGGCCGGCACTTGCCAAGCTCGAGTACGTTGATCGGCTCATGGGCGAGATCGGGTCGCAGGCGCCGCGAGTACGGAATGTCCGCAAAGTCGAGACACTGGGCCAACTCACTCAGACCCTGGCCGATCACTACAAGCGCAAGCGGATGCACTACGGCACGGAGTGGCCTGATTTTTACGATGAAAACCTCCGCCGCATTTTCTCCGATGAGCCCCGCTATCGCCGCCGACCCACCGCAGCGAAGTTCCTCAATGCCATTCGTCCGGAGTTGCGGCGACTGGTGTCAGAGTGGACCGGCGAATATCAGTACACCATTGACCAGGTGCTGGTCGATATGGTCTACCGTTGTCGCGAGTTGAAGCTGCGGCTGGCGATGTCGGCGAGGGAAGCCAGACTCCAGACAATGGTCATGGTGGCGGTTCAGACCACCAACTATCTTCACGAAGGTCGACACAGGGTGGCGTTATGAAACCGTTGCGCATTCTTCAACTCATGCACAGCGACCTCGTGCCCCCCGAGACCATCGGTGGTCTGACCGACGCCGAGATGGCGCCGTGGAAGATGGAATACGACGTCTGGGCCGGGCTGACCAACCAGGGCCACGAAGTGATGAAACTGGGCGTCTGCGACGACCTGGGTGTGATTCGCGATGCCATCGACACGTTCAAGCCGCACCTGGCGTTTAACTTGCTCGAAGAGTTTCACGGCGTGGCGGTGTACGACCACTTCGTGGTGAGTGTGCTGGAGTTGATGAAGCAGCCATACACGGGATGCAATCCGCGCGGGTTGATGTTGGCGCATGACAAAGGGTTGGCCAAGAAGATTCTGGTCTATCACCGTATTCCCGTGCCGGAGTTTGCGGTCTTTCGCGTGGGTCGAAAGGTGACTCGCCCGCAGCGACTGGCGTTTCCTTTGCTGGTCAAGTCACTGACCGATGAGGGGTCGGTGGGCATTGCGCAGGCCTCGGTGGTTTACGACGACGCCCGCTTGGCGGAACGGGTGGCGTTTGTGCATCGCACGCTGGGTGCCGACGCCATCGCGGAGCAGTACATCGCCGGGCGGGAGTTGTACGTCGGTGTGATGGGCCACAATCGGCTCTTGACGTTGCCGATCTGGGAACTCGTGTTCGACAACTTGCCCAGCGATGCCCACGCCATTGCCACGTCACGCGTCAAGTGGGATTTTCAGTATCAGAAGCAGGTGGGTGTTCGCACACAGCCTGCCTCGGATCTGCCCGCCAACGTGGTGCAGCAGATCCATCGCCTCTCGAAACGCATCTACCGGGTGTTGAACCTTTCGGGATATGCCCGGCTCGACTTCCGAATGGATGAGACCGGCCGCGTGTATGTCATCGAGGCCAACCCGAACCCGAACCTCTCTTTCGGTGAAGATTTCGCGGAGTCGGCTGAAGTGGCGGGTATCGGCTATGAGGAGTTGCTGGTGCGAGTCCTGCAGTTGGGCCTCAGCTACCGACCGGCATGGCGCAGCGCCCCAACTTGAGCACCGCAGTGACCATCAAGCATCGAGAAACGCGCGGGCGACCTTCCAGACGTCGCCTGCCCCCATCGTCACCACCAGATCTCCGGGCCGTGCCAACAACTGAAGCTGCTCGACAATCGCGGCAAAGGGGTAAAGGTGCATCGCCTTTCGACCACGCTGACGCAGGCGATCGACCAGATCCGCGGAAGTAACCGCCTGTCTCTCCTGTTCACTGTCGCGAACGAAATAAATGTCGGGAACAATGACCAGGTCGGCATCGCCAAAGCTGGCGGCAAATTCGTCCATCAAGAATCGCGTGCGGCTGTGCTGGTGGGGCTGGAAGACACAGATGAGTCGCTCCGGCCGGTAGTGCCGCCGCAAGGCACGCAAGGTCGTGTCAATCTCCGTGGGATGGTGGCCGTAGTCATCGACCACGGGGATTGCGGCATGAGGCGTGGCGGCGGCCCCGCGGACACTGGTGGATTCGACGTCGCGATAGCCCAGAAGCTGCATGCGGCGGTCCAGGCCCTGGAAGGTTTCGATGCCCGAGACGATGGCGGGCCAGGATGCCCCTACGCGGTGTGCCAGCACGGCCGCCGCCGCTGCGTTGTAGGCCATGTGCTCACCGGGCAGCGGACTGCGCCATGATGCCATGACCTGGCTGTGGTGGAGCAACTTGACGCTCGGGCAGGCTGCGCCGCTGACCTCGACACGCCAATCAGCCTGGGGTGCGAAGCCAATGGTTTCGACTTTGGTATTCAGCCCGGCTGTGATTGTCAGCCGGTGGGGCATCTCGTGATTGATCAACAACGTCGCACCAGCCTCGGGCGGAGCCTCGTCGAGTCGCTGGGCAAAAACGCGGAAGGCCTCGACGATCTCGTCGAGCGATTTGAAAAGGTCCATATGGTCGGCTTCGACATTGAGAATGGCCGCATGAACCGGATGGAAGTTGTGGAAGGAGCGGTCGTACTCGCAAGCCTCAGCCACGAGAATGTCGCTCTTGCCGCTGCGGGACCCGCCGCCGATTTGCGGGCAACTGGCACCGACGATGAGTGAGGGATCGAGCCCAGCCTGAATCAGGACATGGCTGAGCATGCTGGTGGTGGTGCTCTTGCCGTGCGTGCCAGCAATGGCGACGCCGCGGCGACCCAGCATCATCCGCCCCAGCAATTGAGCATACTTGAGCACCACCAAGCCGCGTCGGCGGGCTTCGACCAACTCTGGATGATCCGCCTTAATCGCCGCGGAGATCACCAGCATCTCGCAGTTTGTGGGGACCGATGCCGTGACCTGTTCGAGCGTGACGGGTATACCGTCCCGAACCAGTGCGGTGGTGACGTCCGAGCCGCTGTTGTCGCTGCCCGTGCATATGGCGCCGCTTTGGCGGGCGATGCGCGCCAGGCCCGACATGCCGCAGCCACCTATGCCCACGAAATGAACATGCCGACCCGCAAGATTCAGCGAATCGTGGATCGACGGCGAAGCGGATATATCGGAAGGGGAGGTAGGCATGGGAGGGCAGCACACGGCGGAAGGTGAAGCGATAAACGCGGTAATCGGCATGTTGATCTCAACGCTGGAGGATATTGTATGAGGCGGTTGTAGTAAGAAATCGTCAAGGGACGATGGGCCGCGTGAATTTCCCCGCCATGTGACGCATCAGGCACCACTGGCACATCGGCGACGGCACGGCGTCGTTGTCGATCATGGGCAATAGATTGAAAGGAGTGATGATGGCACAGTTGTTGATCGCCACCGGCAACCCGCACAAAGTGGAGGAGATTCGCGCCATTTTCGCAGCCCAGGCTGGCGGCACAGACTCGCGTGGCACCGGGATTGGCGTGGAGTTGCTCACGTTGGCGGACTTGGACACAGCGATCCCCGAGGCGGTGGAGGACTGCCCGACCTTTGAGGACAACGCCGAGAAAAAAGCCCGGCATTACGCGGCCGCCAGCGGGTTGATGTGTCTCGCCGATGACAGCGGCTTGGAGGTCGATGCACTGGGTGGCGACCCCGGCGTGCGCAGTGCCCGATATGCAGGGGTCACGGGACCACGGGCTCAGGTGGATCTGGCCAATAATCGCAAGCTGCTTGAACTTCTGCGGGATGTGCCGATCCCCCAACGCACTGCCAGGTTCGTCTGCGCCATGGTGTTGTGCGATCCCACGGCAGTTCTGGCATCGGTTCGCGGCACGGTGGAGGGGCGGATGCTCACGGAGCACGAAACGGAAGATGCCAGCCAACCTGAGCGTGGCCGGGGCGGTCAGGGCTTCGGCTACGACCCGCTGTTTTTAGTCTCGGAACTGGGCATGACAACGGCGCAACTCCCTCCGGAGCACAAGAATCGCATCAGCCACCGCGGGGCGGCATGTCGGCTGATGTGGGAGCATCTCTGCCGCTTGAAAATCGCCAGCATCGGACGCCTTGGCACAACGCAAGTTTGAGCCTGAAAAACCCTTGCTTTTTGACGGTTTGCCTGCTTCCCCGCCGTTGGCGTTGGGGCGTCATTTAAGCTAGAATATGGGGCTTCAATCCGATCTTCACGCAAGGGTTTTTTATGACCATTGATGGCCTCCCCACCGCCCCCGCCAATGACGGGCCGGTGAATGATTCTGCTGGTACTGCGATTCAGCCCGCCACCTACGACGAGAACAATATCAAGGTTCTCGAAGGCCTTGACGCGGTTCGCAAACGCCCGGGTATGTACATCGGCGATACCACCATCCGCGGCCTGCACCACCTGGTCTACGAGATCGTCGATAACGCCATCGATGAGCACATGGCGGGACGCTGCAACAACATCACCGTCAAGCTCAATACCGATGGTTCCTGCTCGGTGATCGATGATGGTCGAGGCATTCCAGTGGGGCCGTACCAGCACGAGAATCCGATGTTGGCGGGCCGACCCACCGTCGAAATCGTGATGACCGTGCTGCACGCGGGCGGCAAATTTGACCATGATGCCTACAAAACTTCGGGCGGGCTCCACGGCGTCGGGGCGTCGGTCGTCAATGCGCTCTCAGAATGGTGCGAAGTGGAAATCGCCCGCAATGGCAAGCTTCAGACCATCAGTTTCGCACGCGGCAAGGTCTCCGAGCCCCTGCATGTCATCGGCGAGCGGCAGCGAACGGGCACCAAGGTTTCATTCAAGCCCGATCCGCAGGTATTTCCCGACACGGTGTTCCGCTATGAAACGCTGTTGACCCGCCTGCGAGAGTTGGCGTACCTCAACCCCGGCATCACGATCAAGGTCGAGGATGAACGCACGACCGGCGAGGCCAATGCGAGCGCCAAGAGTGTGACGCTGCATTTTCCCGAGGGGCTGATCGCCTTTGTCAATGCACTCAACGAGGGCAAGCAGACGGTACATCCGACGCCGATCTTCTTCCACGTCGAAAGCGATGCCGCCAAGGGCGAGCCGACCTACGGCCTGGTCTGCGAGATCGCGATGCAGTACAACGACTCGTACAACGAGACGATTCTTTCGTTTGCCAACAACATCAACACCATTGAGGGCGGGACGCATCTTTCCGGCTTCAAGGTCGCTCTGACGCGCACGATCAACGGCTATGCCCGTAACGCCAACTTCCTCAAGGAGAGCGATCCTTCGCCCACCGGGGAAGATCTTCGCGAAGGTCTCACCGCTCTCGTGTCGGTTAAGGTTGGCGATCCGCAATTCGAGGGCCAGACCAAGACCAAACTGGGCAACAGTGAAGTCGAATCATTTGTCAGTGCCGCTGTGGGTACGCACCTGAGTTCGTGGCTTGAGGAGCATCCCCAGGATGCCAAGCGCATCTGCCTTAAGGGCGTCAACGCTGCGCAGGCTCGCGAGGCTGCCCGCAAGGCGCGGGAGTTGACCCGCCGCAAGGGCGCGTTGGATGGTGGCGGTCTCCCGGGCAAGCTCTACGATTGCACGAGCAAAAACATCGAGGAAAGCGAGCTTTACCTCGTCGAAGGCGACTCGGCCGGTGGGTCGGCCAAGGGTGGTCGCGATTCTCGCACGCAGGCCATTCTTCCTCTGCGCGGCAAAATCCTCAACGTTGAAAAGGCACGCCTCGACAAGATTCTGGGGTCTGAAGAAATCCGTGTCATCATTCAAGCGCTGGCATGCGGCATCGGTACTGATGACTTCGACATCAGCAAGCTCCGTTACGGCAAGATCATCATCATGACCGACGCCGACGTGGACGGGTCGCACATTCGCACCTTGTTGCTGACGTTTTTCCTTCGACAGATGTCGGAGCTTGTCCGCCAGGGCCGCATCTTCATCGCACAGCCGCCGCTCTACCAGGTGACTCGCGGTAAGAAGAGCGAATTCGTGCTCAACGAGAAGCGCATGCAGCAGTGGTTGCGAGCACTTGGCACACAGGATGCCACGCTGATTCTCTACGACGATGAGCATCGTGAGACGGGACGTGTCAACGGCGACCCGCTGGCGGCCTTGTTCGACATGCTGGAGCAGTTGAATGAGCCGATCTCGATTCTGCAGCGGCGCGGCATTGACTTCATCGAGTTTCTGGGGCTGCGATCAGATGATCCCCAAGGCCAGGCGAGGTTGCCACGCATCCGTGTGATCGTTCCCAGCGATGGTGATCGCGTTGAGAGGGTTCACTACTTCTGGAACGAGGCGCAGGAAGAAGCGTTCCGCGCCGAGCAGAATCTCCACGATGTTGACCCCGACATGGACGCGGTCATCGGCGAGACGGCGGAGATCCAGAGCACGACGCCCGGTGAATCCGAAGGTATTGATGCGGTGCCGCGCAAACCCGCCGATGGGGCCTCGGTGCGAAAAGAGTTGCACGAGGTGCGCGAACTCGAACGGATTTTCGCGGGTCTCAAGGAGTTCGGCGTCGCCATCGATGACTACCTGTTGGTGCAGGAGGAATCCGCAGCCGGTGAGAAATTGCCCACGCGCTTCGTGCTGGAAACCATCGACAGCAAGGGCGGCAAGGCTTCAACGCCCATCGCGAATCTGGCCCGTATCGTGCCGACCATTCTGGAGCAGGGCAAGCGCGGGCTGGAGATCAAGCGGTTCAAGGGTCTGGGGGAGATGGATGCCGAGCAGTTGTGGGACACCACGATGAACCCCGCCAATCGCGTGCTGCTGCAGGTGACTTGGGATGCCGCCGGTCACGCCGAGCAGTTGTTCTCGATTCTGATGGGCGAGGAAGTTGAACCGCGGCGAAAATACATTGAAGATCACGCGCTTGAAGTCAAGAATCTCGATGTCTGATCAGACTTCGCACAGTACTTGCGGACTTCGCAGATCAATGGAAGTCGCGTGATTTGGTTGCCGGGCTGTGTTGATGGTGGCCGATGTCCGTCAGGTGGTCCACCAGCACATGCACAACCTGGCCCTGGCGCTCGACGGTGCCCTGTGCCATGATGACGCGGGCATGTCGGGCGACTTTCCGCCATCGTTCGTAGAAGCGGGGGCGAAGGATGAGATTGGCGACGCCGGTCTCATCTTCGAGCGTGATGAAGACCACGCCGCTGGCGGTGCCGGGTCGTTGCCGGATAAGCACCACACCCGCCACTGCGATACGTCTGCCGTGGGGCCAGCGTGATTCATCTTTGAGTTGCTCATTGGGAACCGCGCCCAAGGCGTCGAGCCCCGGCCGGGCAAATGACAGCGGATGAGCCCGCAGGCTCAAGCCTGTGGACTGATAATCCTGCACGACCTTGATTGCCTCGGCGATTTTGGGCAGTTGGACGTGATTGAAAGAATCGTCGCTTAAACTCGCACCGGCGCCCACTCGATCTTCGGGTGTGGCAGCGCTCTGGTCATCAGTCGCATCAATCGCATCGGGCGCCGAGTCAAATAGCGGCAGCGAAACATCACGCAATTGCGCAATGGTCCAAAGGGCATGTTGGCGATCCAGCCCCATCGAGCCCAGAGCATCGGCACCGGCCAAGGCTCGCAGTGTCGCCACTCTGACCCCACTGGCACGCCACAGCGACTCGATGGAGTTGAAGGGGCCATGTTGGCTCACTGCCTGCATCAAGGCTTGACCTTCGCTCCAAGGCAGTCCGCGAATCATGCGCAATCCAAGCCGCAGTGAAAGTTCGTGCTGGCCATCAACCTGATCATCAGGACTGAGACGCTCACAAGTGCAGTCCCAGTCGCTGTGGTTCACATCGATGCGACGGACCGTCACGCCGTGGTCACGAGCGTCGCGAACAATCTGCGCGGGCGCATAGAAACCCATGGGTTGGCTATTGAGCAGGGCTGCGGCGAAGGCTGTGGGATGATGCACCTTGAGCCAGGCGGAGGCGTAAACCAGCAGCGCAAAGCTTGCGGCGTGCGATTCAGGAAAGCCATAGTGGGAAAAGCCCTGAATCTGCCTGTAACAACGCTCGGCGAACTCGGCGGGATAGCCTCGCTCCACCATGCCACCCACAAGTTTGGTGCCGAGTCTTTCGAGTTCACGACCCTTGGTTTTCCAGGCGGCGATAGCGCGGCGAAGACGGTCTGCTTCATCAGCCGTGAAGCCCGCCGCCACGATCGCCAATTGCATCGCCTGTTCCTGGAACAGTGGCACGCCCAACGTCTTGCCCAGAACGCGGCGAACTTGCTCGTTGGGGTAGATCACAGGCTCCTGACCGTCGCGCCGGCGCAGGTAGGGATGGACCATGTCGCCATGGATCGGGCCCGGCCGCACGATGGCTACCTCAATGACCAGATCGTAAAAACAACGCGGCTTGAGTCGCGGCAACATCGACATCTGCGCACGCGATTCGATCTGGAAAACACCCACGGTGTCGGCCCGGCAAATGGCGTCATAGACGTCCGGATCCTCGGGCGGGATTGTGTGCAACGCCAGTGGCTCGTCGGACGTTGCCGCGTGTTCGTCGCAACGCACTGGGCCGCGAGGGAGGTTGACGCGATGGAGATTGATCAGGTCCATTGCTTTGCGGATGCAAGTCATCATCCCCAGGCCCAGCACATCCACCTTGAGCATGCCCAAGGCGTCGATGTCATCCTTATCCCACTCGATGATGGTGCGATCCACCATGGCTGCGTTTTCGATGGGCACGCTCTGCGACAGCGGGCCGCGCGTCAACACGAAGCCACCGACGTGTTGCGAGAGGTGACGAGGGAAGCCGCGAATCTCCTTGCATAAATTCATTAGCTGTTGGATGGTCGGATCGCGAGGGTTGACGCCCAGTTCGCGCAGGCGATTCTCATTGATCGGGCCGTGATCCCACCAGTCCATGCCCTTGGCCATGCGATCAACGCAGTCAAGGGACAAGCCCAACGCCTTGCCGATCTCACGCACCGCCGATCGGCCGCGATAGGAGATGACCTCGGCGGTCAGCGCGGCTCGATCCCGGCCGTACTTTGCATAGAGATACTGAATGACCTCCTCGCGGCGTTCGTGCTCAAAATCAACATCGATATCAGGCGGTTCGTTGCGTTCTCGGCTGATGAAGCGTTCAAAAAGCACATCGATGCGGGCGGGATCGACGGCTGTAACGCCCAGGCAGTAACAGACGGCCGAGTTCGCCGCAGCGCCTCGGCCCTGACAGAGGATGTTCCGCGAACGAGCGAAGCGCACGATGTCGTGCACGGTAAGGAAATAGGGGGCGTAATTGAGTTCGTCTATAAGCGCGAACTCGTGGCGTATCTGTGTTACCACATGGGCTGGAATCGCGGGGTGTGGCTGGTCGTGATCGTGGTTCGCGGGTGGCGAGCTTTGCGCGAGCTTCGGTTCGCGGTAGCGTTCCGCGGCTCCGGCCCAAGTGAGATTCCTGAGATGCTCTATCGGGCTTAGACCGGCGGGGACAACTTCCTGGGGATACTCGTAACGCAACTGGTCCAGGCTGAAGCCCTGGGCCCGGCGGGCAATTTCCATCGTGCGTTCAATGGCCTTCGGGCAATCGGCAAAGAGGCGTGCCATTTCATCGGGTGGCTTGAGGTGTCGTTCAGCATTGGCAAGTAACGCTAGACCCGCTTGATCCAGCGTGCAGCCCAGGCGGATGCATGTGAGTACATCCTGAAGCATGCGGCGTTCAGGCACGTGGTAGTGAACATCGTTGGTCGCGACCAGCGGCACGGCGAGTCGGCTTGAGAGGGAGTTGAGTTGTGCCAGGCGCACGGCATCGTCGCCCGAATAGAGTCGCGTGGCCGCCAGCGACAGGCGATCATCATCGAACACATCAGCCAGTTGCATCAGGCGTTGGGCAAACGTGCCATCGAGCGCAAGTCCATCGGCAGGCGGCAGCACGATGGCGAGCATTCCAGTCTGATGCTCGACTAAATCGTCAAGGGTCAGGAAACACTTCCCCTTGGGAGCGCGACGTTTGCCCAGCGTCAGCAGTTGGCACAATCGGCCGTAGGATGCGCGGTCCATGGGATAGACAAGGATGTCCGACGGGGCAGGGGAGGCTATGCTGCCGGACTCGGTCGCGTGGTCGGACAAGCTCACGTCGAAGCGCAGCCTGCAACCGATGACCAAGGGCAGACCGGCTTCCTTGGCCGCGACATGGGCTCGCACGACGCCCGCCAGTGCGTTGATGTCAGCAATCGCCAGCGCCGCTGTGCCCAGATTGACCGCCTGCTCGACGAGTTCGGCAGCGTGGCTGGCGCCTTGCAGAAAGGTGAAGTTCGTCAGGACTTGAAGCTCGGCGTAGGCAGGCCGCGGCATTCTTTGTGTCCTCATCGCGACCAGCCCAGCGACCTCCAACGAAACTTAAATGGTGGCGACCTGTGGTTCCTGCGCGATGGGCATGGTCTCCAGTGGGCGCCAGCCGGTCTCGGCTTCGATGACGCTAATGTCCACCAAACTCGACAACGATGCAGCGGGCTTTCGCAGAGGGACATCCGGGTAGTACTGCGCGATCAAATCGGGAATTTCGCGCGTGCTGGTCGTCGTGGTGGCGGCGGGGAAGTAAATGCGAAATCCGGGCAGGTCTGTCCTGAGGATCGCGGCAATCAAGGCCGCTGCGTCGGTGGTGTATAGATAGCTGAACGCTTCGTCGGGATTGCTGTGGTACCTGGTGGAGCGTCGGGCACGCCATGCCCACTCGGGCGCGGCAAGGAACGGGAATCGCAGGGCCACCGCAGTAAGTTTCCCCTGTTGTGCAAACAACGCAAGCATCTGTTCACTGGCGACTTTGCTTAGAGCGTACGTGTTGCCCGGGTTGGCGGGCGTGTTGCCATCAAGCGGCAGATATTTGAGCTGGCTGGGGGGAAGTGGGTCGACTTCGTCGGACCGTCGCCCGGACATGGTCTGCACCGTGCTGGAGAACACGATTCGTTTCCCGCCCATCTCGGCCGCGATGCCGAAGATGTTCATGTTCATCGACACGTTCTCGTTGTACAGTAGCTTGGCCTCAGCCAGGTTCTGGTTGGGGTAGTTGGCCAAGTGAACGATGCCCTCGACACCCTCAAGCAGGGGATAGCACGCCATAGGGTCCAGCAGGTTGGCGACCTCGATTTTGACGGGTAAATCGCTGCGGTAAACGCAGTCCGTGGCACGGACGGTAAAGCCCTGTTCAACTAAGTGGCGGACAACGACCGAACCGGTGCGGCCGGCGGCGCCTGTAACAAGCACGTTCATCTGGGAAACTCCGAATCTAGCGGGGCCAACTTCGTCACCGACGAGGTGGCTTCGTAGCGGGATGCCAATTATACCAATCCCGGGAAGTGCGGGAACCGCGGGAAATATGGGAACTGCGGAAGCGGCGAGAGACTGCGGAACATGCTCATTCGCTGATGGCAGACGTTGACGGGCTTATCTGCAGCGTGGCTGCGGCACGATCGAGGGTGAAGCGCAAACTCGCGGGTTGAGACGCATCAGCGTCGTCGCCCACCAGCGCGAATGGGGCGACAATCTTCTGGCCATCGGGCAACGTTAACTCGAGCTGGTAGTTGCCGTGGAAACCACGAAACGCGATGACGCCATCGAGCGGCATGGGCCCGGACGCATCGGTACGCCACTGGCGGGTAAGCAGATCTTTAAGGGCGTCGAAGGCGGGCTTGGGCTCACCGGCAGCATTGAGCACACCGGCACCGGGTAGTCGGGTGTCGTCGCTGAGGCCCGCCAAATTGATCACATCCACGGCCGGATGACTGAACGCCACCGTGAAGAACGTGCGGTAGAACTCCGCCTGCAGTTCGGGAGTCCAGTCCCCTTGGCGCACGCCTCCCTCAATGGGGCCTCGATCCGGCACCGCCACTTGAGTCACGTGCAAACGCACGCCTTTTTGAGCCAGCGTGTCAAAGACCAGGTACATCGCACGCGCATCAGGCCAGAGTCCCCATGGCTGGCGGCCATGCAGGGCGACGAAATCAAGCTTGACGTTCTTTTTCTGTAGCGCGCCGATGGCTGCCAGGCCACGCAGCATTTCGTTGGTTCGCTCGGCCGTGTCGGTCTGTGATGAACCGAAGCGTGCGGCATCGCTAAGGCCGATCTGTTCGGAGTCGGAACCCTGACCAATGATTTGCGCCAATTGCGGAACGACATCCAGCGCAATGCTCAGATCGGTCAAGTGCCACATGTCGATGCGGTCGGCGTAGCGTTCGACCAATTGTCGGGCGTGCGCTTCCAGAAGGGGGCGACGATCTTTGTCTGAATGTTCCGCTGCCCACGGTGGATTGAAGCCGGCTACGAAGGAAAATTCGACGCTTACGCCCCGGTCAACCGCCCAAGCCACCAGGGCATCAAGATCGTCGTACCACCGGACGTCCGGTGCGGGAGCGATGGACATCCACCAGCCCGTGGTGCCCGTGACCGTGTGATTGAAGAGTTCGCCAAAGCGTTGACGCTCAGCTTCGGTCACCACGCGCCCGGTCACGCCCTGGCCGGGAGGTGAAGCGACAAACGGCGGCAAGGTGGCGCCGAAGCGAAACGCACTGTCAACCTGGCGCAAGTGGTAGGTGGCGTTGCTGGCGGGTCGGCCTTGCGTGTCGAGCACCTGTAAACGCGCATCCCGCTTGCGATGACGCTCGATGTTGGGCATCACGACATCGCGCAGAAAATGAACCTGAGCGCCTGCCAGGTCTTCCGGTGGCGGGGGGGGTGGATAGGCGGCCTCATACACGGCCCAGCGAGGATTGAAAAACAGCCGCGATAGCTTGCGCGGTGAACTGGCGGGCAGAACGATATGAGTGGCACCATAGCGTTTCGCCAGGGCGATCAAGGATGCGTCATCCATCTGTTCCAACGGCTGGCCCTGCACCAACAGACGGCGACCATCGGGGGCGATGGTCATGCCCGGTGCCAGTTCATTGACCCGCTGCCACCAGGGTTCGGCGAAGTCGGCGGCGAAATAGAGCTGCGTGCCATCGCGCCACTCGGCAACAACGGCACGCTGGGATTGAGTGCGAAAACCACCGGGCTGAATAGGCGTGAGGAACAGGGCGTTATTGGGTGAGTGATCTCGAGCCCAAAGCTGGACTTCGCTCCAGTTGGGATCGGTTGTCGGGGTTGCCGCCAGCCGCGCCCAGACGGTGGCAGTCATGAGGCCGCAGGTCAGGATGATCAGCGGGCCCAGGACGATTTTGGCCGGGAAGCTGATGCTTCGTCGCGCCAGGAACCAAAGGGCCACGGCACCGATGAGCACCAAGCCGCCCACCGCGCCGGGCCCGCGCCAGTCGGCCAGGGATTGCCAGTTGAAATCCTGGCTGATGCCCGGGATGACGAAGTGGATTTGTCGCCAGGCCGCCAAGCTCACCCAAAGTGCCACCCCTGCCAGGATGGCCTGCGCCCAGGTCAGGCGGGCGTTGAGGAAGGCTGTGATCGTCGTAAGCGCCAGAGCCCAGGGCAGAAGCACCAGCATGGGCGGCATGGCCAGACAGAGCACGGTGAATGTCGCGCTGGCGAATTCAAGCCAGATGACCCATCGCATCAGACCGGAGCCTTCGCCGCCTCCATAGTCCGCCGACCACGGCAGTCGCCAGGCGCGAACAGCGCCATAGGCGATGTGCGCCAGAGCGATTACCAGCAGGAATCGTGATCCGCGAAACAACTGGGCGCGGATGACCACAGGCACCGGCCAGACTTCCGTGAAGAGAAAGCCCACGATGAACATAGCCCCCATGACGCCCGCCACGATGAGCGTCTTGTGCGCGGTGCCTTGGGTGCCCGGCAAGGCGCGAAAGCTCAAACTCAGCCCCGCTAGCGCAAGAACGATCAGGAATCGGGGAACGGCCGGGTCACCCGCCTGCCACCAGCTTGCCGGGAAGCTGTGATCAGCGCTGCGAACCTGCATCAGCGTCAGCCACTGCCCCTCGAAGGTCTGCGAGTTGCTGAGCATCATCCAGACCGTTGGGGAGGCGGTGATAGCCAGCACCGCAAAGAGCCCCAACACATGGAGCACCCCCAAACGTCGAATGCTCAGCATCGCCCAAGCGCCCATGACGGCTGCGAGATAGGCTGCCTCCAGCGCGTGAAAGTTGAAAATCAGACCGACAAGCGCAAAGGCTGCCCAAGTGCGTTGGTGGTAGAAAAACGCCAAGGCCAGGATGGCCAGTGGGAAAGTGGCCCACGTGTGGGTGAAGCCCGCGGAGTAGAGCGTCTCACCTGCCAAGGCGTGTTGATGCCCAGCCACGAGCAGCAACAGCGCCAGGAGCGGAGCCCAGTGGTCGGCAAACATGCTTCGCACAAGCAGGGCAGTAGTGATAAACACCGCCACGCCCGTCAAAAGATGCAAACCAAGATACAGCGTGGGGAGATCAAACCAATGAAGCAACGGTGCGACGGCTGCGAAGAAAAGGCTCGGATAGGCGGGCAAGGTGCCCTGCACCATCACATCGCGAGCGAACAAACCGTTGTCGTGGAGCGTCAAAAGGAACGGGGCTTGGATGCCTTGGTTGCCCACGCCCAACTGGTAGCCCGCCCACGGTGCCTGAACCAACGCCAGAAGTACGCAACCCAGAACCCAGAGCACGCGATGTGTGGCAACCGGTTGGTCGGGGTGAAGGGACTTTAGCTCTTGAACTGCTTGCAATGCCATGGGTCTATGGGCTATGATATTACAGGAAATGATTAACAAACATTCGCGAAAACCGGCAGCCGTGGTGCTGCTGGCGACGGTTGTCGCTGGCGGATGGTATCTCGTCGCCACGGGTGGATCGGCGAAGGCCACCGACGGTCCAACTTTGGCGGATCTGGAACTGGCCATCGCCCGGGCGGACGCTCCGCCGGAAGTCTGGGCGCAGTATGCCCAGCATCTGCGAGCAGAAAAGCGCTTCGCCCATGCCGCCATGGCCTATGAGCGGGTTCTGGCCCGCGATCCCTACGATGTGGAGGCCAACCTCCAGTGCGGCACCAGCCTTGCCCAAGCCGGTGACGCAGCGGCCTATGCCGAGTTCGTCCGTAAGCTGATCCTCTTTAACCCACGTCTCGCGGTTGATCTGCTGGCACGACCCGAAAGCCGCCCCTATCTCGGGACGGATCCTTTCCCCAACCTCGTCAAAGAGGCCCGCATCCAGGCGATGGACTGAGCCTGTCGCTCATTGCCGCTCATCTTGAGCCCTTTGTTCCTCCCGCCTCGCGATGCATTTGAGCCTGACGCCCGCACAAACAATCCATCCCTCACGACGGCACCGCAGTGTCCAACGGCGCTGAGCTTGATGTCGCTGTTTGTGACCGGACGTCGGATTCCGTAAATTTAGCAGCCGACCCCACCAAGTCCGTTGGACCGCGGAGCGGACCGACGGCGGGTGAATCCTCGACCCCCATGCCATGGAGGGCCTGCATTGGCCAAGCGACGAAGTCGCGACAGCGACGAATCGAACCCCCTCTTCTCCCAGGACGCCTTGAACGATGGCGACAGCGGCGGCACGTCCCAAGGTGGCCCATCCCAGGCTGACCAGCGTGGCCAAGGCGAACAACGCGACCAGCGCGGCCAACGCGACCAACGTGGCCAGGGCGCAGAACACGCCCACGACACCGGCGTGGCGCTCCACACCGCAGCCCAGGAACGCTACCTCAACTACGCGCTGTCGGTCATCACCAGTCGTGCGCTTCCCGATGTGCGCGATGGCCTCAAGCCCGTGCAGCGCCGCATCCTCTACGCCATGCAGCAGCAGCGCCTGACCTTCGACGCCAAGCACCGCAAGTGCGCCAACGTCGTGGGCCAGGTCATGGGCTTCTATCACCCTCACAGCGATGTGGCCATTTACGACGCCTTGGTTCGCATGGCGCAGCCGTTTGCGTTGCGCTATCCACTCATCGATGGCAGCGGCAATTTCGGATCGCTCGATGGTGACGCCGCCGCGGCCATGCGTTACACCGAGTGTCGCCTGGCGCGCATCAGCGACGAGATGCTCGCGGAACTCGAAGAGCAGACGGTGGCGTTTCGCCCCAACTACGATGGCACCAAGTTCGAACCGGTGGTGTTGCCTGCACGATTGCCCAACCTGTTGATCAATGGTGCCACGGGCATTGCCGTGGGCATGGCCACCAACATCCCGCCGCATAACTTGGGCGAAATCTGCAGCGCTCTGGAGAAACTTCTCGAAGCCATTCTCACCGATGACAACATCTCCTCGCGGGCTCTATGCCGCTGGGTCAAAGGCCCTGATTTTCCCACCGGCGGGCAGATCATCTCCACCGCTGATGAGATCAAACAGGTTTACGAGACTGGCAGCGGGTCCATCAAAGTGCGCGGCACGTTCGAGACCGGCAGCATCACGCGCGGCGGTCAAAGCGTCTTTATCACCAGCATTCCCTACGCCATCAACAAGAGCGAACTCGTCGAGCAGATTGCCCAGATCGTCCTCTCACGCCGCCTGGCTCTGCTGACGGATGTGACCGACATCTCCACCGATGATGTCCGCATCGAACTGACCCTCAAGCGCGACGCTGATGTGCAGATGGTCATGGCGTATCTGTTCAAGCACACGAATCTGCAGACGAATTTCGCCGTCAACCTCACCTGCCTGGTGCCCACGGAAAATCCGCAGGTCGGCCGACCCGAGCGACTGGGGCTCAAGGAAATCCTCTGGCATTTCCTGCACTTCCGTCTCGATGTCGTCACCCGCCGCCTCGAACACGAACTGGCGACCCTGCAACGCCGCATCCACCTGCTCGAAGGTTTCGAGAAGGTCTTCGACGCGTTGGATGAGATCATCCGCATCATCCGCAAGAGCGAGGGCAAGAGCGATGCTGCTGGCAAAATCATGCAGCGCTTCAGCCTCGATGCCGAGCAGACTGATGCCATCCTCGAACTCAAGCTCTATCGGTTGGCGAGGCTGGAAATCCTCGTCATTCAGAACGAACTGGCCGACAAACGCAAACGCATCGGCGAAATACAGAAACTCCTGCAGGATCAAACACGCGTCGGACGCTGGCACCTGGTCCGCGATGAACTGCGGAAAATCGCCAAGGACTACGGCGACAAACGGCGAACAATCATCCAGAGCGCCCAGGACGAACCCGAGTTCAAAGCTGAGGACTTCATCGTCGAGGAAGACAACGTCGTCATCGTCACCCGCGATGGTTGGATCAAGCGGCAAAAGGAAATCAAAGACCTTTCAAGCACCCGCCTGCGCGAAGGCGACAGCGTGCTGGAGGTTCTCCCCGGCAGCACGCGGGCAACGGTCTGCTTCCTGAGCAACTTCGGCGTCGCCTACACCAGTCGAGTCATCGATGTCCCCGCCAGCACCGGCTATGGCGAGCCGATTCAGAAATTCTTCAAGCTCAAAGATGGTGAGCGGATCATCGCAGCGTTGAGCCTCGACCCACGCGTGACCGCAGGCATCAAGGCCTCCGATGCCAAGCCCGCCAAACGCGGCCAGGATGACCCGATCGTGCCACCCACGCACGGCCTTGCGGTGTCCAGCGACGGCTTTGCCCTGCGGTACTCCTTTGAGCCCTTCATCGAGCCCAGCACCCGTGCCGGTCGGCGATACGCTCGACCCAGCAAGGGTGCCCAGATGGTCGGTGCCGCCGTCGTGCGTGGAAGCGAGACGATCATCGCCGCCACCCGCCAGGCTCATGCCATGCTTTGTGCTGTCAGTGAAATCAACTTCCTTGCCGGTGCCGGTAAGGGCGTGATGCTGGTGAAACTCAGCAAGAAGGATAACGACGCGGTGCTGGGCTTCATCGTGGCCAGCAGCGACCGCGACACATTGACGATGGAGACCAGCCAGGGCGCCCAGCGTCGGATCAACACCGCCACCCACAGCGTCACCGGCCGAGGCGGCAAGGGCCGCGAAGTGCTGCAACGAGGCCAGTTCACCCGCGTCGTGTACGAAGCCAACGAGCCCAGCGTCCCCGCCTTGCTCGACGAGGGTTGATCGGCGCACGATCCGCGGCACTGCCGACTGTGGCCCCACAGGCGTTGGTAGCCCGATGGACAGCCTGTTAGCGAGGATGTTAAATTGGCAAACAACCGTCTCCCGCGTTGGCCGGCGTGTTAGGCCGTCTCCCCGAGCGTTTATGGGGTGTTAGACCGATCGATCTGATTACTATTTTCAGCCCGAGGTAACATGAAAGCGAAAGTCGCCCGTGTCATCATGTACGTCAAGGACTTCGAGGGCCTTGCACAGTGGTACTGCGATACATTCGGGTTCAAGGTCCGCCTGTCCCGTCCTGACGCCCGCTGGGTCGAGGTCGATATCGGCCGCGGTGTCGTCCTGGCGTTCCACGGCGGCGGCAGCCCCAAGAACTACAAGCGACCGCCGCAGATGATGCTGGAGGTGCCGGATGTCGAGAAGGCGAAGGCGGAACTCGGCGCCAAGGGCATCCGGATGGGGAAGGTCGGCCGCTGGGAACACGTCGTATGGTGCCACGGCAAAGACCCCGAGGGCAACCCGTTTCAACTGACCGAACCGGCACCGGCAGGTGGCGGTGGATGAGGCTCTGTGTGCCACAGCGGACCACCAGTGACGCGTGACTGCAATTCATTGCCCTGGCATGTGTCAACACACCGGCTAATTCACGCCGCCAGCTTCAAGTCTGCCTGGACTGTCACACCGCCACACTGCAGATAGGTGGAGATCGGCATGCTCATCGGCCCGGTCTCGCCCTTGCGCGTCACCCACCTCGCGCACAGCCATACCCGCGCACCAGGCGGGGCGTTGGGGATGGTCACATCGAAGGTGTGTTTGCCGGCAGTGCCCTCAAACTGCCATAGCGCCGGGTCAGCGGGATAATTTTCACCCACGAAGCTGTACACCCATGCACCAATCGCATCCTTGACTTTCCTGCGCTTCGTGCTCGATGTCGGATCGAAAATACTCACCGTCACAGTCTGGCCCGCGACTTTCTTAATCGTCGTCGCAGGTGCCACCGCAGGCGGCTTGACCGCAGTTGGCCGCCCGATGATATGCACGCCCAGCAGTATCTTGTCCGCATCGCTGATCTCCGTGTTCTTCTGCACCGAAGCATAGATCATGCGGGCATAGTCAAGGAGATTCTTCCGCGCTGTGTTACGCGCAGCCGTGAGTGATTGCGATTGATCGCCGTTGGCGCGAGTCAGGTCCAGGACCTCAACAGCTGCGACATACACCTCGTGCAGCGCGAGGTACTTGCTGCCCTGATCGGGCGTGAGTCCATAGATGGCAGGCGTGGCGTTAATCCGCTCGTTCATATTCATCGAATACGGTACGAGCAACGAGTCTTTCCTGGGAATAGCCATGGATGGCTCCTGATATGAAGACCTTCGCAACCCCCGGCCCCCGCCCCCGGCCTCTGACTCCCGGGCCCCGGGCTCCGGCCCCCGAGGGTGGAACATCCACCCACGTGGTCGCGTTGCAACCGTCATCGGCGTTACAACCCTCCCACTTCATTCAAACCAATCAATTCGCGCCAGATCATGCACTTCGCGCCGCTTACTTCCCTTCGCAAGCCCCTGAACAGGCCAGCGAGGCGACTTAACCACCTGGTCAAGAGACGTAACCGATCGGTTGAGGCACGCACCCGCGCGGTTGAGCGACGTAACCGACCGGTCAAGCGACGCAACCGACCGGTTGAGCGACGCACCCGCGCGGTTGAGCGATGTAACCGACCGGTTGAGGAACATAACCGGGCGGTCAAGGGACGTAACCGTGCGGGAAAGTAACGCAACCTCACGGCGAAGGGATGCAAACCCACGGCAAAGCCACCTGGCCGATAACAAACGACTCCAGCACTCGTTGCCCGCTCATGAGGATGTTAAACTGGCTTACGAACAACCCTCTCCCGCGCTTGCGGGGATGTTATACTGACCCCCGGAGCGTTTCCGGGGTGTTATGCGGATCCATCTAATTGCTGTTATGCCCTATGACTGAAGCCGACTGGCCGTTCGATCAGCCACGCAATTGCGCGGTTTTCACGTTGCGTCCAATCGCGTTCGACGACGCACCGATCCTTCACGTCACGCACGATCAGGACGATCACGGCTGGCAGTTCCTTGGACGCGATGATGCCGATCCGGATCAGGCCGCAGTGCTTACCTTGGAGGAGATTGTCGCCTTGGATAAGTCTGTGCTCGAAGTAGCAGACATGCCTCCGGGTTGGCACGCATGGCGTGTCTCAAGAGATTCCCCGTGGCAGCGCGCACCGCAAGATGGGGCATAGCCACCGGCCGCAGTTGACCGGCGACGCCCGCGATGGACAATAGTGTTGTCGGTTGAGAGTCCGCTTCCGTGGGCGGCCGGCGACTGAGCCTTTTACGTTAGGCGGACAGTATGTGGCCCTTCCGGAAAGAATCGCAACTCGTTACGCCACCCGTCGACCTCGATGTGCCGGTCACCAACCCGGCCCTTGTTGCGGCGATCAAATGCTTTGCGGAATCTCAAGACGAACAACGGTTGGTCGGCCTACTCTCTGAATTGCGCCGTTCCGTCTACCTTATCGTTGTCTACATGGACAAAACTGCCGTTGACAAGCAGCCCGATTCGAATCAAGCGACAATCAAGAAGGGAAGCATCATCGGCGTCTTGGAAGTCGAAGGCCCTGATGGTGGCCGATCGCTTGCACTGTTCAGCGACTGGGATTCGATACGCAAGTTCACGAGCGACGAAGTGTCCACATTAGTCATGCCGGCGAAACAAGCATGGAGTTTCGCAGTAGAGAAATGCGGAGCCGCCGTTGTTAACCCTGGTGGCCTGGCGCTGCCTTTGGACCGAGATCAGGTCAATGACTTGGCTCGTACCTCTGTGTCCGCCTAACCACCGGCTGCGGCACGCCGAGCCTTTGCCACAGCCACCTGCCTCTTCGCGTCTTGGCGTCGTCGCGTTCAAACCGCCCCCTCCCAGCCTCCCCCGCTTGCGCGGGAGAGGTGCAGGAAAGCGAGCCTCGAAAAATGGGCCGACCCTGCGGGGGATCAAAAGACTGGATCGTCCGGGACTTCCCTCGACTTGTGGGATCGGCTACCATTCCCTGTCCGAGCGGGCGAGCCCCCCCGGGGGGGTGGGGGGTACCGACCGACGATGGTGGGGCCTACGCTCGAGATTCCATCACCCAAGCGACGTCGCTGACTTAGAGAAACCGCGCCCATGCCCGTTCCGATCTCACAGATGTGGACTGTTGCGTCCTATGTACTGTCGCAGAAGCTGCGCGGCCGTAAGCGTTATCCGCTGGTGCTCATGCTTGAGCCGCTGTTCCGATGCAACCTGGCTTGTGCTGGCTGCGGAAAGATTCAGTACCCGGCTCACATTCTCAAACGTGACTTGACCCCTCAGGAATGTTTCAAGGCTGTTGAGGAATGCGGAGCACCGATGGTCAGCATCCCCGGCGGGGAGCCGCTGCTGCACCCGCAGATCGGCGAGATCGTTGAGGGCCTGGTCGCGCGTCGTAAGTACATTTATCTTTGCACCAATGCGCTGCTGCTGAAGAAGAAAATTGAAGAAGGCGTTTTTAAGCCCAGCAAGTATTTGACTTTTAGCGTTCACATGGACGGCACGCAGGAAATGCACGACTTCGCTGTCTGCCGGGAGGGCGGGTTCCAGCAGGCTTATGAGGGCATCAAGGCTGCTGTGGAGCGCGGCTTCCGGGTGACGACCAACACCACGCTCTTTGATGGTGTGGATGCCAATGAGGTGCGGCGGTTCTTTGATCAGATGATGGACTTGGGCGTGGAGGGCATGATGGTCAGCCCCGGCTATGCCTACTCCAAAGCGCCCGATCAGGGCAATTTCTTCAAAGAGCGGCAGTCCACCAACGACCTTTTTACGCTCATCCTGGCCAACCGCAATAAGCGATGGCGGTTTAATCAGTCGCCGCTGTTCCTTGAGTTCCTGATGGGTCGGCGAGAGTACGAGTGCACGCCCTGGGGCATGCCGACGTACAACCTTTTTGGTTGGCAGAAGCCTTGTTATCTGCTGCAGGATGGGTACGTCGATACGTTTGCTGAGTTGATTGAGGAAACCAAGTGGGAGAACTACGGCAGAGCATCGGGCAACCCCGCGTGTCAGCAGTGCATGGTCCACAGCGGATATGAAAGCTCTGCGGTCAACCACACGTTCACGAATGTTGGCGGACTTTTCGCCACGATAAAGGCGATGGTGTTCAACTCCTATGCCAATCCCGCGGCGTTGAATAAGCTTGAGCGGCAAAAGCAGGAGAAGAAGGACAAGACGACGCATGCTCTGCCGGTGCTTAACACCCATGCGGCGTGAGCTGCCGGGGCTGACGCCCTGAACTGCGTGGGGTTGGCGCGTTGAACTACCGGGGGCCGGGGACCAGCTAATCTGTATCATCTTTGGCATGGAAAGAATCCGGGCTTGGCTGCGTTCGGACATGCGGGTGCTGCGCTGGGTTTTCCTGACGCTTTATCTGTCGATGCTGGGCGGCCTGACGACCCCTTTCGCGCTTCACGGCAAGTTCTGGTTCATGTGGGCGATTCTCGTCGGCGTGGTGGTGGTTTCCCTGTTGCTATTCATCTTCGGTGCTGGCACTGTCAACCTTTGTCGGCCGATTGAACGTCGCAGGCTTTGGATGCCGGTGCTGGCGGCTGCGACCATGCTGGCGCTACTGGTGTTGGGTTCGCTCCTGGTGGGCATCGAGTTGTTCGAAGTTGAGAATTTTATGGAAGGCGACACACAGATGGTGCTCGTCTGGGGTGGATTGCTAACCAGTTGGGCGGTCTGGGGTATGTTGCTGTGGGTGTACGCCCAAGGTCGCGAACGGTACAAAGTTCTGTCGCGCTTGACCACGCTCCTCTTTGCTGGAAGTCTGGCGGAGCTTCTCGCAGCCGTCCCAGCGCACATTATCGTCAGCAAGCGGCCGGGCTGGCTGGTGGGCCTGGGGACGATGCTGGGCATCATCGCGGGGATCAATGTGATGATGTTCTCGTTTGGCCCCGCCATTGTGTTGCTCTTCTTGCGGCCTCGGTATCGTCGGGAGCAGATGGAGGCACCCAGCACATGTCGGCAGTGCGGCTACAACCTCACCGGCACGCTCATGGCGGGACGATTGGAGTGCCCGGAGTGCGGCGCGGCAATTATGGGGGTCCGATCCCGGCGCGAATATTGATCCACTTACTTACTTGCACCCCAGGTCAGCGGCAATGGGCCAATCTCCCGCTTCCGCGGCGGGCTGTTCCACCCGGCAAGTGAGTTTCCCGCCATGACAGTCCAGGTGCGCGGTGAAGAACCGCCCGCGATACCGCCAGAACAGTGGCCAGATCGCATGCCGATCGGTGTCGGGGATCGCCAGTTTGGGCACATCCTCGCAACGATGCCACTCCAGTCGGCCTTCGTCGAAGGTCGTGCGGCTGACCTTCACCGGCCGGATGAGTTCGTAGAGGAACATGAGCCAGTGGCACTCGTCGCCGAAGCCGGCTTCGGAGATGATCCCCGTCAGGTGCAGGTCCGCGGTGGTCACAGTCAGGCCGGTTTCCTCGGCGATTTCACGAACGGCGCAGGTGGTGGGGCTTTCGCCGATGGCTTGTTCGAGTTTGCCTCCGATGGGCGAAAACAGGTCGCGGTTTGGGGGCTTGCGACGATGGAGCAGAAGCACCCGCCCCTCGTCGTCAAAGAGGTAGCAGAGCACAGCGATGCGGTAGGGGAGCGGGACGGTCATGGCGGGCAGTGTAACGCAGCTTGGCGTGGGGCACGGGCGGGGCGGGCCAAGGGCGGGGCAGGGGCCGGGGGGGCGGCTGGGCATAGATTAGGCACGTAAAGCTCTTTTGATATACCCCTGCCCAATTTATGTGCAGAGCCTTGGCGAGGCTCAAAATGCAGGGATTGGTAAACAGGGACGATCAAGGCCTGTTTACCCGCATCGAATAGGAATGTTGGCAGCGACGGCTCTTGTGGCACGATTGTTGCACTTAGTGCGATGGGTTGAGGTGTGTCGCACCTCGTCCCGAATTGTCGCGCTCGCCTAAGGCGGGTCGGCGAAACATGACGCAGCGGTCGTTGACACCAACCGGCCCGGACGTCATGCTCTGAAGTCAAACTAACTCCCTCCCACCCCGGCCCCGTTTAGCAGGAGATTCGCCTCGATGAGTCCCACCCATGCCCGCCACAATGCCGTCGCAGCCGTCACCAACTACAAGTCCGCGGACAAGCCCGTGGACTTCCGTTCCACGTCGTTTTCCGACGTCTTTGGCACCAACGTTTTCAATGACGCGGTGATGCGTCAGCGGCTGCCCAAGGGCGTTTACAAGATGCTCTCCAACACGATCAAGATGGGCAAGCGTCTTGATCCCTCCGTTGCCGACGTGGTGGCGACGGCGATGAAAGACTGGGCCATGGAGAAGGGCGCCAGCCACTACGCCCACGTCTTCTATCCGTTGACGGGCCAGACCGCTGAGAAGCACGACAGCTTCCTCTCCATTGAGGGTGATGGCAAAGCCGTGGCGGAGTTTTCGGGCAAGGCGCTGATCCAGGGCGAGCCCGATGCTTCGTCGTTTCCCTCCGGCGGCCTTCGCGCTACATTCGAGGCCCGTGGCTACACCGCCTGGGACGTGACGAGCCCGGCCTACCTCCTGGAAAACCCCAACGGCACCGTGCTGTGCATCCCCACGAGCTTTGTCTCCTGGACCGGTGAGGCGCTGGATAAGAAGACCCCTTTGCTGCGATCCATGCAGGCACTCAACAAGGCAGCGGGGCGGTTGCTCAAGGTCTTCGGTGTCAGCGACCCCGGTTACATCGCTGCCACTGCGGGTCCGGAGCAGGAATACTTCCTCATCGACCGCAACTTCTACTACGCCCGGCCTGACCTGCTCATCGCGGGCCGCACGCTCTTTGGTGCCAAGCCCCCCAAGGGCCAGGAATTTGAAGATCAATACTTTGGCGCAATCCCCGAGCGCGTGCTGGCGTTCATGATGGACACCGAACGTGAGTTGTTCAAGCTGGGCGTGCCGGTCAAGACTCGACACAACGAAGTGGCACCCGGCCAGTACGAAATCGCCCCGATTTACGAAAACGCCAACGTCGCCACCGACCACCAGCAGATCATCATGCTGACCATCAAGCGATTGGCGGAGAAGTATGGCATGGCGGCGCTGCTCCACGAGAAGCCGTTTGCCGGCATCAACGGCTCGGGCAAGCACCTCAACTGGTCGCTGGGCGGCGAGAAGGTCGGCAACCTGCTTGAGCCGGGCGAAACACCCCACGAGAACATGCAGTTCATGACCTTCTGCGCTGCGGTTATTCGCGCGGTGCATAAGTACTCGACATTGCTGCGACTGGTGATTGCCCACAGCGGTAACGACCACCGTCTGGGTGCCAACGAGGCCCCGCCGGCGATCATCTCCATCTTCCTGGGCGATATGCTCACGGGCATCTTTGAGAGCCTGGAGAAGGGCAAGGTCAAGGGGCCCAAGGGCCAAGGCTATCTCAACCTCGGTGTCGAGAGCATGCCCCCGTTGCCCAAGGATTACGGCGACCGCAACCGCACCTCGCCGTTTGCCTTCACGGGCAATAAGTTCGAGTTCCGTGCCGTGGGCTCGGGCCAGAGCATCTCCGGCCCGCTGGTGGCGCTCAACACCATCGTGGCGGAGAGCATTGACGACGTTGCCACCGATCTGGAGAAGCGAACCAAGGGCGACCCGAAGAAGCTCAGTGCCGCGGTACAGGAAGTCATCGCTGAGATCTACAAAGAGCACAAAGCCGTGGTGTTCAACGGCGACAACTACTCCGAGAAGTGGCACAAGGAAGCTGAGAAGCGCGGGCTTCCCAACCTCCGCAACACTGTCGATGCGTTGGCCTCGCTGCCGACTAAGGCCCACACGGACCTGTTTGAGAAGTACAACGTGCTGACGGGCCGTGAGCTTCACAGCCGCTACGAAATCTACATGGAGCGTTACTGCAAGGACATCAATACCGAAAGCCTGGTGTGCCTGCAAATGGCCAAGCAGATGATTCTGCCCACAGCCTATCGCTACCAGGGCGAACTGGCGCAGACGGCTGGGGCGATTAAGAATGCCGGGGTCAAGTCCGACGTCAAGTCCCTGAGCAAGGTCACGGCGCTGGTGGGCGAGTTGGAGACAGCCATCGAGACTCTTGAGCATGCCATCGGCCACGAGTTGTCGGGTGACGTGTTGTCGCACGCCAAACATTTCCGCGACAAGGTCGTCCCCGCCATGAGCGAAACCCGCCGGATTTCGGATGCGTTGGAGCAGATTATCGCTGACGATCTCTGGCCGTTGCCCAAGTACAGCGAAATGCTGTTCATCAAGTAAACAGCCGTCGTCGGACGCGAGCTGGACACGAAGATTCATCAGGGCCCTGCATCAACCGATGCGGGGCCCTTTTGCGTGGTGGTGGGAGGTGTGCGTGCGTCAGCGGGTCTTGCGTGCCGTCGCCTTGCGGCCACGACCGCGACCGCCTCGACCCCGGCCCTGGGACTTGCCCGCTTCTTCGGATTTGCCGTCTTCGGGCAAACGGTTCTTGCCTCGAATCAGCAGCCGCATGGGCACTTCGGAGAACGGCAGGCGCTCGCGGAAACGATTGATGAGGAAGCGCTGATACGACGGATCGAACATCGCGGGAATGTTGACAAACAGCGCGATGGTGGGGGGCTGAGTCTCGAGTTGAGTCGCATAGTAGATTCGCGGGGCCCGACCGACGCCGGACGTCGGCGGACGCTCGGCGATGATGGCCTCGATGGTTTCGTTGAGCTCAGCGGTGGGCACGCGATGCTGCGCCTGCTGGTGGAGGTTGATCGCCATGGCTGCCAGTTCGCGCATGCCCTGGTTGTTCTTGGCGCTGACAAACGCCACGGGTGCGTAATCCAGCCCGTTGAGCGCCTTGTCGAGGTAGTCGACATACGCCTCCTGGGCGGCTTGGTCCGCCAGGTCCCATTTGTTGACGACGATCACCACCGGTTTGAATTGCCGCTGAATTTCGGTGCTGAGTTTTTCATCGACGTTGCTGATGGGCACGGTGGAGTCGATGACCAGCAGGACCACATCGGCGCGACGCACTGAACGCAGCGCGCGATGCTGGCTGTAGTAGTCGATATCGCCCTTGACGCTCTTGCCTTTTCGCAGGCCGGCGGTGTCGATGGCGGTGAAGACTTTGTCGTCGATTTCAAAGCGCACATCCACCGAATCGCGGGTGGTGCCTTCGATCTCGCTGACGATGACCCGCTCCTGGCCCGCCAGTGCGTTGACCAGCGTGCTCTTGCCGGCGTTGCGTTTGCCCACGATGGCCAGCAGCACGCCGAGGTTGGGCTTTTCCGTTTCGAGTTGCGGTGCGTTCCAGTCGATGCGGCTGCGGATGGCAATGATCAACTCTTCGCGGTGATTGCCGGTCGTCGCGCTGAAGAGCATCGGGTCGCCGAAGCCCAGTCGCGCTGCCTCGGCAGCTGCGGGTACCAGCTTGTCGCTGTCAACCTTGTTGGCGACGACAAGCACGGGTCGCGGGTTCTTGCCCTGTGCTGTTCGTAGCATGCGGGCGACCTCTTTGTCCAGAGGCAGGATGCCCGTCTGGACATCGACCACAAAGAGGATGAGTTGGGCATCGGCCAGACCCAGCGCGATTTGCCGCTCGACTTCAGCGGTGAGGTTCTGCGAGTCTTCGATGCCGTAGCCGCCGGTGTCGATGAGCTCGATGTAGTTGGGCTCTACGGGTTTGCTGGCGGCGAGCTCGCGGCCCTCGGCCTGCGCCAGCGCCT
>JBGSTK010000146.1:0-5127 GCA_041736565.1 Phycisphaeraceae bacterium | reverse complement strand
CCACCCCTTTCAAGGTGTACGCTGTGCCAAAACTCGTGCGGTGGATACATGGCTGATCTTGGCACCACTGAGTTTCTTCGGTTTGGGTCTCTTCGGACCTCGAGGGTGTTTGCGGAATCGCCTCAGGTCGATCTTGGCGGCCAGTTCTTTGAGCAGGGCCGCGAAGTCCTGTACCTCCAGACGGCGGAAGATGTCCCAATGCTTGGCCGGCACAGCGATCATCATGCCCGTGTAGACTTTGGACAGATGCAGACACACGTAATACCACGAGACCTGGGCCTCAATCTTCGCCACACCGTGAACCGCCCGCAACGCGGCCTGGATCAGCGAAACGGCATTGTACGCCACCAAGGCCAGGCAAAAGCCAAACAACGCCGCCTTGGGATAACCCAGCGTGCGGATCTCACAGGTCAACGCCACCGTCAAATCCTGGAAGACCTTCTCAATCGTCCAGCGTTTCTGATAGAGCCTCGCCACCTGCTTGGCGTCGGCCTCCTCCGCCGGCAGATTCGTCAGCAGGTGAATCTCCTTCTCGCCGTCGCGAGTGGGCTTGTCCAATTCCACCGTGATCCGCCGGGCCAGGAGGCTCTCGCCTGTGTCCGGATGGCTCAGACGCACCGTCTGCTCATACACCCGGCCTGTCGGGACGCGCCCACGGGACTTGCGTTTGCCGAGCAATTCCCAATGGAGCGTCGAGCTATGCTGACGGACCAGAAAGCAGCCCTGACGCCGAGCAATGCCGAAGAGGAATTTCGTTGTGCAGAAGTTGCGATCATCGATCCACAGGTCCCGAGGCTGAACCTTCGGCACAATCTGCTCCAGCAGCGAACGCTCCTGGGCATGCGCATCCTCCCATGGCAGCACATCCACGATCAGCATCCACTGCGGATCGAGCACCACCAACGCCTGGCCCGGCAACGCCGCGGCCCGCATCCGACGCAACTCTTTGATCCGGTGCTCACTGCCCGGCAAATGATTGCCGTCGAGAATCAACACACGGTAGCCCGGCAACAGCGAGGGGACTTCGCCCCCCAGACAACCGATGACCGGGGCCAAGTGGCGCGCCGAATCACGAACCAACTCGGCCGAAACCTGTGGCTCAATGCCCGCCAGCTTGTCATAGACAGCCGCCACGCTCACCCCGAGCGGTTCCGAGGCATCCTGGTAGGCCGCGTGCACGCTGGGCGAGACCCCCAGAACCACCTCGCTCATCAACCGTACCACCGTCGAGAACAGCAACTCCCGCGTGTAGCCTCTCTCGGCGGCCTTGTCAAACAAGGCATCCAACCGGCCGGCCTCGAAGGCTCTTTCCAGCACGGCACGAACCATCACACTGAGCGGACTTCGTTCTACGAACGCTTCAAATCGTTTCCCAAGCATTGTTCTGTCGCTTCCCAAGATCACAACCTACTCCCCTCATATCGAAAGCGACAGTTTACCATAAATCCAAGACCTACAACCACCCAATATCACCTTGAAAGGGGTGGGTGGGCTCCGCCCACCTATCTTGTCTGCTTGCATGTTCCGCTCTCGCCTGCCACAATGCCCACCAGCGGTGTACCTCGACGAGGCTGCGGTTGATTGTGCCCGAGACAAGTTGTATGGATATGGATGGATCGAACTGAGCGTGATGTCTAGCAGCCCGTTGAAGAAATCACAAATCGGACCGGCCCGCTCGTAGATGGCGGGGACCAACGCCGGGGAGGATGAAAAGCCCAGAGTGGATGTCGTACCGCCGTGCCGGCCCGCCAGAACCCCTGGACCAGCCGAACCAACCCCTCCAGCCAGTCAAAAACGAGGCCCTGCAGGCCCCGCGGGGTTCCCAAACCGAACAATTTGCGCATCAGCAGACCCAGATTGCATCCGGCCACATGCACCAGCAGACGTTTGAGAATCCGCACATGCCCCCGCAGGTGGGTCCGACGCATGCCGCCGGTCTCATAGCAGTGAGCGAACGGTCGCTCCAACAGTTCGCCTCGCTTTCGCAGCAGGCGTTTGCCTCGTTCGCCCCGAATCCGCCGACGGTTGGCGTACACCGCCTGTTGTTCGTGCGCCTTGCCTGTCCAGCGACGCCGGCCCCGGTATCTCGGCTCGGAGACATAGCTGCGAATCTTCTGGTGCCGCAAATCCCGCATCGTCTCGTTGCTGTGATAGCCTTTATCGGTAACCACCTCCGCCAGCACCTTGGACGCCAGATGGTCGCTCCCTTGCGGATCGCTTTGCACGTGGGCCAGGTTAGCCGCTGTCTCGGACAACGTCTGCTGAATCGTCGTCGTATCGCCCTGATCGGCCCCTTGCAGCGTGACGGCCAGGATCGCTCCGGTCTCCAGGTCCACCGCGTGCTCGGCCTTATGCGCCAGATGCGTGCGGCCGTCCTTCATCTTGGTGATCTTGGCGTCCGGATCGTTCGGATTCTTCCATTCTTGATTCGACCCTTTCTTCGGCCGTTTGCGGTCGAGCTTGGCCAGATCCTCTCGCGTGGGGCTTTCAATCCCGGAGGCCTTGGCCAACTCTTTCAGGAACTCCTCATACTTCTGGCCCGTATCCCGACGCACGATGCTCCGCAACGCCGCGTTCGCCTCCAGCGTCGTGGCGTCGATGCCGATCGTCTTGCCCTTGAGCAGATCGCTCTTGGCCAGCACGTTCAAGACCCATGGAAAGATCTCCCGGTGCGTCTCCAGATCGATCCGCCCGCGAATCACCGACAGGCTCGAATGCTCTGGCGTCCGCTCATCCAACGCGTAGCCCAAAAACTCCCGCAATGCCAGCGAGTCCGCACACCGCCAAGCGATGCCCCGCTCCGAGTCCAGCCCCTCGAAATAGCCGATCAGCAGCATGCGAAAGTACACGCCCGGCGGAATGCTGGGACGGCCCAGCGTCTCGGCGTAGAACGCCTGGCAGCGTTCTTCCACGAACCGGTCAAAGCCGTGCTCGGCCAGCACCGCATTGAGCCGCTGGTAAAAGGGATGCCCCGGCGATCGGGCGATCTCGGCCGTGTTGATCCACAGGTTCGATTGGCGTTCACGCTGGCGTTTGCTCATCGACATGGGATATCCTCCATGACACGTCTGCCCTTACCCTATCAATCAGGATGTCACATGTCAACATAAAAACCACTAACTCCAACCACCTTCTTCAACGGGCTGCTAGTGTTCATATCCTGGTTTCCTCTCTTTGGTTTCCCTTGATCGGACTGAACTCAGATGTGGGTTTCATCGTGATTGAAGTTCCTGACAAAGTTGAGCAAACGAATCCTTCCCGTCGTATTTCAGGATCACGGAATGACGGCCTGCCAATTTGACGGGGTCGGGCTTTCCGAACGCCGCCAGCGCGTATTCCTTCGGCGTGTCGCTCCAATTGAAGACGCCGAGATAAACCTCCTTGCCCTTCCGCGCGAGCACCAGCTCGAAGCCGTCGCCCTTGTTGGTCGCATGCCGCCAGATGTCCAGCGGAACGGTCTCATCCATCGCCGGATACTGGAACACCTCTTTCACCAGCGCCTGGCGTTCCGGACGGAGCATCATCAGGTTGTCGCTGCTCAATCGGAAGCTGCCGTAGAGCTTGTTGAAGTCCGCCCACATTTGCGCTTCGTTCATCGTCAGGCTGCCGCCGTGTTTGAATTTTTCCTTGCAGACCTTCTCATCTTCATCGGCCGCCGCGCGGAAGACGAGGGAGTCGGCATCGCCATTGAAGGCCTTGCCGCTCAGATAGAAGTGGCCGAGGTTGGCCAGAGAGCGCTCGGGGAAGGCCGGGTAGACCGGGTGGATGTCGCCGCCGGTGCGCATGCCGTCCACAAAGCCGATGCACGGACCGAAAACCGCCGAGCAGCCCAGGAAATAGGTGTCCGGCCCCATCGCCTCGCGCATGGCTTTCATCCCGAGGCGGAAGCGCTCCACGCTGGTGATCGTGGGATCATGGGCCTTGATGGATTTGACCTGCTTGTTAGCGGCCTTGATATCGTTCTCCAGGCCGTAACGCATGAAGTCCACCTTGAAGTAGCGGATGCCCCAGTTCTCTTTCATGTTCCGGATGCACTCGGCGATAAAAGCCCTCGCCCCGGGATGCGAGTAATCGAAGTAAATATTCTTCATCACCTTGTCCGGCTTTTCATTCACTTCGACGATCAATTTTCCATCCTGGTCGTGCAGGAAATAGTCCGGGTGGGATTTGTAGATTTCCGAGTTGGCATCGCCACGGAAGCCATCGAAGTGCAGGCCGGGAATCTTTCCCTCGGAAGCGATCCGGGCGGCGATGGTCTTGATGCCACCGGGTAACAGAGTTGGCCGCACGCTCTGGTAATCGCCGCGCTCGGGCCACCAGCCGCCATCGATCTGGATCAAGTTGGCTTCGGGAGCGAGCTTGTTAAGCTGATCTATGTTGCCATAGATGTCCTTGGCGGTGAACACCCGGCCGTAGTAGTCCCACGTCGCCCAACCTTTGAAATCGGCGTCCTTGAGCTTCGTGATGCCGTTCTCCGCGGCAATGGCGGTGCCGAATTGACTGAGCAGATCGAGCCAGTTGCCGGCGCGCCGGAGCACAATCTGTTCATACTGGATGGTCTCGCTCGGTTTGAGTTGTTTGCCTTCGCCATTGGACCAGACCACGAAGGCCCCATCCTTCAGCGTGAAGTTGGGCAGGAAAATGCGCCACGACAGCGAGCCGGCGAACAGATACTGTCCGTCCGCAAGCCGCACCATGGCATACATATGGCTGGAACTCAGCTTGGTTTGCGTGCCGACATTCTGCCGCAAAAGCGGCGTGCGTCCCATGCAACTGCCGCCATGGAGCATCTCCAGATCGTCCGTCAGGCGCTCAGCCACCGGAATGTGAACGGTGGTCTTCTCAATCGTCAGCGACTGCTTGCCTTGATTGGAAAGCGTGATGGCCAGGCGATGGAAACCGTCCGCCTGTTCCCTCAGGCTCTGCGCCGTCGCGACCGGCTGGTCCGCCTTCACCTCGACCTTGATGTCCGGCCACGCCGGCGCAGCCGCGACGGAGAACGACCCGGCGCAGAGCACCGTCACCGCCAACAAACTCAACACGGGATGTTTCATATACTGTCACTCCTGTTTTGCTTCGCATGTGAACTGGATGTATTGGTCATCTACTTGGGATGTGAGGCTTCAC
>JBGSTK010000142.1:0-6632 GCA_041736565.1 Phycisphaeraceae bacterium | reverse complement strand
GTCGTTGAGCAACTCCTCACGGCCGACGAAGGCGTCGGCGGGCGCCCGCTCCTGGCCGAAGCGTTCGTGCTCCTGGCGTTCGCGCTCCAGTTCCTGCGGCGATGCCTCGCCCGGCGTCGCATCCTGCCAGTACTCGTCCATCTGCTTGATGACGATGGGTTCGAGCGCGGCGTAGACGTTGTCGCACAGTGCCTTGAGGTGATCGGTGGTGATGTCGAGCGTGGGGTTGCCGTCAGCGTCGGTGGAGGGAGTGAGCCGGGCGGCGCCGGCAGAGATGACGGCGTCTTTGCCAAGTCGGCGCGTCAATTCATCCTTGAGCTGCTTCAGGGCGCTACGGGGGCCGGGGTCGGGGGTGCCGTGGCTGTCGGCATCGACAAAGGCCCCGATAAGCGGATGGTCCGCATGGTCGTCGAGGTTGTCGATCTCGCGGATGAAGGCGTGCACGTGGTCGGCGGCGTCGGGGATGCACAGCCCGCCGCGCCAGATCTCTTGTTCGGTGGCGGACGCCTGGAAACGAACGATGGTGGGCAGCGGATCATCGAGCGTGACGCGGTGAGCGAACCGGCCGGCGAGGACGGCGGGCGGGTAGGCGGCGTTGATGATCTTCCAGAGCGCGGCCTGAATGCCACGGAACTCTTCGTCGTTGACCGTCTCGACCGTGCCATCGCTGCGCGTGATCTGGCGTGAGCGGAGAACGTGGACGGCTGGTATGGCGTTCTCATCGCGGCGGTACCAGTGGGCGAGCGTCGCCTTGTCCGCAGCGGATGGCGCGTGCGCTTCAAGTCGCTGGTACTCCGCCTCGCTGATCTCTTCGGGCAGAGGCCGCCAGCCGTAGCGGTCGCCCAGGAGGATCAGGAAGTTGGGCCTGGGCGAGACCTGCTGCGACCGGCGGAGTTCCTCGAAGCAGATCCGCATGGTGCGGTGATCGAGGCCGGCCTCGGTGGGAACGCCCCAGCGCAGGTCGATAGCCTGAAACTGAAACCGCCGAGCCGCGCACAGCCGCTCCAGCCGCGGGTACACCTCCTGCTGCAGCGCGTTGCGCTCGTGCTTGAAGTCGGAGAACGTCGAACTGACAAACACCCGGATGACGGGACGATGGCGGGTGTGTGCTGCGGGTTCAGTCATGGCGTCTCTCACTCCCGAATTTATTGACGCTTTCACCAGTCATGGTACATGACATTCTGCATGGATTGTCAGTCTCCGTATGGTGGCAGTGCTGGCCAATGTCCTTTCCACCGCAGCGGAACCTAGTCGCGCCAGAGCGGGAACCATTGGGGTCATTCACCCCTATGCGATCGTTCATCGCTTCGACCAGGGCTGGAAGCAAGTCTGCTTGGCCTGCGGGAAGCTTCACTCGAAGGCTAACGCGGGCCTTCTATCACAACGCCCCGGCGTCGGTCATCCGCCGCTTCGCAAGATTGCCGGCCATCATGAGGTTGCCGATTAGGTTGCGCCGCCGGTGCGATCTCCGCCGAAATGCTGAGATTTCCAGAATCTGCGCTTGACACGTATGAATGCGATGGAGAAACTAAATCAGGAAGTGTCAGACCTCCGGCCTGGTGCTTCAGAATTGGAGGCGCTCCAATGGGACTCCGAGCGTGGTTCAGTACAGTCTTTGGTCGTCGCATCACGTCCAGTCGATGTGCGGAGGTGACCAACGAACGAAACAGCCAGCCAACAGGCCTGGAGGCAAAAAGCAACCCATCCGTGACCGAAATCACGGGAGCGACAAGCAACGTGAGAGGTCCGTATACGGCGCCGGCAGCTACACCATTGTCACCTCTCAATGGCAGTTCTGGAGACCTTACTTCAGTAACTAAGTATCCCAAGTTGAAGATGCTTGGGCTGTCAGATGCCCAGATTCAGGAACTAATCGCCGAGATGACACGTCAATCCTCTTCCGATCACTCACCTGACGAAAGGGCACTCTTGCTGCATTGGTTTTCAAAATCCAACATCAGTGGTTCGATCAATGACTTGAATCGGAGCAGTTTTCCCGACTCACGGGGTTCCAGCGATGGTGCAATGCTGTCGTCGACACCGAAGCTCCCAAACCCGCCAAGGCTATGGTGAAACTGGCAATCTCCTCACAACGGGCAGCCGTCTTTGTCGTCGCGTGACCGAGCGATACTGTGTGCTGCGATGTGCTGTCGAATTGTGGGGCAGTCCGTGGATTTCGCAATTGCGAGATTCCATTTGGACTCTGCTTCGATTTTGCGCCCCATTCGATACAAGGCAATACCTTGACCGACAATTGCATCTACCTGCCGCGCCCGGAGTTGCTCGTTGAGGCTGATTGCTTGGCATTGTTCATAAATAGCCATTGCGTCAGTGAAGGCAGCCGACCAAAGACAGCGCGCCCCCTCAAGCATTCGGCACCGAACGTCCAAGTTCGGTCGCAAGCGGTTCCCCTTGGCCCACGATAGATTTGCGATGGCTTGCTCGAGCAACGTTCTCGATCTCTCGAGGATTGCCACTTGTCCGAGTCCGGACCAAGCGTCGCCTGCAACACGGGTATCGCCGCTTGAGTCTGCTTTGCGATGAAGTTCACGGAAAAGCGACTCTGAATCAGCAACTGAGCGATCACCCAGAACGGCTTGGTGGTAATACATCCATGCGTGACACGTCCGGAGTGAAAGGTCCGCCGCTACCAGGTTGTGGCGTTGCGCAACGTGAAGCCCCTTCGATAGATAAGAGTCAGCCTTCGTATACTCCATGTTGTCTTTGTGAACGTCTGCAAGAATGCGACACGCTTCCGCCGTGTGCGGGGCATCAGCGCCGATTTCGGCCCAGTGAAGCGCGAGTTGCCCAAGTCGGATCACCCGTGAACTCCGAAGGCTGACCAAATAGGTAGCACCGGCCAACCCAATAAGGTTGGCAGCGATTTCCCCGCCAAGCGGTGGTTCATGGCGCCTCGCACCTCTAAGCGCTCGCCGGAACTCTCGGCAGGCGTTCAAATGCTCTCCTTCACTGAAAAAGACTGATGCGAGTTCGTGTAATGCGACAATTTGCAGGCGGTTTCGGGGCAACTCCGTATTGCTTCCAATAACCTTATGGAGCCACCGCTCCGCCGCTCGTGGCTCACCGAGACGGTTGTATAGCCGTGCGATCTGGGTTCCCAGAACCTGAGACAAGTCGACAAATATCGCATGCTCATCGAGATACTGAATCAGATACTTAAGGCACGACACCCCTTCTGCCGCCATGCCTTGTTCAGCCCACTGGTTGAAGTAGTTAAGACGAGTATCGCCGAGCAGGGAGAGTAACTGCGGCGCATTGCCTGCAGCCATCAGGTGGGTGGGTAAATGCTTTTTAATGAAACCCGCAAACCGGTCGGGAGCGGTGCGATAGAGGTTGAGGCTCGCCGCGGCGTACTGACCGTGAAGGTCCTCGAGATTGCCTACGGCGAGCGACGCGTAGTCGTGAATCAGGTCGTGAAGGGAGACATCGCAGTTGCGCTCAATATCACATTCCGCAGCAACCGACACCTGCACCAAAGCGCGTTCGTGCAGATCGATCAACAGGTCTTCGGCGTCGAGCGCGTCCAAGCCGCCGGTATGTGACCAGAGGGTTTCCACCGCCTCTTGCGGGACCACGCGCCCGGGGGGGAAGACGGCCAACTCTGCGAAGCGTCGCTGCATATCAGCGGCGAGGTCCTCAACGCTGATATGCAAGGCCCGCCATATATCGCGGTGGCTCTCTTGGATCGCGCTGGGGTCGGCAATCTTGTCGAGGTCGGCCTGCTGAAGGCGGCGCAGGACGTTGGTGAAGTCGCCACTTCGTTTCTTGGCCATGGCGCCACAGAGCGCCAGGGCCAGCGGTAAGCAGCCGCACTCGGCAATCACGGCATGGGCATCCGCGGGGAGCGATAACCGGTCCATGCCGACCTTGTCGGCCAAGAGTTGGAGCGCCTCGGTTTCACTAAACAGGCCGACTTGGAACTGCTCCCCGGCCAACGTCTGGGCCACGTTGAGGTTCCGCGAGGTTATCAGAAGCCGACAACGCGGGCCGAGTACGGCGAACGCCTCGGCATGGACGCTCTGCCAGACGTCGTCGAGGACCAGCAGGACGGCCTTGTCCTTGAGCAAAGCTTCGAGCACGCTCTTGCCTTGCTGCGTGTTGGCGATACCTTCATCCGAACCTAATGCATGAGCGACGTTCCGTTGGAGGGCGGGCACGTCGGGCTGCTTGCCCACGGCAACCCAGATGATGCCGTCCGGATAGGACTGGCGGACTCGGTGATCGCGCGCCATGACGGCCGCGAGGACGGACTTGCCCACGCCGCCCATCCCCTGAACGCCTACGCGGGCGTCGGCGCCGGTCATGACCTGCGGCTTCTGAAGATCGACCAGCAGCGCATCGCGAACGCGGATCAGCAGATCGCCCCGGCCGATGACGTTAGCGGGCGGTTCGGGAACCGCGTGGAGTCGGCCCAGCGGCGGTGCCGGGCGGTGGAGATTACCTAACAGCTTCTTAAACTGGCGGGCGTATTCGGCGTCATCTCGAAAGTCCTCGCAGTGCCGCAGCGCCAGTCCGTCGGGGATGGCGGTCTCGTACTTACCTAGGCGAAGCAGCGGGATGACCACTTTGTCGGCAGCGACGGCGAACTGCCACTCCTGCCGAACGTATGCCGACGCCGCAGCCTTCGGCCCGCCGATGTAGATCAGCCGATCACGGGTCCGGATGGCGTCTTCGATTTCCTGATGGAAGGTGAGGTCGCGACTAGGCAACGATTCGCGGTCGAACCAAACATCGAAACCGCTGGCGGTTAAGTCCTCGTACAGCCGACGGGCGAACGCCTCGTCATCGCCGCGAGCATACGACAGGAATAGCCTGGGGCGAGTCGGCGACGGCTTTTCAATAGCGTCAGTCATGATGTCGGCCCTTGGACAGTAAGGCCGTCAGACTCGACGATACAAATCGGCTCGGAGAGTAGCGTTCGCCCCGCAGGGCCAGTAAGTGGGGCCAACTGGTTCATCGCCAGCGCCGTATCGACATGCTCCTCGCCTCGCTCCCGGCGTGTTTGATCGAGCAGACGCCGGTATGCCAGCTCCGATGCGGCGTGGTCGCCGACCTGATCGGCCAACGATGCGATGATCTGGCACAGATGCACGGAGAACAATCCATCGGGCCCGAACTGCTCATCAAGGATGCCCAGCGCCTCGCGGTAGGCGCTTATCGCTTCCTGCAACCGCTGCTCCTTAACCGCACCCGCACCCTGTTCGACCAAGGCGTTGTATTGTTGCGAGGGTCTGACATCGCTTGAGGTCACGCCGGCGTCGCTCATGGGTGCTGCTCCAGTGATCGTCTCGAAAATGGCGCTGTCCTCACGCAACTGGCGGCCACGGCGTCTCCAATGGCACTGGCGGTTGGTCGCGCCACGCCGGGAACGCGTCGAGGGTGGACAGTTGCGATCGATCGTTGAGTACCTCGGCGAGTTTCGCAATCAGGTCCGCATCGGCGAGAGACATTTCGAGCCGCAGCCGCGTAATGACGTCGGTATCGTCCCACGTGCTGTCGATGCTGCCGTGGCATGGCAGTTCCATCCTGCCCAGTAACGTCTTGAGCTGACCAAGGAAAAGCCCGGCATTCTGGGCCCGCAGCCGGGCCAACGCCACGCGAACGAAGAGGATACGGCCGCTGGTCAGGTCATGGCCGCCTTCGCTGACCGTGGATTTGAGCCGCCACGCCTCGGCGTTGAATTGCAGGGCTTCACCCAGCTTGCCGGCACAGAGAAGCACCATCGCCAAGTTGTTTCGCCGATGGGCTCGTTTGGGATGACTTAAAGGGAGGTTACGGTCCTCGATCTCAATGGCTTGTCGAAGCTTGTCTTCGGCCGTGTTAGGCTCGCCAGCTTTGCGATGCGCAAGAGCCTGCGAGTTCAAAGCCAGAGCGGTGGGTCCAAATGCTCGCTGCACCCGATGTGCCGCCTCATCAAAACTCTCGGATGGGTAACGCTCGAATAGGGCGTCCCACGAAAATGGACCGCCCGCACCCCGTTCCGAAGTGCGAGCACTCCCGTCTGTAGACTTCCCCTCCAACGCGACCAGCAGCACGTGTCGGTCCGCTTTGCCCGCGTAGCGGTGACCAGCATCCGCGGCGAGGCTCAGATTTCCCGGCGAGGTGGCGAGGAATTCCTGCGTGGTCGGGTTTTGCCAGAGGGTTTCAGTCGTGGCCTGCAGGAACGCGCACCACGGGGTACCGCAGTTCATCGCATCGACGACCTGATCTGCGTTCGGATCCCCTTCTTCGCCAAGTATGACAACGCGCTGACGCTCCATGTCCCACACGCGGACGCCTTCGCCGAATGACGCCGAGACGATGCGTGTGCCATCAGGGGAGAACGCTACCTTCTCGAGGCCTCGTGCGTTGCCGCGCAGCATGGCAAGCTCGACGCCGCTTTGGGCATCCCACACGCGGAACGTCATGTCCCATGACCCCGAGACGATGCGGGTGCCGTCTGGCGAGAACGCCACCCGATCGATGCCGCTCTCGTGGCCGCGCAGCATGGCAAGCGCTACGCTGCTTCGGGCATCCCACACGCGGACGGTATTGTCGGCTGACCCCGAGACGATGCGGGTGCCGTCTGGGGAGAACGCCACGGTGGTGACACCGGCCTCGTGGCCGCGCAG
>JBGSTK010000132.1:0-73306 GCA_041736565.1 Phycisphaeraceae bacterium | reverse complement strand
CCATGCCGGGGGTCTCCATGGGGCATGGGGCCACTGCCAGTAATTTTCCGCCCTGGGCTTACATCGGATCGTTGCCATCGACGGCAACAGATGGGGAAGAAGATGTGGGTAATTGAAAGCCCGCCCGGCAGCGTACTGAGCGTTCGCCTGACTCCCCCGCCAACTCACGCGACCAGATTCGCTCGCCGTTTTCTTGCGTCGTGTTTTTATGGGATATTGAAGTCTCAAGGTAACTCCGCTCATCGAGACCGCCTATGAACAACCACGACTGGTTCCATCAGGCCCGCTACGGCCTCTTCATTCACTGGGGCCCGTACGCCATGTACAGCCGGGGCGAGCAGGTGCTCTTCCGCGAGTACCTGGACCAACGGGCATACGAACAGGCCGCCTGCGCCTGGCAACCACAGAGCTTCGATGCCCGCGCGTGGGCCAAGGCTGCGGTCGCTGGCGGGTTTCGTTATGCGGTGCTGACCGCCCGTCACCACGATGGCTACTGCCTCTGGGACTCGAAACTCACCGACTACACCAGCCGACGTCAGGCACCCAAGCGCGATTTCGTGGGCGAGTATGTCGAGGCCTTCCGCCAAGCTGGCCTCAAGGTCGGCATCTACTACTCGCTGGCGGATTGGCGCGTGCCAGCTTATTGGGCCGGGGAACCATCGAACCCACAGGCGTGGGACGCGTTTCGCAACTACGTCCACGGCCAAGTCGCGGAACTGCTCGTCGACTACGGCCCCATCGATATGCTCTGGTTCGACGGTGCCTGGCCACACTCCGCGAGGCATTGGCAAAGCGAAAAACTCCTGACGACCATTCGCCGATTGCAGCCCGAGATCATGGTCAACAATCGCCTGGACTCCAACTCGCCCTTCGGCCCGCCTGAAGGTCAGGTCGAAGCAGCGGGGGAGTCGACCGTGCTGGGCGACTTCGGCACGCCCGAACATGCCATCCGCGCTGAGAAGCATCGACCGTGGGAATCATGCCAGACCTCCGTGTCGCGCCTATGGGGAATCGCTGCGGGCGATCACTGGCGACCGACCTGGCAAATTATGGACATGCTCTGCGAAGCGACGAGCAAAGGCGGCAACCTCCTGCTCAACGTCGGGCCCGATGCCGACGGACGCTTGCCCGCGCCCTTCATCGAACGCAGTGCTGCCATCGGCCGGTGGCTATCGCGCAACGGTGAGGCGATTTACGGCACGCAGCCGGGCGACGTCACCGAGTTCACCACGTTGGGCTACCAGACCCGTCGCGGGAACGTGCTCTACCTCATCCTCCGCTTCTGGCATCAGGGCCTCGACGAAGTTCGCGTGCCGCACGTGGCGAGCCGGGTGATCGACGCCCGTTGGTTGGACACGGACACATCGCTGCGCGTGCGACAGGATGAACACGCCACGGTCATCGAGGGGACCACACGCCCCAGTGAAGGCATCGGCTACCCCGTGATCAAACTCACCTGCGATGGGCCGCCTCAGCCTAGCGCGACAGGAACAAATCGCCTCTGGTCCGGCGACCCGCGAGTACATCTGCCTTGGGTCGGCCAGCGAAGCCAGCAGCCGTGGATGGTCTATCGGCAACCATAGGGCAAGCGCGCCCACGGCCATGCGTCATTGGCTCTCATCGAACTCAAGCTCCAGCCCAACCTTCTTCAACTCCTCCCTGCATTGTTCCGCATCCAGCGGGAGGTAGCCGTCGCGAACAACCTGAAGTTGGCCGGTGCGGCTGAAGACCAACATCAAAAACTCCCGCCGAACCGCGGGCAATGTTGAGCCGGGCTTGTGGTTGAGGTAGAGCTTCAGAAATCGACTCAGCGGGTAGGTCTGGGCATTGGCTGCGGTAGGCAGCGACATCTCTCCCTGTTCATTTTTCAGTGGCACAATCGCCACCTCGCTGCTGGCGTAACCGACCCCGCTGAAGCCGATGGCGCCCAAGTCGGCCCCCACAGCCGCCACCACCCGCGTGGAACCGGCCTGCTCGTTGAGCGTCTTCTTGAAGTCACCCCCGGCCAATGCGCGGGTCTTGAAATAGCCGTAGGTTCCCGACGCAGGATTGCGGCCATGGATCGTGATGACATGATCATTCCATTGGCCCTCCAGCCCCAGGTCGCCCCACGTGACGATGTCGGTCGCATGCCCCTGCTTTCGTGTCGATGAAAAAATCGCATCGAGTTGCGCAAGCGTCAAGCCTTTCTTGGCAATCGGGTTGTCCTTGTGAACAAAGACCGCCAACTGGTCGATGCCCACGCGCAGCCCCAGCGGGTCATGGCCGAACTTTGCGCGAAACGCCGCCAACTCCGCCTCACGCCATGCCCGAAACATCGGGCCAAAGTCGATGGTCCCCGCGATGAATGCCGGGGGCGGCGTTGAACCGCCCTTGCCCTCGATCTCAATATTGGTCCCCGGATGCCGCGCCATGAACTGCTCAGCCCAGAGGGTCATCACGTTATTCATCCCATCGTCGCCGAGACTGCGCAGGTGGCCGACCACCGGCTCCTTGGGCACATAGCGCGGCAGGCGATGGTCTAACGCGAAATGCACTATCCGCACCTTTGCCAGCTCCGCACTCGCATCCGCAAAACTCACGGTTTGGTGCCCATCACGAATCACGTCGCTCTGCCCTTCGTGGCTGTAGATCAACCGAAGAAACTCTCGCCCCGGCGGAGGAAACCACTTCTGCGGATCGTGGTCGACCACCAGAAAAAAGCTCCGCCGCAATGGATAATCACCTCGTGCTGGATCGAGTGGAACCTTCGGCCCCTTGTCGTCCGCCGCCAATGGCACCGCAACGATCTGATCGTGCCCGCCATGGCCCACGCTGCCATAGGTGATCCCCGTCGCATCGACCGCGACCGCCTGCAACATCGGCCCGCTCGGTTGCTCCTTGACGCTCTCCTTGTATGAACCGCCCAACAGCACCGCTTGCTTGAAATAGCCGTACGTCGCCGACGCGGAATTGCGGCCATAGGCCGTGACGGGGCGATCCTTCCATTCCCCGTCCAGACCCACATCGCCCCAGGTTGTCACGTCGCCTTCGTGGCCACGCTTACGATCCGCGCTGAAGATGGCATCGACCTGCGCCAGCGTCAGCCCGCGCTTGGCGATCGGGTTGTCCTTGTGGACATAGACACCGATCATGTCCGATGCCACGCCAAGCGTCACCGGTGGGCGACCGAACTTATCAGTGAAGGCCGCGATCTCCTCTTCCTTCAGCGGCCGCGCCATCACGCCGATGTCGGCCTCGCCCCTGATTAGCGCGGGAATCGCCGTGGACGAACCCTTGGCGGTAATCCGAAAAGTCACCTTCGGATGTTCCTTGCTCATCCGCTCCGACCAGAGCGTCAGCAGATTCGCCATTGCATCGGCCCCGGCAATTCGGATCTCACCAACCAGCGTGCCCGCAACCTCCGACTCGTAGCGCGGGTGCGACGGATCGATCGCAGTTTCCGCTGCACAGGCCAACCCTACAAACGAGATCAACCCGACCACCGCCACGAGAAAGCGAACGATCAACATGGGTCACCTCCGAGAAGATTCGCCCCGTTCATTCCAGCCTCATCCACGACGCGCGACAGCTTTGAATTGTAGAGCAGGTCGATATGCGAAAGCTCGCTATCTCACCAGCGTTAATCAATTTTTAACGGCAGATCGCCGTGTACAGTCACGTTCCCACTTGGGTCGACGATGCGGGCCGCGAAACCATCGCGCGGCAAACTGCCTACTGCGCGAAGCGTGACGCGCTTGCCCACTACATCGTTCTGCAGAAGCACTGTTTCACCGGGTTGTATGAACGTGCAGCCGATGAGGTTGATCTGCGTGGGTAGGCCGCCGTGCATTTCGGGTTCGCCGCGGAATTGAATGCGGTTGTCCGCCAGACGCGAGTGGCTGATGGTGACCGCATCCACCGGCGTGTTGATTGACAACAGCGGCAACGGCTGATCGTGAACGACCGTCACATGGTCCAGCAAGAGATCCTCCTGCTGCGGGAGCACCGCGCCGGGATAGTACGAGCGACTGTATCGATCCTTATCAAAGTGGATCGAAAAGGCGGTGCGGGGTGACGCAAGCGTGATGTCGCGGAACACCACGTGACGCACTCCCGCGTTGTAAACAGCGTGGTCCTGCAGCATGTGCCAGTTGATGCCATCGAGCATCTGCGCGCCGCGCTCGTGCAGCGGCTGGGTCAGCGACCGATACTTTGTCCCGTCCGGCTCAGCACGCACACGGTAGAGGCGGCCGTTCGACACCACCGTGTCGGACTTCTGCACTTCCATTCCCGCTTCCCAGTCGCGCCAGGCGCCCGCGAGAATGCGACAAAAATAACCCTTAGTGTTCGCGTCATACAGATCGTGGCAGTTTTCGATCACGCCATGCTCGATCCAGCCCAGTTCCGGATTGCCCGTGTCGTAGTCGTGGGCATTGAGCGCGATGGCATCGTCAAGCGTGCGGAACACCCCGTTGCTGATGGTGAAGCGCTTGCCCCGGCCCAGATGCACGCCATCCTTCTTGCCGTGGATGATCAGATCATCAAGTCGAATGTCCTCGAAGCTGCAGATGTGAATGGCGTATTGCATCCTGCCCAAGTCGTAGCAGCGAAAGCCGGTGACGGTGAGGTCATGAACGTGGAAGAACGCCAGTTGGCCGCGCAGGCCGAAGACTTCGTGCGTGCAAAAGTCCACCTCGTTAATGATCAGGCGCAAGCCATGGATCGCGATGGCCTCGTCGCAGGTCTTGCTCATCGCGCCGCGGTTTAACAGGACGTGTGAGAACGGTCCAACCTGCGTGGTCTTTCGCATCCACACGCCGGCACCAAACGTCAGTGACGTGTGGCTGCCGACATAGACCGTCCGCGCCATGTCGTATGTGCCGGGCTGACTGACGATGATCGTGCCGCCGCGGTCCAGCGCCCGCTGCAAGGCCTCCGCGTTGGCGATGCCATCAGCATCGGGTGAGAAGCCGTAGTCGCGGGCATCGATCCAGCCAATCGATGATGGGGGGGTTGTCGGGCCAGGTGTTGTGGTCATGGGTGGGTGAGCGTCAATCATGGGTCAAGCGAATCAAGTCACTGTGTTGAATTAAATCACGATCCCTTCGATCACTCGGCTCATGGACCCTTGCATCAGATGCTTTCGCATCGACGCCGCGGCTGCATCGGGATCGCTCTTGGCCAGTTGCTTGAGCAGCCAGCCGTGGCGCGAGGATGGCCGTCGGCTGTCATCGATCCCCACGGTGGTCTGCAGCGCGATGAAGAATCCCAGCCGCAGCACATCGCCCAGCGACTCAATGAGCATCGCCTGCTCGGTGAGTTGCGCCAGTCCGAGGTGGAAGTCGATCTCAGCCCGCCAACGTTTAGGCCCGCCGCTGGTCCGTGCATCAAGCGTTCGCGCGATCGTCGCCAAAGATTTGGGCGGCGTGGCGAGTTTGGGCCCGCAGACCATTCGCGCCACCTGAGTCTCCAGCGCCAGCCGCACCACTGCCTGCTCTCGTGCATGGGTCTCGGTGAACACCCGCAGGCGCGTGCCCTGTCGCGGCATGGTCTCCAGCAGGCCATCCCGTTCCAACTCGCCGAACGCTTCCGCCACCGGCGCCATGCTCACCCCCAACCGCGCCGCCATGCCGCGACGCGTGATGACCTGCCCGAATTTCAGGCGACCATCCGTCAACTGCTCAAGCAATTGCTGGTAAACCTGCTGCGTCAAAGGTTGCTTTTTGTTCTTCACAGCGGTAGTGTATCGGCCGAGGTGATATATCACAGCACAACGTGTAGTGAATCCACCCACCAACGCCTGATCTCATTCAACTGGGCGAATCGCTCGCCACGGAACATTGCCATGAACGCTTCCCACTGTCGTGAACTCTGGTCCCAGGGCGAAGCCGCTCTCATGTTGCTGCTGCACTTAAGTGACCCGCGTGTCAGTGAGATTGCTGCCGGTGTGGGTTGGGATGCGCTTTGGATTGATCTGGAGCACAGCCCGCGCACCACTCGGGACCTCGAAACGATGTGCCGCGCTGTACGTGCCGGTGCTGCGAACTCAGGCCACGCTCGACCTGATGTCATGGCGCGGCCGGGCAAGGGCGAGATGATGCGCATGGGCCGACTGCTCGAAGCCGGGGCCCACGGCATCCTGTACCCGCGATGCGAGTCGGCGGCTGAGGCACGCGAAGTGGTGCGATGGATGAAGTTCGCTCCGCTTGGCGAGCGAGGATTCGACGGCGGCAACCCCGACAACCATTACGGTTCCTATCCGGCTGGCGACTACGTGAAGCAAGCCAATGCCAACACGTGGCTGGCGGCACAGATCGAATCGCCCACGGCGCTGGCGTGTGCTGAAGAAATGGCGGAAGTCGAAGGCGTGGACGTCGTGTTCTTTGGCCCCGGCGATTTCTCGTGCCTCAGCGGCCACCCCGGCGAGTTCATGCACCCCGATGTCCGCGCTGCCGCCACGCGAGTCGCCAAGGCCGCACAACGAGCCGGCAAAGTTTTCGGCACCATCGGCATCGGCCCGGATCACACCCGCGCCATGCAGGACCTGGGTTGCGGATTGCTCGCACTGGGTGCCGAACAGGGCCTGCTCAAGCAAGCGATGACGAACCTTCTTGCATCGCATCGAAAAGTGGCGCGCTAAAACCGCAGGCACGCATCGCCTCAAATCATCAGCCCCGCCATCACTTCGCATCGAGCCAGTTGTCGCCCAGCCCGGCTTCAACCTTCAGCGGCACACGCAGCGTCATCGCGGACTCCATCTCTTCGATGACGATGCGCGCCATGGCCTGCGCCTCCGGCGCCGGCGCTTCGAGCACCAACTCGTCGTGAATCTGTAACAGCAACTTCAGCGGCAGCTTCTCCGCCACGATGCGCCGATGCAGGTTCACCATCGCCAGCTTGATTAAATCGGCTGCACTGCCCTGCACGACGCTATTGATTGCCAGTCGCTCGCCCAGTGCCTTGACGTTGCCGTTGCGCGAATTGATCTCGCGGATTCTTCGCCGACGATTGAGAATCGTCGTGACGTACTCCGTCGCCTGCGCCTGCTCGATGCAGCGGTCCAGAAATGCATTGATCCCTGCGAAACGGTGGCGATAATCGTTGATGAGTTTTTTTGCGGCTTCGACATCGAGGCCCTCGATCCGTCGTGCGAGACCGTAGGGTGTCACACCGTAAACGATGCCGAAATTGATGACCTTCGCGCTGGCGCGCTGCTCGCGTGTGACATCCTCCAGCGGCGTGTGAAACACCTGCGCTGCGACGGCTGCGTGAATGTCCTGATCCTTCTCGAAAGCTTCGATGAGCGCGGGGTCCTGCGACAGATGCGCCAAAACGCGCAACTCAATCTGCGAGTAGTCAGCACTGATGAGCGTGTGGCCCGGTTCCGCGACAAAAGCCTTACGAATCTGCCTGCCGATTTCCGTGCGGATGGGAATGTTCTGCAAATTGGGCGAATGGCTCGACAGCCGCCCCGTTGCAGCGCCCGTCTGCATGAACTGCGCGTGAACCCGCCCGGTGTCGGCGTTGATCGAATCTCGCAGATTGCCTAAGTACGTGTTGACCAGCTTGGTGAACTGGCGGTACTCGACGATGCGTGACAGCACCGCGTTCTGTGGCGGCGTCAGGTCATCGCGCTCCGCCAGTTTCTCGATGACCTCCACATCCGTCGAAGGCCCGGTCTTGTTGCGCTTCACGACAGGCAAGCCCATCTGCTTAAAGAGCAACTCCGCCAGTTGCTTAGGCGAGTCGGGGTTGAAGTTGGCACCGGCATGCTGGCAGATTTCTTCGCGCAGGATTTCGATGCGCAGCGTGAGTGCTGCGCGTTGCTCTTGAAGAACCACAGGGTCCACCCGGATGCCGTGGTGTTCCATCTCGGCGAGCACTTCGACCAGCGGCATCTCCACGCGTGATGCCAACTCGCTCATACCCTGCGCTTCAAGTTGCGGAGCAAAGAGCTGGTGAAGTCGCAGCGAGACCTCAGCATCGTCCGCTGCATAGCACGTGATGCGATCCAGTGGCGCCTGATCCATCGTGCGTTGCGTTTCCAGCAGCGGCCCAGCCTTGCTCGCCTCGCCGATGAGTTCGGTGATGGAAATCTGCTGATGGTTGAGTTCAGTGAGCGCCAGCGCCTGCAGGTTGTGAACAGGTTTGAGCAGGAGGTGACTGGCGATCATGGAGTCGAACGCCACGCCGCGTACTTCGACGCCCGCATGGCGCAGCACGAGGATGTCGTACTTGAGGTTGTGGCCGGTCTTCGCGATCGTGGCATCCTGCAGCACCGGTCGCAGCGCGTTTAGCACCGTCGCCTCGCCGAGGTGCGTCTCGGGTTGCGGTGAGCAAAGCGGAATGTAAACACCATGCCCCGCGCGCCACGCGAAGCTCAGGCCGCAAAGCTTGGCGCAGTGACCCAGACCGATGGTCTCGGTGTCCAGCGAGATGAGCGACTGATCGCGCAAGGTGCTGACGAGAGAGGCGAGTTCATCGCGGGTGCGGACGCAGTGGTAACTCGCGGAATCGGGTTTTGTAGGGGCCTTGAGGTGAGGGGTAGATGATGATGGGTTGAGGGGGGGTAGGGTGGGGGTAGGGTGGGGGTACAGCGGCGGTTGAGGGGGAGTTTTTTCTGTGATTTCGGGTGAATTTGCGGTTGATGCAGCTGCGGCATCGAACAGGTTTGTGGAAAAGATGTTGGCATCGTCAACCGGTGGAGACGTTGGCGGAAACAGCGGAGTCGCCGAAGCGGTCGCCGTGGGAGCCGCTGAGGTCGCTGAGGTCATGCCTCGACTCGCCAGCAGCTTGGCCAAATCACCCTCATGGCGGCGGAAACCAAGCTGTTCGAACATGTGCCGCACGCCCACCGCGTCAATCGGGCCGATGCGAGCGGAGTCGAGTGAAAAGGGAATATCCAGGTCGCTCTTGAGCATGACCAGGCGGCGGGAAAGGTCGAGTTTTTCCCGGCCTTTTTCGATGTTTTCCCTGCGTTTGCCTGTGATTTTGTCGAGATTCGCCAGCATCCCGTCGATGGACCCGAACTCGCCGATTAGGGCGGCAGCGGTCTTGGGGCCGATGCCTTCGACGCCCGGCACGTTGTCGACCTTGTCGCCCATAAGCGCAAGAACATCCACGACTTGGGCGGGTGTGATGCCTTTGTCACGCAGCAGGGCGGCGGCATCGACGGTCGTGTCGGTGTGGATGTCGAACATCGTCAGCCGATCGCACAGGAGCTGCTCGAGGTCCTTATCCTTAGAAACCACACGGATTTGCATATCTCCGCAGGCATCATCCGTCAGCGTTTTGCGGCAAAGCGTGGCGATGATGTCATCAGCCTCAGCTCCGGGTACCGCCAGGACGGGGATACCAAAGAGGCGGGTAAGCTCGAAAATCCGCTGTTCCTGGCTTTTGAGGTCCGCGGGGGCAGGCGGGCGGTTGGCTTTGTACTGGTCGTACATGTCATCCCGGAAGGTTTTTCCGGGTGAATCCACCGCCATGATGGCGAATTCCGGCTTGAACTGGTTAAAAAGCTTGAGCAACATGCCCGCGAAACCGAACACCGCGTGCGTCGGCTCGCCGGTGTGGGGACTGGTCATCCCGCCTCGAATCGCGAAATAAGCCCGGAAAATCTGGGCATGACCGTCGATAATGTAGAGCGTTCGCTGCGGGTCAGGCATGCGGCGATTATACGAACACGCCACCTAACACATCGTTAGGAATCTGGATACAATGCGTCCGGGTATTGAGTTGGAAGTATCTTTAATAGCGGGGACATATTTTTTTCCGGTCGGGTATAAGAGCTACGGAATTGGCTCATACAATCGACCCTGAAGTCGAGGTGTCAACATCGTAGCGCACTTTTCAGATCGTTTACTTACCGCGTGTCGAGAGAAGCAGACGCCTATTTGCGTGGGCCTTGACCCGGTCTACGAGCGTCTGCCTCTGGCTGTGCAGCAGCAGCGTGACGGTGATGCAACGTCCGGTGCCAGGGCACGTGTTAACGCTATTCGCTGCTTCTGCAGCCGAGTGCTGGAGATCGTCGCGCCCCATGTGCCCTGCGTGAAACTGCAGGCTGCGTGCTTTGAGCGCTACCACTTCCTGGGCGTCGAAGCCTTGGCGTCGCTTGTTGCCGAGGCACGCTCGCTGGGCCTGATCACCATTCTCGACGCCAAGCGCGGCGACATCGGCATCAGTAATGAACACTATGCGGCTGGTTGCCTCTTGGACCAGACCTTCGCTGACTTGGGCCACCTGCCCGGGCCTGATGCGCTGACGGTCAACCCCTACATGGGCATCGACACCATCGAGCCCTTTATCAAAGCGGCCGTGGCGGATGGCAAGGGGCTTTTCGCCCTGGTGCGCACCAGCAACCCCGGCAGCGACGGCATCCAGAATCTCGAATTGGCGCAAGGCGGTACCGTGGCGCAGACCATGGCGGGTCTGGTGCAACAGGCAGGGGATGCGCAAGGTGTGGTGGGCATCGGCGGCTACAGCTTGCTTGGCGCGGTGGTCGGTGCGACCAAACCTGCCGACGCTGTGCGACTTCGCCAACTCATGCCAAGACAGATTTTTCTCGTCCCAGGTTTCGGTGCTCAAGGCGGCGGAGCTGACGATGTCCGCGCTTGCTTCAATCCCGATGGCCAAGGTGCGATCATCACCGCCAGCCGGTCCATCCTCTACGCCTACGAAAAGACCACTGATGTCCGCTGGGAACGCGCCATCGAAGAAGCCACGATGCAGATGAAGCAGGATATCGCGGCTGTGCTGGGTTAAGTTGAGTGCAACTTCGTGCGGCATGCGTGGCACTACCGCGCTGCCTGACGTCGCGCCAGGTATCGACGCAGGGCTGTGGCGATGGGCATGTCCGTTGTCAGGAGGTTGTAATCTACGCCCCTGGCTGCACAGCCGCTGGCGATCAGGTGCAGGTGACGCTGCAGCGCAGCATCGTATCCTTTGCGAACCCGCGAAAAATCCGTCGTCAATCGGTCACCCGTCTCGCTGTCGATGGCACGTAGTCGCACGCCTTCCAATCCCGCCAAGGTCAACTCCTGCGGGTGGAGGACCTGAAAGATGATGACTTCCCGGCGATCGTGGCGGAAGCGAGAAAGCCCCTCGAACAATGCTGCGGGGTCATCGAGAAGATCACCGATGAGCACCAGCAGGCTGCGTTGCGGCAGCAGGGCGTGAACCTGCTGCAGGCTCGCCGCCAGACCGCCCTCGCCCGGCTCGGTGCCCGCTTTTTCCAGGGCTGCACAGATGCGTTGGAGATGAGGCCATGCGCCTCCGCCCGGTAAGTGCGTCAGCACGCGGTCGGAAAAAACGCTCAACCCCACGCGATCACTCTGTCGAATCGCCAGCAGCGCCAACGCTGCCGCCAGCGACTGGGCATAGCGGAACTTGGTGGCTTGCGTCTCTGGTGCGTCTTGCGCATCTCCGTCAGGCCGCGATTGACGATCAGGAAAAACCCCGGCGAAATCCATCGAGGCTGAGGCATCCACCGCAAGATGAAGTTTCAAATCGGTCCGTTGGCGATGTCGGCGGAGGTAAAGCCGATCAGTTCGGCCGTAAACCTTCCAATCCAGATCCGCCAGTGCATCGCCGGGGACATAGGCACGGTAGTCGTGGAACTCGAGCCCGGGCCCGCGACTGACGGAGGCATGGCGCCCAGCCCACAGCCCTTCGACGAGCCGTCGCGCTACGAAGATCAACCCGCCGAGTTGGGACCAATCCGCCTGCCAGGGCATGATGCCATTCTAGATGTTTCACCGTCGTAAAGGGCCGCCGCCGACACCGCGCACCTCGCGCCTCTCCGTCACCTCGCACCCCATCGGCCTACGGCTTCGGCTCCGCCAAATCGCACCACAGTGCCCACCACGGGTCCTCCGCTTCGCGTTCCAGATACAAGTTGATCACCCCGCCCAGATAATGTTGCTCAGCGGAGGGCTCCAGAGCCATGCGATGGATCTGCCCAGCTTCGAATCGCGTCACCGTCCCGCCCAGCGTCACCACCCTTGCGTCAGCCGCCTGACTTCGCGGCTTAAACGGGTTGTAGTGAGCGATGTAGATCACCGTCGGCACATGCTCGCCGCGATGAATCTCAAGCACTTCATACTTGAGCACCGCTGCGTAGTCGTAGTGGCGTCGCTCGATGATCGCTCCCTCAGGAACCTCCAACAGCCTGGCGGTAATCTCCACGCTTCCGAGTGTCCCCACCTGGGTTATCTCGGCAGGCCCCTTGCGGACGAACGGTAAACACCCCGTTGCAATGAACACCAGCGCCAACAACAGCGTCAACAGCCCCAGCGACATCAGCCTCAGCTTGGTCAGCCCCAGCCCACCTCGTGCGTGGTGAATCATCGTCATGGCTTGCGCGAAGTTTGCGGGTCCTCAAAAATGTCGCGCGCCGTCCAGCAGGGCTCAAACCCTCGCGGCAGATCGAGCATCGGCCCGCGCTTCGCGCCCGGGTGACGCGCCAGCAGTGCAGCATCGCCCCCACCAACCATCGGCGTGTCCGCGAGCCGAATCACTTGCATCACCGAACCTTCATTCTGCGGGTCGCCATCTTCTTTGTCGTTGCCGGTAAACAAGATGTACTTCCCATCGGGCGAGACGCAGCCGCCGTAGATGTGCCTGCCCTGCTCCGCGTAGATCAGTTGCGGCTCCCGGCCCGCGATGTCGCATCGCCACAATTGCGTCCAACCATAATCGTGCTCGCCTCGTACCTGAGGCTGGCGATTGGAGAAGATCATCTGCTGATTGTCGGGGAACCAGTCGGGCGTGCAGCAGTCCACCGTGCTCACTGCTGTGACGTTGCCCGAAGCCACCTCCATCCGCGCGACGCTCCACCCGGTTCCCAAGCCGTTGGACACGCCGCCCCATTGGTTGCCGTCGGGGCTCCAACTCAACTGCTGGAAAAAGCCCTTGCGCGGGATGGTGCGGACCACCTTGAGACTCGCGATGTCCACGATGCTGATGCCTTTGAGTGAGAGCGTCGCCACCTGCTTGCCATCGGGCGAGAAGCACGCCCAAGGCAACTCACCCGCCGCGCCCAGCGACCGAGACTGCGATCCATCCGCGAGGGCGAGGATCGGCTGGCCCTGTTGGCCGTAGCGGTTGCCATCGACGGTTTCGTCCGCAGGCAGGCGGCGAAAGAGCAGATGCTGGCCATCGCGGGAAAACTGCGGCCAAGTTTCGTGGTGATCGCGCGTGCGAGTGATGTTGCGCACGTCCGAGCCATCAGGCCGACAGACGAAGATGTCCCAGTCCTTGTGCTCCGAGCGTGCTGCGTAGGCGATCCAGCCCAAGGGCTTGACCTCAGCCGCCAGCGCTCGCACTGCCTCGTCCGTTGGCGATGGTGCAGTGTGCCCTGATGGTGCAGCTCCGGCCGATGCGACACCCCACGCCGCCAGGAGAAGCGTCGCGCTGATCACGATTGCGGTTGAGCGTGAGATTCCCATGACTCCAAATTATCCAGCCGGGCAGTCGCGGCCGCAAAGCGCGCTCGCTCAACCCTGCCGACCACGGCGACGAAGGCCCGCGAGCATTGCTCCGCCTGCCAGCAGTGCCATCGATGCGGGCTCGGGGATTGACTGGAACGTCCAAGTCACCTGCGCGTCGCCGTAGCCGTTGAGCGCCGCGCCGGTGAGGGCATCGCCGAGGTACACGCGGTAGGTGGCGTTGTAGGTGGCGATGCCTGGTGCGGCGGTGTAGGCGTTGTGAACCATGCCGCCCGTCCACTTCCAGATGTCGCCGTCGTTGACAAAGATCTCACCCCATCCCGCATCCTTGTAGTAAGCGCGCAGGCCCGGCGTAGTGCTTATGCGCTCCACCCAGAAGGCGGCACCCGTCGGGATCAACGCCGGGTTGAACGCTGGGTCGGGGTTCCACGCGTACTGCCAGTTGTAGGCCTTGCCATCAAGGGCGCTGTAGTAGATCGCAGCGGGATCGAACGCATCGGGCGACGTAAGCGGCCGGAGCACCACGGGCGCGTACAGGTCGGGGTGGAAGTCGATGGTGAGATCGCTGCCGTCGAAGAACAGGTCAGCGTGAATCATGGGGGCAGCCATCATGGTCACCTGCCCGCCTCCGATCTTGGGAGCAACGTAGGCAGCGTTGGCCGTCGGGGCAACGACTAACATCGCCATGAACATCAGAAACACGGGGAGCAATTGGAGTGAATGATTGAACTTCATCGGGAAATCCTAAGTTGATGCCTCGGCGCGTTAGCGAGCCGAAGCGGGGTTCCATTGATCGACAGAATGAGCGGGGTCGTAGGTTTGATTGAAGGCTGCGCTACGTGCGTGGCCATCGAGGTAGGCGTAGTTGGCGTGATTGCGATGACGCAGCGCGTCCACTTCCGGTTGACCGCCTTGGGGCCAGAAGTGGGCCATGAGATGGTCCGCTGCGGAATGGCTTCGCAACTCGCCATAGAGCACCGTGGCGCTGGGGCGAGGCAGGTCCATCACCCGCCACCAAGTCGGCCCCGGCTTGCCGGTGATCGGGTCGGCCGTCTCCCCTGCGGTCAACTCGGGGTACACGTTCTTCCCGTAACTCCAGCGGTTCAACTCGCGGCGATCATCATCAGGACAGCGGTAGAGCCCGTTGAACAGACTCGGCCACCAGGCGGGATGCGGCGGGCCGTCGTAGGCGTCGTATCCGACATACGGCGTCAGCACGAAACTCCAGGTCCGAACACCGAAGACCAACGCCGAGTGTGAACTGCGCGGCAGAAAGTCACGGTGATTCGCAGCGTAAAACAGCGTGCCTTGGGCAACCTGACGAATCTGAGATTGACACGCCACGGATCGCGCCGCGGAGCGACCAGCACCCAGCGCGGGCAGCAGTAGCCCCACCAGTAACGCGATGATGACCAGTGTCACCAACAACTCGATCAAACTAAATGCGCGCACAGACATCGCCTTGGGCCTCGATTGGGCCGTTCGCCGCCGACCGCTGCATCCGCCCCATCGAGCAGGGATGAAACGATCGCGCGGAACATCGTTAGCAACTCACGCTGTGTAACACTGCTGAGAGTTTTGCCGCAGTGCGTCAGAGAAGATGATTCGGCGGGGCCCGGCCGCGATAGGTCTGTGCAACCGTAACAGCATCAACCGTCAGCGGCACCGACGGTGAGACAACCTCCAACAACTCCAACACCGGCAGGGTGAACTCCACCACCACCGGCGAGTGGAGCGTCGCATTCAGGTGACAGATCGCGCAGTTCCCGCTGCTGTTCGTAGGTTTGGTCGGATCGGTTGGCTTGTTCGAGCTAGACGCGGGAGTGTTCGACGAGGCTGCATCGCCCGGCGTCGAACCTTGCCCGTACTTGATCTCCAACACACCCACGGCACAGCACGATGCGCTGGCCTGGCCGCTGACCAGTTTGACTATCCCGCGCGTATGCCCCGGGCCGATCACGGCAAACCACAGCACGACGTAAGCCGCCATGGTCCCGCGCAGAATTCGCCTTGATCGTCGCTCCATCGCGGCGAATACTAGGCCGGTAGAACGACAAGTCAATCACCCGCAGCCACCGACGCACTAAATGACGCGGCGTCGCGCCAGCAGCAGCCCGCCCATCGCAACGAGCACCAATGCTGATGCGGGCTCGGGGACGGCCTGGAACACGAGGGCATTGCCTTCGAGGCGGAGGGTCAGAGTCAATGGGTCAAGACCGGTATTAGTGAATACATGGTTGATGTTAGTGAAGTCGTTGATGAGTTCCGCGCCAGCGGGAGGCGCACTGAGAAAGAATTGCTGCTCAGCATAGGGGTTGTTGACCCCGCCCAGCGCATCGCCGTCTTGTTCATCGACGTTCCATAGTTTGATGGTTGAGAAGGCGACGCCATCGTCCCCCGGCTCAGATCGCATCAGGGACGTGGCGACCTGGTTGGGATCTAGCCGCAGCGTGACTGTCGAACCAGGCGCCAAATCCAGAACCCAGTCGAAAGCAAAGGCAGCACCATAGCCAAAGCCCGCGGGGATGGTTCCGTCGACTATCGCGATGGCGGAGTTGGCGAAGGGATCCTGATTTGATGTCGGTTTCGTGATGGCCGCCGAGGCGATGATGCCGGGCGCGACCTCCTGATCGGCGAACGGATCATTGGGCCACTCGCCCAAGTCGACGTCATATTCCTGAAATACGAAAGACACCGGGATGCCGCCGAAGCCCGTGTCGGCATAGACGCCTTCGCTGAGTAGATTGAACGTCCAGGATCCGGAACTCTCGCCCATGTCCACATAAAACGCCTCGTCGATCAGGCCGTCGATCTCCGTGCGCACTTCCCACGCATGGGCAGGCGCAGCATGGCAGGCCATCGACGTCGCCAGGGCCAGCCCGGTCAACAACAGGCGTCGGTTCATCAACTTCGCCTTATTGCCTGACACCGCATGTCGAGCCGCGGGTATCAAGTTTGCGATCGCAATCATTGTCTTTCTCCGTTGTGTGTCCTGTGCGTATGCAGCAGGAAGTTTTGTTTGGTTAAGCCAGCCGACTACGGCGACGAAGTCCCGCAAGGATCGCTCCGCCCGCCAGCAGTGCCAGCGATGCGGGCTCGGGGATCAGGAATTGGCTTAGCAGCACCTGCGAGCCGCTGTAGGTCACGAGGAACGAGCCGTGGCCATCGGATGTCGCGAGCCTGCCGCCGTTGGCGACGTTGCTGAATGCCCCGTCGATGGCCTGATCGGAGACCAGGATGGCGAAGGTTTGGCCGTTGCCGATGCTGTTCTGGTATCCGTTGATGAACGTGACATCGAGGATGCCATCGAGGAGTACGCCATCTCCGCCGGTCTGGGTGATCTGGATAACTTGATCGTGCTGGCTGTCAGGCGTGAGGCCGCCGATCTCGATGCGGAGTTTTGCGGTGGACTCGAAGGCGATGTCGCCTTCAACCCGAATGGCGCCAGCCGAGGCGCCGGGTGCGAAGATGCCTCCCTGGACGAGGTCGGCGAGGATCGTGCCGCGCCCGCCGAAGGTGGTGCCCGCCGCCAAGTCGATGCGCTCAGCGGTCATGCGCCACGTCTCCAGACCGCCGGTCGCACCGAGCGTGAGCGTGCCGGTGTTCTGGGTGAAAGCGCCGGTAACAGTGAATTTGCTGTCCGGGTCAAACACGAACTCACCGTCGTTGGAGACGTCGCCGGTGACGATCACTTGGCCTTTGCCCACCAGTTCCACATGGCCGGTGTTGGTGAGGTTGCCGTTGACGGTCATGGTCGTGCGGATGTTGGAGTCATCAAACGCGGTGCCGAAGACATGGATGCTGCCGCTGTTGGTGAAATTGCCCGGCGTGACAAGATGGTGTCCATCGCTGAGTTCAATCGCTCCTGCATTTATGGCAAAGTTCCGCAGGGCATTCGCCAGCGTGTCTTGGTCACGGATGATGGCGTTGCCGAAGGGCGACCCGGCATGTCCGGACAGTTGAATATAAGCGCGGTTCTCGATGATGTCGGCGTTCTTGAACTGAAGGATGGCATCGCCGCCACCGCGCTCGATGCGGAAACTGCCGCCGAGAAACACGCCGCTCGGGTCCATCAGATTCAGATTGCCAAGCGTGTAGGTGCTGTCTCTGATTTCCATGCCGCCGTAGAAGTCTTCACTGTTGATGGTTTCAGGCGTGAAGGTGGTGTTGCCCAGGACAGTCAGGTCGGCACCCGTCGCACCGGCGTTGGCGCTCATCGCTGCACCGTCGAGCAGCGACAGGTTGTCGAGGGTGACGGCACTTTCCAGCGATGGGCCGATGTTGCCGTTGTTGGGAATGGTGACGTTGTAGGTGACGGGGCCGTTGTTGTTCGGGACGTCTTGCGGGCTCCAGAACGCGGCCTCACTCCACAGCCGACTTTCGCTGTTGCTGAATCCGTCCCAGGTCGACTCGATGGGTTGGGCGTGTGCTGCGACGGCCCCCACCGAAATGACCGCAGCAATGGCCGGGTACGCGATCGACTCGCGACGCTTGGCAAACAGTTTCATTGGTCTTTCTCCATTTTTGAGTGATGGGTCCACATGACAAGCAAACGGGCCGCAGGGTTTTAAGGCCCAGCGTGGGCGCGTGGCCATTTCGGAATGAGAAATGGCCTTGAACCCCAAACTATTGCTATCACGTATTCCCGAACCCCAACAAGAGCAATCCTAATGTGGGCTTGAAAGGAAAGTCAATGGGTTGTTGCAATAATTCTAAAAAAGCCACAGTTTTGGGCAACGTTACGAGCATCGCTAACAATTCGATTCGCCAGCCAGTGGCGAAATCGCAGGTGTCGCTCAAACCCCGACATATCAGGCGGGGCCTCTTACCTCGGGCTGTCCATTACAGCGTTGAAGCAGCCCACGTCAATGGGGCCGATTTTGCGAAATTAGGCGTCAAACTCCTTGACATTTCACCCATTTGTGTTACTTTTAGAAGGTTCGTATGCACGTTCTAATACCTGAAAAGGATCAAAGTGAGCGTGACGCTCCGAGACATCGCCGACGATTGCGGCTTGTCCTACCAGACGGTCAGTGCCGTCTTAGGCAAGCGAAAACACCTTTTCCGCTCCGAGACGCGCGGAAAGGTGGTCGCGTCGGTTAGGCGGCTCGGATATCGACCCAATGCCGCCGCCCGCGCAATGCGGGTGGGGCGGTTCGGCAGCATCAGCCTCCTGCTGAGCACCGATCTCGGACGCAGTGCCTTGCCTCCGGGTCTGCTGGCGGGCCTTCACGCCAGACTGGCGGAACACGAACTCGATCTCGTGGTCACACGCGTGCCCGATGAGAAGCTCATCGAATCTGGGTTCCTGCCACGCTTCCTCTGCGAGCACACCTGCGATGGGCTCCTGATCAACTACACCGATCGCATCCCCGCCCAGCTCGTTCATCGCATCGAAGAGGACGCCATACCCAGCATCTGGCTCAACACCAAGCGGCCTCACGATTGCGTCTATCCCGATGATCGCCAGGGCGGTCGGCTGGTTACCGAGGCTTTGATCAACGCCGGTCATCGCAAGATCGCCTACGCCGACTACTCCCACGGCCGAAACGTGATCGAGCCGCATTACAGTTCGCTGGACCGTGAAACGGGCTACCGCGACGCCATGCGCGATGCTGACCTTGAGCCGCAGATATGCCGCCCCGAGCATACGCTCGAAGGCCACGAGCGGCCCGCATTCACCCACGGCTGGCTCGCAGCCAATGATCGGCCGACTGCGGTCGTCTGCTGTTCGCATGGCACCGCCATTCCCGTCGCCTTCGCCGCTGGGCAGCGCGGCATCACCATGCCCGATGATCTGGCGATCGGCTCCATCGACGACCAGACGGTCGATCTGATGGGTTACCCCTTTATCACCGGCCTCGTGCCACAGGCAGCCATGGGCGCCGCAGCCGTCGATGCACTTGCTCAGAAAATCGTGCGGCCTGACCAGGCGCTCGAGCCCCAGCCGATCCCCTTTACATTGAATCATTTTTCACAAACCGAAGGGAGGACATCATCATGACTCGCAAAACCATCCACTCGTTAGCCCCGTCCGCGTTGGCGATCGCGCCGAACGCACTTCAAACTGTCAAGCAAGGGAGATTGAAAATGAATCAGCGAACAATGTTTTGCGTTGTCGCACTGTTGGGCCTCTTCACAGTTGGCTTGATCAGCGACGCGGCTTCGGCGGCTGTGATGATCCAGCGGCAACGCGGTCTGATTGCCGACCCTCTTCCCGAGCCGAACTTGACCGACATGGCCAACCAGGACTGGGTCTTGGGCATCAGCGGCAGCGGTCCCGCTTACGGCAATCGTATGGCCGGTGGCGATGGCAGCATCAGCCAACCGACCTTCCTCAAACGTATCGCCCGTTCCGTCGGCGGATCCAGTCTGAAATTCTCATACGACGATGGCATTTCGCCCATCAGCTCATCCGGTGCCACGGTCAATGGAATGGCTGACGATCTGCTCTCCACGGTGGGTTCGGGCTTCGAAGTGAACATCGAGGGGCTAGGATCGCCACAGACCGCTTACATCTGGGTCAGTGGCTTCAATGCAGATGGCCAGTTCACCGCCTTCCTGGGACCGGACACCGTTGTTTTCGACGAGTCTGCTTCGCTGTCCTATGGCGGTTCGACTTCCAAGGCACCAGTCCTTTACACGGTATCCTTTACGACTGCCAACCCCGGCGACATCCTTAAGATTCGCTATGAAGTCAAATCTATCAACGGCAGCAACGCCCATGTCCTGCTCTCAGCCATCGCGCTGAGTGCTATTCCGGAGCCGGCCTCACTGGCGCTGCTGGGTTTGGGTGGCTTGCTCATGCTGCCCCGGCGGGGACGCTGACTCGACCTGACGCCCTCCAGCGTGGGGGCATGCAAAGAGCGAGCGCTTCACCGCTGTCACGTCCATGCCGATGGAACCTACAATGCCTTGGCCAAGTCGATGGAACCTGTCATGACCCGTCCACCCAACGCCTTTACGCTAATCGAGTTATTGGTGGTGATCAGCATCATCGCGCTGTTGATCGCGATGCTGTTGCCCGCGTTGGGCGCTGCCCGTGAGGCCGCCAATGCCGCGCGTTGTGGGAGCAACCTGCGGCAGATCGGTGTGGGCTTGACCACCTACGCCATCGACAACAAGGGTGAACTTCGCCCCTACCACAACGGCGGCACACCGCCCCCGCTACCCGGCGCTCGCGACTGGTTCCGCGTGCTCACTCAGGAAAGCAATCCGTATATGGGCCGCTTCAACACCGGCCAGTACGATGGACGTCTGCCCAGCTTTTACGCCTGTCCCAGCGCCACCCTCAGGTCCCGCGTGGGTGCCTACGAGCGCCATGCCGTCTGCTACATCCCGGTCGATCCCGTCAACGGAAAAATTTCTAGGCACCCTTCTCAGCGGGCATGGGTCTTGGAAAAGGCGGACTGGGATACGGGCGTGCATGGCGAGGACCACGTGCGCATTCTCGGCTACAAGAACGTTGAATCGTGGGTCAACACCGGCCATGTCGCTATGCGCCACCCGCTGGATGAAGCGCAGAACCTGCTCTTCGTCGGCGGAGACGTGCAGCGCATTGCCCGACAGCAGATCATCGACGCTTGGCTGGCGCCTGGGGGCAACTGGTGGGACAAGGTGCTCCAGCCGTAACGCCATCGCCCCACATCACAGCGGCGCCACGCTTCGCAGCCATGCCCCGTCATGAATATGCGGAGTCACTTAACCGCGTACGCGCAAACTCAATCAATCTGCGTGCTTGTAGAAGCGATGATTGCCCAGCGTCACGACAGGCTCCAGTTGTCGGAAGTACCCTTCGCCGCCTCGAGTGGTGGTGACGCGATAGGCGATGATGCGCGGGTCGCCCCGGCCATTCATCGCTGCGGCTGCGGCTTTGAGTGACTCCTCCCACCGCCTCTTCTGCAGATCATTCATCTGCCTCGGGTCTTTGCTCAGGCGCCAAAGTCGGCTGCGGACGGTCACTGCGGTAAACGCATTCCTCTGGTACACCACCGCCTCGAGCTCATTGGGAAATGCATCATCTTCGACGCGATTGAGTACCGTGCGGGCAATGGCGATTTTGCCAGGCATCGGCTCGAAGGTTCCCTCAGCAAAAACCACCCGTGCCAGCAACCGCTGCTGGGGATCAATCGAAGCGTCATTGCCCTCATCGCCCCAGAACGTCGGTAGCGCGAAAAGCAGCAGCGTCACCACCGCCGCCGCGGTGATGCCAATCATCCACCGCGACCCCGCCCCGCGATAGCAACCGCGTCGCATCGCCATATCAAATTGTAGGTCCACGCCAACCACGTCGTACAAATCCGACGACGATACAAAAAAAGTCGGGCACTCCTCTTTCGAGAAATGCCCAAGTGTTGTAGTAGTGTCGCGTTAGTGGACGTTGCGACTCCCCACATGCGTGGTGGTCCTGGCGGTCTTTGCACGAGCATAGTCACGCGTCGTTTCCGAGGGTTCCGAATCGCTCACCCCCGACACTGAGCCGGTCGAAATATCCGTGGCCTGTTCGCTCTCGAAAATCTTCTTGGCCTTGGCCACTTCATCTGAATCGTCGCTGTGGACCGAGATGAGGATGTTGCCACCCTTGATCTTGCCCTCATAGAGCTTGGCTTCGAGTTCGGGGATTCCCATACCGATCAGGGCGCCGGTGATGCCGCCGACCGTGGCACCCACAGCGATGCCGCTGAGCGAGGCCATGATGGGCCCAGCCGCGATGAACGGGCCGACGCCTGGAATTGCCAGCATCCCGATGCCCGCCAGAAGGCCCAGCGTTCCGCCGATCACGCCGCCGGTACCCGCGCCTACCGTGGCGCCTTCAGGGGCCTTGGTGTTCTTCTCGTGGGCAAAATCGCGGGTGCTGGATTTGTCGGGAAACAGGACCGAAATGTCGCCATCGGAAAATCCCGCGCTCTTCAGGCGCTCAACGATCTTGTTGGCGATAGTCTCGGACTGTGCGATACAAAATACTGCGGTGCTCATAGTAGTCTCCAAAAAAAGAGTGTTAAACTTGCATCGTGATTCACAACCACGATGTGTGGACGCTGTTACTAGTTAGTTCGCCTTGATTTCCAGCTGGTTATCGACGCGAGTGACGCCTGCGACCGCTTTGGCCTTGGCTTCAATCGAGCTCTTCTCCGCTTGACTGTGCACGACGCCACGCAGCGTGACCACGCCTGCCTTGTCGGTCATGATCTTGATGTTCTGCGCGTTGACGGACATGCTGTCGTCGTCGATGATTGCCCGACGAATCTCTGCGGTGACCTTGATGTCAGCACTGGATTCCGATTGATCAAACGGCGTCTTGGTATCAGTCTTTCGATCGATCTCGTTCCGCCGGGTGTTGTCGGCGTCGGTTGATGTTCTGCTGGCGTCTGTAGCGCCTGTTCTGTTGACATCCGTGCCCGTTTGGGTGGTCTCGGTACGAACATTTGTCGAAGGCGTCGCGGTGGTGCCGCGTTCGTTCTCCATGTCGCATCCGACCAGGGATACCAGGGCTCCAAGTCCCACAATGACGATGTAACGGTTTGTATTCATGGTACTGATCTCGTTTCTGCCGCACTTGCTCAATCGAGCTGCGGCTAAAGGGGTTAGTGTTATCCGATATTCAAGCGTGTTGTGCCGCTTCGACTCACGCCTCGGCTTTCGCGTTGGCATCACCATAGGGGCGGCGAGCGATCGTGATCCACGCGTATTTCTTGAAATGAAGTCTTTTCTACAAGTTCAGTCGTTTCGTGCATATTCATCTCGGGTATCTCCCGATATTGGTGAAGGAAGTTCTGGAATACTTGGGCGGTATGGGTGGCAAACGCGTTCACTGAGTCGCGTGGCCGTCCGAGCTTACGTTCACGCTCCCGTACTGCGCCGATGAAAGGTACGTTAGCTGCGAACGTCCGAAAGGCAAGGAAATGCTCAAGAAAAGAACGTGGCGGAAATGTTGAGCAGCATGTCACAAAGCGGGTTCACAGAACCTGCGGCCTTGTATAGATTACAACTTCCGTGAACCCATGGCACCCCGTGCGTGGCCCGTGTTTCCGAAGGCGCGACGCGGTACCTATCGATAAACGATGAGATGGTAGCAACCGTGTTCAAGGTAGAAGGTGCATACCCCCCACAAACTAGCCAATGGCGCGCATGCCAGCGTAATTTGGCGCGTTCGCGGCCCGTCACCGCCGCGGGTATCGCGAGAGCGCGTTTCGAACCCGCCACGTATTTGTGACGCATCCCGCCGCTGAACGGCCATAACGTCCGGCTCTGCCGACCATCTCCCCGATCTTGACGCCTCCTCCGATATGATCAAGAATGCCGCGATGCCCACGACCGCTTCTCCACCGGCCCATCCCATCACACTCCCGCCCGTTGCATGGGACACCCAGCGGTTCTATAGACCGCCAGCAGTCTTTGCCGCGCCGGGCTTCGCGGGCCAAGGCGTGCAGGCTCTGTTTTACGAAGGGGCGCCCTTCGGAGGCCAACCGACTCGGGTCTTTGCATGGATGGGTCTGCCAGAGGTTTCGCCCGGCCAAACCTGCCCGGGCATCGTGCTGATCCACGGGGGAGGCGGCACGGCTTTTGACGAATGGGTGCGACGCTGGAACGCACGAGGCTACGCTGCCATCGCCATGGACCTCTGCGGTTGTGTGCCCGCTCAACCTGTCGTCCGCGATGGCGTGCCGCACCAGCGCCACGAGCACGGCGGCCCCGGAGGCTGGGACTCTTCCTTCCACCAGACCGGGGAGCCCATCGAAGATCAGTGGCCCTATCACGCGGTCGCTGCGGCGATGGCGGGCCATTCGCTGTTGGCGTCTCAAACGGGCGTCGATCCGCGGCGCATCGGCACCACGGGCATCTCGTGGGGCGCCTACATATCCTGCCTCCTCGCTGGCGTCGATGACCGCCTGCGCGCGGCTGTGCATGTCTTTGGCTGCGGCTTCCTGGGCCACGACTCCTGCTGGAACGACAATACCTTCCCCAGCATTCCGGCCAAGCAGGTGCAGCGATGGCTGGAGCTTTGGGACCCTTCGCACTACCTGCCCCGCGCGCCGCTTCCCATGGCTTGGGTCAGCGGCACCAACGATTTTGCCTACCCGCTTTCATCGCTGAAAAAATCCTATCAGTTGCCCCCTGGCCGGCGCTCACTCTGCATCCGAGTGGAGATGCAACACAGCCACGTTCATGGCTGGGCTCCCGCGGAGATCGGTCTCTTCATGGATGGCCTGTTGGTCGGCGGCCAACCGCTGCCCACACTGCGCAAGCATGGCTGCGACGGCCGCGTGGCCTGGGCGGAATTCGAATCGCCAACCCCGCTGCGACACGCTCAATTGTGCTTCACCCGCGCGCTGGGCCACTGGACCGACCGCAAGTGGAACATTCTGCCAGCCCGCTTCGAAACCGCCACCGGCCGCGTTGAAGCTGACTTACCCCGGCACACCACCGCCTGGTTCCTCAACGTCTACGACGACCGCGACGCCGTGATCAGCACACCGCATGAAGAGGTAGGCTCACCCAATTAGGTAGTAACAGTGGCCGAGCCGACCACGCGACACCATCGCCTTCGATCCGCCGACATGAATATGCGGCGCATCCTCTCCGCCGCACCGCAACACATCACTCTTGACCAACACGCCATCGCCTGTCATATTGTCGCTAACACGACGGGGGTTCAAATGGTCATCGGGGCTCAAATCTCAGAGGTGCGCAAGATCGGACATGTGTTCGCTGCGTTATCGCTACTGCTCTGCCGGGGAGTGCTTTTCTTTTAGGTTACGGACAGTACCCGTTATTTGATACTCTGGGACGGCGGCGGCGATACTCCGAGGTACTGGTTACGATCCTTCTTTGGTAAGCGGCGTCTTAACCCCTCGCATCGTAAGCAAACGGCTCGGTTGGGTTTTCCCTATGAGTACATACCAGTTCTCTCGCGGACATGCCTAATCCCTGAGCATCGGGGAAGATGGTTTTGCCGCTGATATTGCATGCGCGCAACATTCGCATGAACTCTGCCTTTTGCGCGGCTGGGATGCGTACAACATGAAACAGAGGTAGCCCGACATTCTCCTTATTGCCTAGATATTCAGCCAGCACCTCGGCATGATCCTTACAAATGTCATCACAGATACTGATATAGGCCTGTTGTGCCGTTGATCGCTTGGTCTGAACAGGTAAGTCGAAGAAGTACAATCGACCATCGCCTTCACCGTTATGCTGAATCTTGATGGCTTCACCCAGTGGCATGGGTCCTTCACCAAACACGTCGCGCCTCGCTTGATTCGCGCTACGTTCGCATACACACCATACTGCGGCATCGCTACTTAGTGACTCACGCACCGCAAAGTACATCGCCGCATAGGGAGAAGCCGTCCAGTCCAACAGTCGTGTTACCGCCATATTATGCTGCATGGCGGCCCAGATTCTAGGCAGCCTTGACTCGATCTCTGGCGGGTACAGAGGCTGGGCGTCGTCCGCCGTGCCCGGACGCGTGCACTCGGCAATCCAAGTAAGTATTTCCGCTTGTAAGTCGGGATAGAGATGCGCATCCTGCAAAAAATCGATGGTGGCGCGTCGCTCAAGTCGCACACGCCTAAAGGCAGAGAGACATTTGCGCTCCTCAAATGCTCGTAGTATCGATGGTTTGAGGTTCAGTCGCTCATTTGTGGTGCTGGGCTGGCCACGAAAGAGAAACCGGTGTCCGAAATCGCGAGGCTTATAGACCTCGTCAAGATAGTCGATCCAATCTCTCCATCCAGCAATCGTCTTAAAGTATGTGTACTTGGCCATGCCGGTCTTCTTGTTCAAGATTTCCCACGGTGGGGGCCATTCTCTGTGGGGGTGGCGCAAAGGTCAAGACTCAGCCACGGAAAGAGGGCAGTTCGTTGATCGCTTCTGCCATTGCAGGACGGGTGCACCGGGGTGGCCCGCTACTAGGGAAGGCACGCGGTCCTCGCCGATGTGCAACAAATTTGAGTTGAAGGGCAGGTGTCAAAAACACGGGGTTTTTGGGGTGTTTGGTTTTTCGCATCAGTGACGAATAGGTGCGGATAGGGGGGGGGTATAGGGGGGGTAGGAGGGGGGTACGAGCGATCACCAGGGGGGTTGGAGCGATCCGCGGCGAGAAAAAATCGCGGATTTTGTGTTCAAAGATGGACAAAACTCACAGTTGCGGCCAACGTGATGCGCGGCCTTTGGTGGGTGAGGTCGGAGGTGACGGGGGCGACCACGGGGAGCGACCGGCGGGCGAGGGCATCCGAAGGTCCGGCGGCCACCGGGGGGTCATATCTGGAAGTCGAGGGAGAAGGCGTCGCTCGGGCCGGCCTTGGCGGCTTTCTTGCCTCGCTGGCCCTTGTTGCTCACCTTAAGTTCAGGCGGTTTCATGGTTACTGTCGATCCTGGTGGCACGGAGTAAGTCAGGAAGACCGAGCCGCCGATGGTCGCACCCTGGCCGATGACGGTTTCGCCGCCGAGGATGATGGCTCCGCCGTAGATGGTCACATCGTCTTGGATGGTAGGGTGTCGCTTCTTGCCACGCCACGCCTGACCGCCCTTAGTCGAGAGTGCGCCGAGGGTTACGCCCTGGTAGAGCTTGACGCGGTTACCGATGACGCTGGTTTCGCCGATGACGACGCCGGTGCCGTGGTCGATGAAGAACGACTCGCCGATGCTGGCCCCGGGGTGGATGTCGATGCCGGTCTCGTTGTGGGCGTACTCGCTCATGATGCGGGGCAGGAGGGGGACTTCGAGCCGCCATAACTCATGCGCTACACGGTGGATAAAGATAGCATCCACGCCGGGGTAGCAGAAGATGGTTTCATCACTGCTGACGGCTGCGGGGTCGCCTTCAAACGCCGCCTGCACATCGAGGCCCAGCTTTCGCCGGAGTTCGGGCAGCTTTTGGAGGCAGATTTGCGTGATTTCCAGGGCTTTTTGATCGCAATGCAGGCATCGGTCGCCCCTTCCATCGCCTGAAACGCGGTTTTCCTCGTAGCGCAGCGCTTCGCGGATCTGCTCATACAGGCTGTCGCGGAGTTGGGTCAGGAGGTCGCCGACGTGCTCGCGGACGTTGGCGGTACTCAATCGCTGTTCATCGAAAAAGCCCGGAAACATAAGCCTGCGAAGGAGTTCCAGAATGGCGATGGTCTTGCCGCGGTTGGGCAGGAAGGTCGAGTCGAGGTGCTGGGTCCGCTCATCGCCCAGGTAACTGGCGACGACCTCCTCGACGAGGTCACCGAAGTGCTCATCGCGGGGTTGCTCGGGTAGCGGCTCGACGGGTTGGGTGGCGGCCTTGGTCATGGCTTACATGATAGAGCCCGGACGGTCCGGCGAGGTGGGCCGAGGTCGCTGGCGTGAACCCGCGGGCGTTGGTCCTTAGGGCCTTCGGTCCATTGGCCGGTGGATTCTCAAGCTGTAACTGCCGGTTGTTTGGCCGGTTAATCGTGGCAAGTGAAGAGTCTTTCCGAACCGCGTGGGCCGTTGAGGAGTTTTGCTCGAACCCCAGTTGAAAGTGGGTGCCTCGCCAGGGCGTCGCAATCGTCCGCACATGGCGGCGTGATTTTGGCGCCTGGATGCCGGCTCCCGTGGGGTTCCTATCGGTTCGAGCAAAAATCACCGTCGTCTCGCACCCCGCAGTAGCGGAAAGCCTCTTCACTTGTCACGCCATTATTGTAAGTCACCACGCCCGGGAAGCAAGTAAAACTTGCAACCCGGGCGCGGTCAATTGGCTAGGTTTTCGTTACGCGGAAGGCCGGGTCGCGGGGGGCGATCGTTCGCGTCTGCTGCGGCAGCTCACTTCTCAGGTGTAGATCAACTGAGCCGTGGCCGTGCAGTCGCTGTCAGCGACGATGCGGAGCCAGTGAGCGCTCAAGCCTGTGGGGAACACCACGACGCGGTATTCGCCGCCCTGCAGTTCCACGCGTTCGTAGCGGCCAAACGCACCGTCGCCGCGGGCATCGAGCTGTATCTCAAACACCACGCGCTGCTGACTGTGGTTGGTCAGGTGGAGGCATTTATGCTCAAAGCCCGTCATCAGGTACGGGTCGCTGGGGACGTTGGCGGCGACTTCATTTTCCCACCACGGGCCGCCCCATCCCTGCGGCTTGCCGAAGTTCCAAAGGTCATCGGTCTTGCCAAACCACAGGCCTGACTGCGGCTCCGCGGTGGTGGGGCTGGAGCCGTGGCTGGGTGAGGCGTTGTCAGCTCCGAGGACCAGCATGCCTCGCCAACTGCAGAAATCGCCATGCACCCACAGGTGTTGGCTGATGGGCTTGACACCCCAGACGCGGTTGCCATAAGCCCATGGCGAGAGTTCGTAGAACATGCCGTGGTGATCCATGAGGAACCGCTCGTGCTCAGTTTCGCGGATGCGGGGCCACTCCGTCTGCCACTTGTGATCAAAGCAATGCGAAGCCTTGGGCAGGCGGTAGGTTCGCCAGGTCTTGTCGTCGCGGGTGAAGACCTTCATGATGGCTGAGGCGCGATCCCACCCGGTGGCGAAGATCGTTCCGCCGAAGTCGTGCCGCCCACTGATGCATGTAAACGGCTTGCGCTCCAGAATCGTCCAGCTTGAGCCGTCGAACTCCGCGAGTCGGCCCTGTGCCTGCGTGCCTTTCCAGTCAGGCTCGTGGTACTCGTTGGAGCAGACCACCAAGCGACCGAAGCTGCAATAGCAGTCCTTGAAGTGGACCTGACCTTCGCCCTTGGTGCCCAGCACTTCCTGCAGGTTGAAAACAAGCTTGCAGGCCATGGTGGTCATGTTGAGTTCGAAGAGTTCTCCTTCCATGCACAGGACGTAGACGAGGTTGGCATCGGTGAGGTGGCGTGTGGTGCCGCAGACTCGCAGCGGCTGAAGCTGCGGAATGGTGCGGATGTTGTGCTTGGCGTCGATGACGTGCGGGCCGATGACGATCTGGTTTGAGGGGAAGTGGACGAAGCGGTTGGTGTAGGTGCCGTTGACGTTGGCGGTCTCGGGGACGACCTCCATGGTCAAGTCAGCGTGAATGCGTCGCAGTGACACGCCGGTGCCGCTGAGGGCTTTGTGCGAGTTGTAGTTGAGGACGTAGAGCACGCCCGCCCAGGGCATGAGGCAGCCGATGCCGATTTCCGACCGTGGGGGGCCGAGGTCGCCGACTTGTGCGAGGGATGGAACAACGCCGGAGAAGCTGGCGGGGGTATGAGGTGGGGCGGCGGTGGCGGAGGACTTGGCAGCCACGGCGGCCTTAGCGGTTACGACGGACTTGGCGGACTTAATGGGTGCAGTGCTCTTGGTCATCTTGGCGGTCTTGGCGGTCTTAGCGTTAACTTTCTTTGCGGGCATGGTGTGGTTCCTTGTGGTTAGGAGTTTGTAGTCGAGGTTGGGGTGGTGTTGGTTTATGCGAAACGATCACGCGGTGCTTTTTGGCAGTCACGACGTTGAGGGTGGCGGGATCGGGAGGTCAATCTCTGCGGCAGCTTGTCTGAGTGCGGCGACGAGGGGCTCGACGCGATCATCCCGGATTCGCCCGGCCAGTGCGATGGCGGCACCGGATTGCGGCGATAGCGCCAGACCCAGCGACATTTGCTGGGGCGTGCCGGTGGGTACCAGTGCGTAGCCGAGGCGACGGGTGCTTTTGACTAGCGTCGCCAGCCCGGGCAAGCGTGGGAGAGGCTGTTTGCTTAGCGCCATCAGCGCCACGCCGATGCCTGATCGCTGAGCGGGGAACAACCCCGCGCGGCCGAGTGCGGCTGCGGCGTTCATGCCGGGCTGGGCGTGATAGAGGTAGGAGACATGGGAGCGCCAGAGCACGCCCAGCGCCACAGTGAACCCCAAAGCGTGAAGCGATTCGAGCGGCCCAATGGCGCGGCGGAGAAGCTGCGAAGCAAAGAGCGACTGTGCCGCCAGCACATGAATCGCAGGCCCGGGCTGATACTTCCGCTGATCGTTCTGCTCCAGCAGTCCCAGAGCCGCGAGCGTCTTGAGCAGTCGGTTGATGCGCGTCGGTTCGAGTTCGAGCTGCCGCGCCAAGTCGCGACTGCCGATGGGCATCGGTGCCCCCGCGACAAACTGCAGGCAAGCGAGTCCATCGATGAGGCTTTGATTAGGCTGGGCCGGGAGCATGATGATGCTATAATAGCATCAGTCAGGATAGATGCAAGTTGACCGGCGATGTCGGCGACGGATAATCAGGTGGCCAGTTGGGAGCCTGCTTCCGTGGGCGGCCGGTGACTGGGGCAATGGCGTTTTACCTTATGAAATCGACTGCTGAAGATTCAGAAATCGACATCGGCGCGGAAGTGAACCACCTTCTTGAAGCGTGGGCTGATCGTCGAAATTATGACGCCCTCTGCCAATTGTGGGGTGGCTATCGATCACTCAACGGTCTCACCGATGGATGGGAATCGTTTCTGGCCTCGCTGAAACGTTTGCGTGGTGCCACTCGCATGCAGGAATCAGAACGGATTCTCGCTACCGAGGCTGCGACGGTCGACATGCTGATCGGTGTCGTGAGTCGAATGCTCAATGATCGCTAAAGTCCTGGAATCCACCGGATGAAGTTGACCGGCGCGCCCGCGCCTCGGCCGTTTCGCTATGCCCACCAATCGTAACACCATCCTTATTCTGGAAGATGACCTTTCCCGTCTTCGACGTCTGCTTGATGTCTTGGCGGCACAGCATTCACAATTTGCCGTGAATCACTGGCCTGATGCCCACGCCATGATCCGCGATCTACCCGATGTTTTGCCATCGGCCGCGTTGGTATGCCTCGACCACGATCTTTATCCGCCAGACAAGACCGCTCCCGACCCCGGCGATGGGCTCGACGTCGCCAAGTATCTCGCTGGCCTTGAACCATGTTGCCCCGTTCTGATTCACTCAAGCAACAGCGACCGAGCGAATATGATGCTCGGTGAGTTACAGGTGGCTGGTTGGTCGTGCCAGCGCCTCGCACCACTAGGTGATGATTGGATCGAAGCTTACTGGGCGTTGGTCGTGGGTCAGTTGCTCTGAGTGGTGGGCGTACCACCGGCAGGAGTTGACCGGCGACGCCCTCGACGGATAATCAGGTGTGCCGGTTGGGGACCTGCTTCCGTGGGCCGCCCGCAACTGAGTTTTGTCGTAGTCCTCACACGGTCACACATGGCAAACAGCGATGAATCTCGAACGATTTCTGATCAAGAGGACGCGGCATGGGCTGCGGACCAGCGTACGCTCGTCGAGTCGTACCTCCACGACCAAGACTGTGAGCATGCCGGTGTTTCATTGGAACCGCGATGGTGTCTGTCGCCCTATCTTGCAATCTGGGCTGTGCGATCTAAATCGAATCCCGGTGCGATCGGATGGTGGGCAATATCTGGTGATGTGCCGACCGACTACATGACCGCCACTCGCGAACTGCGAAGCACCGCCGATGTCCTTGCGGCATTTGGCAAGTCATGGCAGCAATCGGCCGAAGCGATGTCACGAGGTGAGTACACAGGTGTCGGCAGGCCCGAGAACGTGACGGAGTTGGCACCCCTACTCCGAACGCGCGCAAGTATGTTGGAGAAGCTTTCGGAGCAGGTTCGAGCCGAAGAGAGCGAGGAATAACGACCTGCTGCTCTTGACCGGCGATGTCCGCGACGGATAATCAGGTGGCCGGTTGGCAGCCTGCTTCACCTCGGGGTGGCTCAGGGCAAGCTGCGGGCGATTGGCACCGTAGAGTTTGACGTTATGCCACTCAAGCGTTGCATCCTCTTGCTTCTCATGCTGCTCGCCTTTGGTTGTGGCCGATCCGAAAGCTACAAGGGCATCTCACTGGCCGACCCCCGTCTGGCCGAGTTCAGTGAGCTGCACAACATCGACCGTCAGAATTTGGGTTTGCCTCCGTTGCCAGCCGCCGCGGATGTGCGGGTGGAGCGGACCGGTGGTGGCGCTTATGACATCATGCTCCACATCTACGCGAGCCCACAACAGCGGACGATTGCGTTTCGGCGGGTGGGAAATAGTCTGGAATGGATTCACGAACAAGCTCTTGTTCAAGGGCCTCGGCTGCACACGACGCCTGACGGCACGTTTCACGAACAAATTGTTCTGACCTATGAGACTCAACGGGTCTCGCACTATCGGTTGAACCAGCTCAATGTGTCATATCTCGGTCCCGATCCGGTTCTATCTGCGCGAAACGACATGACGCTTGCGGATGTAGCGCCAACACTGAAGCTCTGGCTTGGGCCATAGGGTGGCATGGCCACCGGCCGCTGATCGTAATGGGGCAAGACGTGTTGTTTCAAAGAACGACCGCGCCGGTCTCGTCGAACTCACCACGTGGACTCCACGCCACTTCCCAGTGGTAGCCGTCGGGGTCGGTGAAGTAGCCGCTGTGGCCGCCCCAGAACACGTCCTGTGCTTCTTTGATGATCTTCCCTCCGGCGCGTTGAGCCAGCTTGAGCACCCGCGCCACCTCTTCCTTGTGGCGGACGTTGTGGGCGATGGTGATACCGCTGAACTTTTCAGTGGACGGCTGGAGGCCAGGCGCGATGTCGGCCGCCAACTCCGCGAGGGGATACACCGCCAGCCTCGTGCCTGTCGTGGCGAAGAATGCGATCTTTGCATCGTCGGCTGCGTTGGTGGGAAACCCCAAGCCATCGCGGTAGAAGCGGATCGCCACAGCCATGTCTTTCACGCCAAGGGTGATGATGCTGATCCGTGGTTCCATGGGGCTTTCCTTCTTTCGAAGCAATGTGGGCATGCCTTCGCCGAGGCGTGCATTGCTGCCTGCGTATCGAGACACGAGCGGCGATCTTTCTCGACCTTGTCACATGTTACGACGATTGAGACCGCATCGGCGCAAGAAGAAAGCCTCCCGTTGGTGGACGGAAGGCTCTCGATTTTTGATAGGCGGGGGGCCGCTTAGAACTTGCGGCGAACGCTGAGGCTGCGACCCACGCGGCGTTTGGCGTTGATCGTGGCGCGGCCGTTCCTGGTCCGCATGCGGGCGCGGAAGCCGTGCTTGTGGGCTCGCTTAACGAGGCTGCGACGCTTGGGGTAATGTGTGGACATTGTCAGAGAACTCCGTCGTTTTGGGGCATGGCCGTGTTGCGGCCGGTGTTATTTCACTTCGATCATCAACGCTTCATACTTGGCGTTGCCCAGGGCGTCGATGGCACGCAGGGTGACCACGTGGGGCCCGGGGGAAAGATCAGCAATCTTAACCGTAGCCGCTTCTTTTGTCGAGTCGAAGATCAAATCGTCGGGCAGCACCTGCTGCCAATCGTCGGCGGAATCGACAGCGTAGTGCAGGGACTTGATCGTCGAAAGCTTGTCGTTGGCGACCACATTGACGGTCAATGTGCCGTTTTGCAGGGCTTTTTTGACAATTGCGATGTCGGGCGGGGTGTTGTCCACGACGACGGGGTCGCTTAAGCGTGAGGCTTTGAGCGCCATGTCGGCGGGGTTGTCGGGGGAATCGCTGGCGGTAAGTCGCAGGACGTAGCGTCCGTCGGGTACGCGGCGGGTGGCCCAGGCCATAGTCGCCTCGCGGATGTCCTGCGCCAGGGGCAACCACTTGTCGCTACCGGCCGGCTGGTATTCCAAGGTGTAGTTGAGCTGGTCATTGTTGGGATCGCTAGCAACCCATTCGATTTGCAGCGTGGTGGCGGCTTGAGGTTCCTCTGCGGGTACGCCCGGTGCGCCGCGACCACCCCCGCCGGGTTGCGCCGGGGCATAGGTGGCACGAACGCTTTGGATGACGGGTTTGAGGTTGGGCAGCACGTAGGCCAGCTCCATCTTCTGGGTCACGGGCGACAGGGCACCGTTGCCAAGGAGGACCAGTCGATATTGGATGAATCTCGCTGGTGGGCTGGGCACATCCAAGGGCCGAGGCGACAGGGCGGCCACGGCATCATCGGGATTGATCTCGCCCGCATCGGTCCAGGCAGCCCATCCATCGCCTTCCGGATCGCCCACGTTGCCGCTGCGGGTCTGGACTTTCATGGATGTGCCCGGCGGCATTTCGGCAGTGACGTGCAGCGTGCCCCAGAGACTGATTTGCGTGGCGTCCAGCGGCGGGCTGGTGAATTCGCCGACTTTGGCAAAGCCCTTTTCCAGCATCACCAGCGAGGCGGGGTTGGCTGTGCCCAGAAGCACCCGGCCATCAGCGCGGGCGATTAACGCGGGAATCTGCTGCGGTTGGAGAGCGACGAGGATGGTGGTCTCTTCGGCAGCGGGATCGAGGCGGTAAAGCTGGCCTTCGCTGCCCGTGGCCACCAGCAGGCGGTCCTGATCGGCGGGATCAGGCAGGATACGCAAGATCATGACCGACTCACGGAAGACTTCGTTGACGAGACCCAGCGGGTCGATGTGGTAGATGGCGTTACCGGGCTGGTTCCCTCCGCCACCGCTGCGGAGTGGAGCCCCGGTAGAGGGGGATGGCGATGGCATGCGGGGCGGGCCGAACTGCGCGGGGCCGTCGTCGGCTTGAAGTGGCTCTGCGTCGTCGCCCAGGGCTGTGAGCAGACGTTGACGCAACTCGTTTCGGATCGCATCTTCGTCGGCGGGGGTCATCGTGGCGGCGTCCAACGGTGCTGCATCTTGGTCGTGCGCTTTATTGGCGGGCTTCGGCGGGATGGGCGGAGCAGCGGCCTGGACCTTTGGCTTTGCTTGATCTTCGAGTGGCTCTTTATCGCCGGGCTCCTGCGGCTCGGGTTTGGGCGGAACGTTGGGAATATCGCCCGGCTCGGGCGGTGCTTCGGGTACCTCGACGGGCAGCGTGGCGGATTCATCCGGTCGCCCAGCGGGTTGGGTACCCAACTGCGCCAAGCGGCCCGGGCTGGCCTGCGCGGCATCGGCGGTACCAGCGAACACGGTCCCATCGGCGCGAACATGCAAAGCGCCGATCTCAGGCTCCGGCGCATCAAAAAGCACAAACGCATCGCCGACGAGTCGGCCCTGGTCATCGACCTTGGGACCCAGCGTCACGCGGTAGATGAGGCCATCGGTGTCGGTGCCCACAAAGAGGCGATTGCGTTGATCTTTGCCCAGGCAAAGCAGATTGGCCTGGCGGGTCTTGAGGATGACACGCACGCCTGCGGGCCAGTCGATGGCGGCTTCCTCAGCGGCGTCAGCAGCGGCAGCCTGATCAGCCTCGACCGCAGCGTCATCAGCATCGGCAGCGGCATCGATCTCAGGTTTGCCCTGTCCGTTGTCAGCCGCCGCATTGGGCTCACGTTGAGCATCGACGTCGTCGTCGTCGGGCTTAACGGGCGCCAAATCCGCCAGCGTGACTTCCAGCAGGCGGCCGTCGATGCCGGTGGCCAGATACACCTTGCCGTCGATGACCTGCATATCCCAGATGTAGCGGACCGCGGGGAGTTCTACGCGGGTGACGAAGCCGTTGGGCGTCAGTTCGAGGAGCTTGGAGGGCGTGCCGGAAACCGCGGCGAGGAGAAAGCCATCGGGGCTCACATCCAGAGCAAAGACCTGCTGATCGGGCAGCTCGAGTTGGGTGCTGAGCTGGCCGTTGCGCCAACCGAGGATGCGGCCGTGGGGACCCGCGGCGATGAAGACTCCCCCGCCCAGATCTTGAAGGTCGTTGATGATGCTCACCTGCTGCGTCAGTTCCGCCAGGTCCGCCAGCATTGAGGTAGCTGAAGCGAGTTTCACGTCGCCGAGGTTGGTCACCACAACCTGGTCGGACTTGCCTGGCGCGAAGTCGGCCTCGGTGTCGTGGACCCAACGATCAGGGTGAATGGCTGCGGCGGGAACGACCGCCAGCGCCAACAACAACAGCGCGGACAGGGTGATCCATAATCTTTTGGTGCGTTGCATGGGTGTCCTTGATTCGGTGCTATTTGGCTGGTGCCAGCTCACGGCGAACAGTGACGGTGAAGTCCAACTGCCCGCTGGGGATGGTATCGAGCTTAACGGTTTTGGTGGCGTAGGTGACGTAGGCGTTGGTCGTGGCACTCGTGGGCGAGGCGATCATGGTCCGCACACTCGAAGGCAACTTGGGCATTTCCTGGTGACCCAGCGCCAGGCCCGCTTCAGGCAGGGCCATCATGACAAACAGGGCATCGTTGGGAACTTCGCTGATCTGTTTCAAGATGCTCATGATGTCATCCACGCCGCGCGTCTGCATCAGGTGCGGGCGGCTTGTGAGCAACGTTTGAGCGTAGGTAGCGGCATCGCAGACAATCAGGTTGTATTCGCCATCGGGAAGGTGAGCGGGAATGTCGAACTTGATGCGTTTGACCATCGGCTCGCCGCCGTAGGGATTGAGCGTGACGTTGATGCCCACCGGTTGGCCCGGCGCAACCTGAGCCCGGTCGAGGCGGCCCTCGGTCATGCTCGCCAGGCGAAGCGAGTCCTGCACCTCGATGGCCAGGTTCATGCTTTCGAGCAACACCGATTCATGTTCGTTTTGTGCCAGGATCATGATCGGCGGAAGCAACTCGTAGTAAAGGCTGCGCGGCTCCATGCCCGGCACGATGCTGTCGATTTTGAGTTCACGGTTGCCAGCGAACTTCATCGACCCGCGAATGCGGACGGTGTTTTCAACGGGCAGCGCCTGCTGAGCCCCGAGGCTTTCGATGGCGACGATGGCGGTGACCATGGGTAGCAGCGGTTTGAACTTGACGAGGTCGTACTGATAGTCGCGCGGCTGCTGGTTGGGGTGAGTGATGCGAAGGCGGGCCTTGGCGGTGGTGAAGTCGGTGATCGGCGCCCCGACGATGCCGCTGGTTTCATCGCGGACGACGGTGCCCCGAATGACGCCGGAGCCTGCGAGCTTGAAGCTGGTGATTAGGCCCGGCACGATGTAGTGCACGTAGCCCGAGGCCATCGGCACCGCCAGCGGGCCCTGACCGAACATGGCGTGACCGAAAGCCAACACTCGCCCATCGGGCAGCACATCGGTGACCGTTCCCACGGCTGCGAGGTCAAGGTCGCCATAGGCCAGCGGGATGGACAGGATGCTCCCCGGCGCCAGACGGATGTCTTGAGCGTTGATCTCTGTGGGCGGGCGACCGGCCTGGGCGCCCATCGGCGCCTGGAAGGGCAGCAGCCCAGCCTGTTGAGCCAACGGTGCCATGAGTTGAGCCAAGCCAGGCGTGCTGACACTTAGGGGCAGCATCAAACGCAGGGGCTGACCGGCGATGTCGGGCGGCTGGGGCGGCGCGGCGGTCGAAGTCGCTTGTTCGTCCGCAAGCCCCTTGCCCAATATCGTCCGGGCGATGAGTCGCGCACGCCATGCACCGCGGCTGGGAATGTCCTGGCCTTGTGCCTGCTCCAAAACCGTGCGCAGACTTTGGCGCATGGTCTGGCCGTCACCACCCGCTGCGGGGGTTTGCGGGGCTTCGGCATCGACGAGCTGGGCTCGCTCCTGCTCCTGACGGTTCATCTGGTCCCGGGCGTGCTCGCCAACCTGCAGCATCTGCTCGATGGGTTGCACGCCGACGTAGCAGTCCTTGGTGGCCATGAATCCGAAGGCGAACGCTCCAATGAGTCGGCCTCCTTCGCCGAGTTGGCCAGCCTTGGCGTCGTTGGGCTCCCAGAGGTAGATGGGTGACCCGCTCATGCCTTGGACCGGGCCGGACTGCTGCATTCGGGGATCGGGGCAGCGAATCCACACCACGCCCTTGCCGGGCGCGAAGTCGCGTTGGACGCTGATGACTTCGACGGCGAAGGGCTCGATCTTGTCACCATGGAACACCGTCAAGCCGTAGCCCTTCATGCCGATGCGGACATCATCGAGCTTCATGATGGGCGTGGCGACCGCGGGGGTAGCGATGCCCGGCGGCTGAATCTCGCGGGCATTGACCGTGGAAATCGGCACGAGGGCCCCGATACGGGAAATCGCAAAGAGGGCCCAGAGGAACAACAAAAGACGTTTCATTGGTGCAGCGTACCCGTGTGCATTATGATTGACAAGGTGTCGTTTCGGTTGAAGCACGCTCGCCCCCGTCCAGGCGACGCGCGTGTTTGGGCCGACGGTGTTAAAAAGCTCAAGGCAGTCCCGATACGCTGCCGCATTTTGATTAGGCCCATTCATGCTTGACTCCGCCTTTGACCGTCTCGGTTACCGTTTTGCGAAACTCGAAATCCTCACCGAAGCGTTGACGCACGCGTCGATCGCCGACCATCGCCTGCAAAGCAATGAGCGGATGGAATTTTTAGGCGACGCGGTGCTGGGCTATGTGATTTCGGAATATCTTTTTTCACGTTTCCCCGCATGTGACGAAGGCGAGTTGACCAAAATCAAGAGTGCCGTGGTGAGCCGCAAGGTCTGCGCTCGCATCAGCATGGAACTGGACCTGTGCACGATCTTGAACCTGGGCAAGGGCATGAGCAATCGGCCGGGGCTTCCCAGCAGCGTGGCGGCAGCGGTGTTGGAGTCGTTGATCGCGGCGATTTATCTGGATGGCGGCATAGAGCCGGCGCGGGCCTTTATCCTGCGGATCATGACGCCGCATATCGACGACATGGCGATATGCACGCATCAACAGAACTACAAGAGCCTGCTGCAGCAGCACGCCCAACAGCAGATGGACGCCAACCCCAGCTACATTCTTCTCGATGAGAAGGGGCCCGACCACGCCAAGTGTTTTGAGGTTGGCGTGGAGATTAACGGCCGACGTTACTCCCCGGCGTGGGCCAACTCCAAAAAGGAAGCTGAGCAGATGGCGGCTGCTAACGCCCTGCGCGAGTTAGGGGTGCTGACCGCCGAGCCCGACAGCGATGTCGAGTGAGGTCTGTGCGCTCTTCTCCGGCGGCGCACGATCAAAGCGGTCGTAAGTTTTCGTCGGCGGTCAGGGCTTGGTGGTATCGACCTCGGAGGACAGGTCGCGGCGTTGCCAGCAGCGGACGTAGTCGACGACGAAGTCGGCTGGAAGTTGGGCATCATCCAACGAGTTGTTGTCCCAGCCGCCGGTGACCATGTAGAGAATCAAATTAGCCGGGACGCTGCCGACGCGTTCGTTCTCCCAGCGGAGGACTTCCTTGCCCTGGGCATAGTACACCAGCAGGCCGGGCGTCCAGAGCATGCCGCAGGTGAGGAAGCCGTCCTTGTCGGGCTGGGAGTAGATCTTGTCGGAACCCAAGCCCTTGTGCTCCTTCTGGTAGCCGTCCCAGTGCATGGCGACGTTGTAGCGGTTGGGGCCCCATCGGGTGAGGTGTTCGTAGATGTCGAACTCCATGCCGCCGAATTTGGTGTCGGCGCGTTTCCACTGTGGGCCAACCGCCTCGCCACGGTCGGGCATCATCCAGAAGGCGGGCCAGAGCCCCGGCGCGGTGGGTGGCTTGACCCGCGCCTCGAAGTAGCCGTAACGCTGCACCCACTTGCCGTAGGTGTCCAGGAAGCCCACGGCGTAGTCGGTCTCCTTGGCGGTGGGGTCGTCGTTGTCGTGGCCACGCTTCTTCTCCATGCGCAGGCGAACCACGCCGTCGCCCAAGATCACGTTGTCCTTGCTGAAGTGGCTTCGCTTGTCCCAATAGTTGGTGGTGTAGATGCCCCAGCGGGTCTTATCAATTTCGGGACCGTTGAATTCCTCATCGAAGGTCATCACCCAGTCGCCCTCGACGGGCGGGCGCTTGCCCAGCCAGGCGGGAAGCGCGGGCGTCGGGGGCATCCCGGCCACGATGGCGTTGACCGTCAGTAACTGCGGCTCGTCCGAGGGGTCGGCGATGATCGTCACGCCGGAAACGGAGTCGGTGGTCACGCGGGTGCCCGTGTCCCTTTGACCAGTTGCCACTGACGTGGAGATAACGGGGATTACGATCTCCTGTTGTTGGCCGGGCTCCAGCGACTTGGGCGCCACGATGGTGTCAGAGGGCCCGCCGTTGCTTTCGATGCGGAGCCGGGGCGTGACCGCCGCCTTGCCCGCGTTGGTCAGTTTGACGCGGACCTCCAGACTGTCGCGCAGGTCCCAGCGTCCCACGGCGGGCTTGAAGGTCACCGACCCGGCCGCCTTGGCAACCGGGAACTCCAGTCGCAATGCCGACTGCTGGTCCTGGCTCACCACCGAAGCGGTCGCGCCCTTGGTGCCAAGTTGCTTCTCGGCATCGATCTTGGTTGTTGCGCCCAGAAGCACGCCGCCCGGGGGCTTGATGCGCACATCCTTGGGCGCCACTTGGGGTTTCTCCCCTGTCTCTCCGCCCGCGACGAGGTATTCGAGGCGCATGGACTGCTCCTCTTTAGCCTTGCCGGTGAAGATCAGGATGCCGATGACCTCGGCGGGATTGAGCTTGTAGCCGGGCTTGTGGCCGTAGGCGTGGCCGAAGATCACACGTTGGGTGGTCGTAGCGCCGGGCTTGAGGAAGATCTGCTCGGTGTTCCAAGGGTTCTTCTGCCAGTCGCCGGCATTGTCCACGCGCAGGGCAACAGTGAAGCCGCTCTTGCCCGTGTTGGTCAGCTTCGCTTCGACATGGCCGAAGGCCGAGAGGTCCCATTTGTCGCCAGGCGGGGTGAGGCGGGCGCCGGGATAGCCCTCGTCGCCGGCGGCGATGGTGATGATCAGGCCCGGGGCTGCGGGGTCCTCGCTGGGGGCGACGGTGACTTGATTGGACGTCGGGATGAAACGCTGGGCGGCGCCATCGGCGGCGGGGTCCACCAACGGCAGGGGCTTGGCTGCCTCCTGGGCCCGCGCCACCGGTGCCAGGGCGAAACTCACTGCCAGCAGGAGGAGGGCCAAACGTAGAGTGATCGACTTCAAGGGCGTGCTCCGGGGGTGGGTTGGGGAATCGTGTCGGTGGGGGCTACTCAATTAATCAGGGCCAAATTGCAGAAGACGAAACCGCGAATTCCGCAGCCAAGTGGTTGATCTTTTCTTTTAGTTACAGCGGGCTCAATGGTTGGAAAAGCTCGGCGCATCGGGTGGGATGGCGCCGGGCGAATGACTCAGGCTTTGTGCCCGCGTCGGGGGAGCATCATCAACGTTCCGGCCGCCAGCAGTGCGAGGGAGGCAGGTTCGGGGATGGGACTTGAGTTGATTTGGACGTATCCGCCGCCGATGTCGGTGACGGTCAGGCCGTTGCCGACGCTATCGAAGATACGCAAGCCGATCTGGCTTTGAGCGTTGGCGACACTGGTCTGCAGTTGCAGGATGCCGTCGGTGGTGGTGATGTAAGTGAGGCCGTTGTTGGCGGCGCTGTTGTAACGGTAGGGCGTGGCCGTATCAAGTTTGAGCAGGCCGGTCTCGATGTAGAACTTGTTGATGGCTGAGCTGTAGGCGGGGTTGATGCCGCCAGTGATGCTCAGCGTGCCGCCGCCCTTGAGCGTGAGGGATCGTCCGGTGTCATCCTGGATCAGTCCGCCGGTGAGGTCCAGTGTGTTGCCCAGGCCGATGGTCCAGATGTAGTTGCCTCCTGCTGCGGTCTTGATCCTGGCCGACACGGTGTTGGTGCCGCTGCCTGAGCTATTGACGGACTTGAGCTTCAGTTCTTTGATGCCGCCGACGTAGCCGAGGTTCCAACCGACGGAGTTGTCGAAGTTGATGCCGTTGATAACGCGACCGATTGTCAGGCTCGGAGTCTTGTTGGCGGGCGTGTTTTCAGTGAACTTGGCGATGTCGCCGTAGTCGTTGTTGGCTGGCAAGCCGCCACTCCAGTTGCCGGCCACTTGGAAGTTGGTGGGGTCGACTCCATCATTGCCCGTCCAGGTCTTGGTGGCGCCTTGAGCTTGGGCCAGCGTGACGGCGCTGACCAGCAGGGCCGCCAGGACTGAGAACGTAAAACGCTGCGGGGTGCTGCTTCGAGTCATAGCTACTTCTCCAGATAGAGTGTGAGACGTCGCGAGATTCCCTGATAAGGTCAACGAGATTGATGTCGGTGCGTCATGAGTGGTCTGCGGATCGGTGATCGTGGTCTGCATGAAACGTACTCCTAAAAAGGCAGAAAGGGACAAACGGAAGCTGTTGTTATGGTGTTCTGACCCCGGCTCCACGGCCCCGGCCCCTGGTGCCAACCGGGCTACTTGGACTTGTAGGTCACCTCCTTATTGAGAAACGCCTGATGCAACCCCTGATCGAAGTTCGTGTTGGCAGCATCGTCCTGCACATGGCCCGTGGTGTAAGTTCGGGCATGGCCGTCGGCGAAGGACACGGCCGCGGCATTCATGTGGCGGTAGGCGGTCCATCGAGTGTATTTGGCGTTGCTTCGTGGGCTGCCCTCGTTGTTGTAAAACTGCTCCCACTGATAGGCGCGAAAACCGTTGGGCGCGCTGGCTTGATAGTCCCATTGCCCGGGGATGTTGTTGGTGGAGCAGTCCACGAAGATGATCGTCTGCGAGGACCTCATGAGCGATCCGAAGTTGACGCTGCGCAGGTTGCCGTCCCAGCAACTGTTGTAGCCGATGCCCAGCTTGTCCCAGCCTGGCTTGCGCATCAGGGCGGGACAGAGCGAAGTCTTGGCGTCGTTGTTAGTGGTGTCGAGCTTGTTGTTGCCGATGTACTGGCCCACGTGGCGGTTGGCGTACCAGGGATAGCCGCCCGAAACCGGAACCACTGGCGGTGCTAAGGTGGCTAGCACCGGGGGCAGGCGGTCGCTGTTGTCCAGCGTGTATTGCAGCGTTCCCAACATCACCTGGCGATGATTCGAGAGACACTGGGAAAGTACGGAGGCGGCCCTGGCCTGCTGGAGCGCCGGCAGGAGAAGCGCCACCAAAAGCGCAATGATAGAAATCACCACCAACAGTTCGATGAGGGTGAAGCCGCGCTTGGGCCGGGCTCTCCCAGACGCTGCGGGGGGGGCCGTGGAGGCACGCACCACCAAGCTCGGCGGCACCAGTTCCACCTGGGGCCGATGCGCCTGGTCGAGTGTGGCTTGGCCAGTGGCGGTTGCCTGCAAGAGCTGGCCAGTGGCCCGAGCGCCCATTTCTTCCAACGGCTGATGGATGGTGGTCAAGGGAACCTCCACATAACGGCAGATTTCCATGTCGTCGATGCCTACAAGGCTCACGTCTCGGGGAATCGCCAGTCCATGGGCTTGGAGTCGGCGCATGGCGACAATGGCCGAGAGATCGTCGTAACACACCAGGGCCGTGGGAAGTCGTCCCGGCAGGGCCAGGAGATGATCGACGGCAAACTCGCTGCTGCCCGTCAAATCCAGCGGCGTCTTGGGCGGGGCGATTTGCGGATTGCCGCCATCAACGACCCAGGTTTCCACGACGTCCAGACCGTGGCGTTGCATGGCGGCGACGAAACCCTGGCGTCGCAGTTCGGCTCCGGGGCCGGGGTTGGGCGTCATCAGCCCGATGTAACCGATGTGGCGATGGCCTAGTTGCACCAGATGATCCACCGACAGCGAGGTAGCGGCACGGTCGTCAAAATTGACCCGGCCCAGGCGCGACTCACTGCCGTAGTAGTTGACCGAGACCACCTTGGCGTGGTTGTCCAGCAGGGGCGTTATCCAGGGACACTGGGCATCGACATGCAGAAGCACCAGGCCGTCGATGCGTTTTTCAGTCAATCGATGGGCGCAGGTTTTGGGGCTCACGCCACCGCCGAGGTTGATCACCAGCAGGTCGAAGCCCTGATGCTGGCAGGCCAGTTCGATGCCACGCAGAATGGCGCTTTCGTAGGGGTAGGCGAGGCTCACCCCGACGGCCGGGGGCACATAGACGCCGACGGTTCGCGTACTGCGCCGTGCCAGGCTCTGGCTGGCGAAGTCGGGTCGGTAGTTGAGCTGCCGAGCGGCATCCTTGATTCGCTGAGTCAGGGCGGCCCCGGCCCCGGCGCTGCTGCTGGCGCGATTGATGACGGTGGAGACCAAGGCGGTGGAGCATCCGGCCATTGAAGCCACATCCGCCAGCGTGGTGCGGCGCGTCGTTGGGGCGGCGGGTTGACTCGGCGTGATGGTCGCCATGTGTTGGGTTTCCACGTTGCAGATCGACCGGGTTCGACGTGTTGTTGATAACGAGACTAAAAGCCAGATGATCTATCAAGCGCTTAATATACCGCGGAACAAATGCGCTGTCAAGGGATTTCTTTTAATTTTTCTTAATGACCCCCGGGCGATGCATTACGGGGTGCTTGCCGGCTGTTTGGCCGCCGACGTCAATGAAGGCACCTGGTATTGCGGCGGGGGGGGTCAAAGGACGAACTTGGAGAGGTCCTGATCCTTGACGATCGCGGCCACCTGCTGACGCACAAACGCAGCTTTCACCACGAAGCGCTTGTCTCCGTCGGCAACGCGTTGCGGTGCATCGAAGTTGAGATCCTCAAACACCTTTTCCACGATGGTCATCAGCCGACGGGCACCGATGTTCTCCATCGTGGCGTTGGCCTGCGCCGCCAGATCGGCGATGGCATCAATCGCATCGTCCTCAAAACTCACCTCCATGCCCTCGACGCCCAGCAAGGCCTGTTGCTGCTTGGTTAACGCGTTCTCCGGCTCGGTGAGAATCCGAACAAAATCATCGCGCGTGAGAGGCGTAAGCTCGACACGGATGGGAAATCGGCCCTGTAACTCGGGCATGAGGTCGCTCACCGCAGCACTGTGAAACGCACCTGCAGCGATGAAGAGAATGTGATCCGTGTGGACCACACCGTAGCGTGTGGTGACGGCGGAGCCTTCGACGATGGGCAGCAGATCGCGCTGCACGCCTTGGCGCGACACATCGGGCCCATGTCCGCCGCCACCACCGCCCGGGGAACTGGGCGAGGCGATCTTGTCGATCTCGTCGAGGAAGATGATGCCCGACTCCTGCGTGCGGCTCACGGCCTCGGCGACGATCTTGTCGCGGTCCAGCAGTTTTTCCGTCTCTTGCTCGATGAGAATCTTTCGCGCCTCGCTGACCTTAACGCGACGGCGTTTGATCTGCTCAGGAATGAGCCGCTCGAAAACGTTGCTCATCTCAGGGTCCATCTGCTCCATGCCCATGCCCGCGAACATGACTGATGCGCTGGGCTTGGCCACGATGGAGAGTTCGACTTCCTTGTCGTCGAGTTTGCCTGCCTCGAGTTGCTCGCGCAGACGTTTGCGAACGCGCTGGCGGGCTTCGGTCGAGTCGCCGGTGGACACGCCGCCCGCGATGCTGGCGACGGTGTCCGGCTGCTCCTGATCTTCGGCGGGGTCATCCTCGGCTGCTGACGAGCCGGGCAGCAAAAGATCGACGAGGCGATCATTGGCAGCCGAGGCCGCGCGCAGGGTGACCTTCTCAGCCTGCTCTGCCCGCACCATGCTGATGGCACCGTCGAGAAGATCGCGGACCATGGACTCGACATCCCGGCCGTGGTAGCCGACTTCCGTGTACTTGCTGGCTTCGACCTTGACAAACGGTGCGCCCGTGAGCGTCGCAAGCCGACGAGCGATTTCGGTCTTGCCTACGCCAGTGGGCCCGATCATAATGATGTTCTTCGGATAGACCTCGTTGGCCTGTGCCGTCGGGAGGTTGCGCCGCCGCCAGCGGTTGCGAATGGCCACCGCCACGGCTCGCTTGCCTGCCGCCTGGCCGATGATGTGCTTGTCGAGTTCGGTGACGATCTGTAGGGGAGTGAGGTTCTGCATCGTCAATAGTCTACGGGGCTGGCGTATGAGGAGCGTGGTGGCACCTAACCACTTGGGCACCACGGCATCAAAAAGTCAACGCGTTTCGTTTGAGCCCTGCGCCCGGTGCGCAGTGCTCAGTACTCAGTGCTGGAGATTGCCCTTGTCGATCTTCGTTTGGACCATCGAGGGCAGAAGGTAGTTGGCACCGCGGTAGGTGAAGACTTGTCCCGTGACAATGAACACGGCCCGTTCACCCAGGTCGGCTGCCCGCTCTTCAAGACTCTGGGTCATCTGCGAAGGCAGAAGTACCAGCGGCAGTTCGGGCGACTGAGCATCGTCGGCATCGAGGAGGAAGAGACTCCGGGCACCGCCGGGCGATTTCACGACGCGACCGTGACGGGAGATGATGAACGTACCCTCGCGGCGAAGCTCGGTGCGACCGGCTTCCGTCGCCCCTGCCGATGGCGGCGCGGTGCCCAGCGTGTTCTTCTCAGGCACCGCCACAGGTGCCGAACCCATATCACTCTTGACCGGTTGACGCTGTGGCGGCGTGATCGGCGGCTCGGATCGCTGCTGGAGCAGTCGCTCGATGACCTCATCAGCCGAGGGAGCGTTTTCCGCTTCGGGGGCTTCCGTCGCCGTTGCCGTCGCTGGCGCTTCCGATGTCGTCGTCGTGTCTGTGTCGGTGTCAGCCTTGGCTTCATCGCCCGAGGGCTGAGTCAGCGGCACATCCTCTGCGGGTGGCGCTGCGACCTCCTGATCCGCCCGCGCCGATGCCAGGCACAGCCCCATCGTCACAGCCACCAGCCACAATGTCAGGTGCTTGGTCATGTCTGCATTCCCTGATTCTTCAATCTCTGATCGTAGCCTACGCATGTCGGCCTCGGTTGCGTCTCACACCACCGGAGCCCCGATGTCCTTGAGCAGATTCTTGGCGGCTTGGGCTGCGGCGTGGAAACTGTCGGCCTGACTCATGGCGCTAAATGCCTCATTGGCTTTGCCGCTGGGACCGGTGGCCATCACCGCCTTGGAGTGCGACAGGTGCGGCTCAAGCGTCAACGGGCCATGCCAGCCACGTTTGATTGCATCAGCGAGAATCCTCTTAGCGTGACCGGCGCCCTGACCCATGAGCACATGCTGACGGTTGGCGTCACTGTCTTTGAGGTGGAAGCAGTCGGTCACAGGCTGCAGCAATTCCCACCCAGCCCACACGTCATCGCCACCCATGTTGAAGTTGGAAAAATCGAAGATCATGCGGAACGTCTTGCCATCGCGCAACTCGCGAGCGATCACGGCACACTCAGCGGGATGATCGCCAAAGATGTGGCTTTCGTTTTCATGATAGAGCACCAGACCCAGCTTGCCCGCTTCTGCTTTGAGCTTGCCCAGCCGCGACAGTGATTCGCTCTGCCACTTCTCGGGCGATGCCCCGCCCTTGTTGTAGTAGCTGAACATCCGCACCGCTTTGCAGTCGAAGATATCGATGAGCCCGCCGAGATGGCGCAACTTGGCCAGGTCGGTCTCGACATCGTCGGCGATGTCGATCTTCCCGATAGGCGACCCGTACATGGCGACCTTGATGCCCGCATCATCGAGCTTGCGGCGAATCTCGCGCGCCTTGTCCTGAGGCAGCACGGTGATGTTGTGGCCATCAATGCCGCGAATATCAATATGGCTGTAACCGGCGCGTTTGAGCGCCTTGATCTGATCCTCGGCCGTCGGGCCGGCTTCATCTGCAAATGCGCTAAGAACCCAAGTCATGGAACAGCTCCGTAAGGGGATGGAAACTTTCATGTCGGACCCAATCAATCACGATCCGTGTAAGGGCGCTCGGCCTCGGCAGCCACGCGAAGGGCCTCCTCCACGTCCAGATGCCACGGCCGCAAATGCGTCACGTGCCAACCTTCGATGACGTCGCGCTTCAGATCGACTGTGACAAGCTGCTTCTGCCCTTGCGGGTTAGCAGCTTCCATCGGGCGCACTACATCGACCTGTGCATGCCATCCGCGAACGCGCACCCGTCGAGCGTCAAGAAGGGGCAGGCTCATGTCGTCGGCTTTGGGCAGCGCCACGGCATTCTCACCCAGCGATGCGATAACAAGGTTGTACTGCGCGGTATTGACGCCCTGGGGTAGCTGGACGATGTATCGCCCCGTTTGGGGGCGATCCGCCACCACCGCTGAGATCGCCGCAGCCGCGATATGCGTCACGGTGTCGTAGGTTGGCTGATGCAGCGCCACATCGCCGCGCTGGGCTGGGACGTTGACGTAAGGGACGCAGGCTGCCGCGAGAAACAGCACGGAAGCCGACGCTGCCAGGGTGGTAAGCCGGGCGACCGCACGATGCGTGATCATGGGAAAAATCCTCGTGGAAGGAGTGCGAGCGCACGATTGTAACACGATGGCGAATCGGAGCCCTGTGGCACGCGACGCCTTGTCCTGCGCGTCCTGGGTGCGTCGAAGCTCTACTGATTCGATTGACTCTTGCCCAGTCGACGCGCGGCGCTTTGACCGCTGACACTCCCAGGTGCCATCGCCACAGCCCGCTGCCACATGGCTCGTGCTGCCTCGGATTGACCTTGCTGCTCCAACACCTTGCCCTGATTAAAGAGCACTGATGCTGCTGCTCGATGATCGAGGCGACCAGTCTCCACCCCCCGATCAATCCGCGCCACGCTCCACGACAGGTCAGCCTCCGCTTCCTGCCGCCGATTGAACATGCCCGGCACGTTGATCAGCGTTAGCCCCCGCACCACGCGAACCTCCAGATCATCCGGTGCCGCTGCCTTGGCGCGGTCCAGCAATTCCAATCCGCGGTGGACCTGAGGCAACAACGTAGGAAGCGGTACGCTGTCGCGGGCATCGACCAGCACCACGCTGCCCATGTACGCCATCACTTTAGGGTTGTCGGGTTCCGCCTCGTGAAGCTCGGTAAACATCGCCGAGGCACGACCCAGCGCATCGCGATCGCCTACCGTAGATTGGAAGTACAACTCCCGCGCCAGCTCGAACTTTGACTGAGCATTTTCGGGCTCTTGCGCAAGCGCGTCGCGCAGCGGTTCGAGTTTTTCCTGCCCGACACGTCGTTGCGTCGGCGTCATCGGTGGCGGCGCACTGCGACAGCCGACAAGGCATGAAGCCAAGACTACTACGACTGTTACGCGATAGATGAGCATGTCATGGATTCCACAAGCGAGGAACGGTACTGGCTGGCGAAGCTCATGCGTGTCAATATGCCCTTGAAGTTTAGCCTCATGATCGGTTCCCAACCGATGGCCCCCAAGAAAGGGCCGACCCAAACCCTCCGCTCCCCCTCGCCCCCGTCAACCCCCCGACCCGAACCGCCAATGCAGTCGCGGAACGCGGTTAAGTATGGAAGAAATAGGCAATTCCATACGGTCTCGAAAGAGATCCCTCCCGGCAAATGGGGTACCCCTCCCGGCAAATGGGGTACCCCTCTCGGCAAATGGGGTACCCCTCTCGGAAAATGGGGTACCCCTCCTGCCAAATGGGGTACCCCTTTCGCCAAATGGGGTACCCCTCCTGCCAAAAAGGAAAACCCTCCAGCCAAGTGGGAACTCCCTACGCCCCGGAGGGAACTCCCTGCGACCTCGGCTCGACTACTGTCGCAGTGTTGCGCTCTGGCCAATGGCAAAGTAAGATCGGTTGATGCGCCAAAGCACCGGCCCGATCCTGCTACCCCAGCCGCGACAGATCACGTTGACCCGCGGCACCGCGCCTCTGTCGGCAACACTGCTGCCGTCGGTGCGGATCGATCCTCGCGCTGTGAAGCAGACCCAGGGCTATCGCCTGGAGGTAACGGCGGGGGGGGCGGCGGGGGGGGGTGCCACCATCGTCGCGCATGATGAGGCCGGTGCGTTTTATGGCCGCGCGACATTGGCGCAATTGCAGCGGCAGGGCGAGGCGAGGGGCCGGGTGCCATGCCTGCGCATCGACGATCATCCCGATTTTCTCAAGCGCGGGATCATGCTCGACATCAGCCGGGACAAAGTCCCGACCATGGCCACGCTGCATCGGCTGGTGGACATGATGGCGGGGCTGAAGCTAAACGAACTTCAGCTCTACACCGAGCACACCTTCGCCTATGCCCGACACCGCGAAGTCTGGGCGAGTGCATCGCCGATAACGCCTGATGAGATTCGCCAACTCGATGCCTATTGCCGGGCGCGGCACATCGAGCTGGTGCCTAACCAGAACTCCTTTGGGCACATGGAGCGATGGCTCAAGCATCGTGCCTACAAGCCGCTGGCGGAGACGACCGGGCCAATCATGACGCCCTGGGGCCGACGCGGAGGGGCGACGTGTCTCTGTGCTGTTGACCCGCGCAGTGTCAAATTTCTCGATGGATTATTCGCTGAGTTATTGCCCTGTTTTACGAGCGAGCAGTTCAACGTCGGCTGCGATGAGACCTGGGACCTCGGCCAGGGCCGCAGCAAAGCTGCATGCGAGCGCAAGGGCAAGGGGCGGGTGTATCTGGATTTTCTTCTCAAGATTCACAAGCTGGCAACAGCGCGGGGCAAGCGCGTGCAGTTCTGGGGCGACATCATCCTGCACCACCCCGAGTTAATCGCGCAACTGCCTAGCGATGTGACGCCGCTGGCCTGGGGCTACGAAGCGGATCATCCCTTTGAAGCGGAGTGCGCGCGCTTTGCCGACGCTGGCTTGTCGTTCTACGTCTGTCCCGGCACATCGAGTTGGAACAGTCTGGGTGGTCGAACAACCAACGCGCTGGCGAACCTGCAAGCGGCAGCCCGACATGGTTTAGCTGCGGGGGCGCGGGGCTATCTCATCACGGACTGGGGCGACAACGGCCACCTCCAGCCGCTGCCCGTGTCATTTTTGGGCTATGCCTGCGGTGCTGCGGCGAGTTGGTCAGTGGAAGCCAACAACAATCTCGACCTCGTCACGGCTGTGGATCAACTCATCTTCGATCAGGACGCTGATCAGGGCGCCCCCGGCGGCGCGATGGCCAAAGCATGGAGCGACCTTGGCGATGCCTATCGAATCACGGGCATCGAATTGCGAAACAAGAACGTCTTCTGGACGCTGTTGAATGACCCGGCTTCCGATGTGATCAGCGGCGTGAAAGCTCGTGCGTCACTCCAACGTTGGCGCGCGGCACGCAAGGCGGTGACCGATGCCGTCGCGCTGGGCCAGACCGCGCGTTTGCGTCGCGATGACGGCGAACTCATCAAGGCGGAGTTGACGTTTGCGGGGACGATGATGACGTTGGCCTGCGACATCGCCATCGAGCGGCTCAAACAACCTGGCGCAGCGTTGCATAATATTGCCCGACCGGCACGCACCCGACTTGCGGCAATGGTCGACGACCTCATCGACCAGCATCGTCACCAGTGGCTGGCGCGCAATCGGCAAGGCGGCATGGCCGACAGCGCGGAACGTCTCCGACAGTGCGGCCGGGCGATCAAGCCTTAGCGGTGAAACCATGTCACAACAGACATCATTGGACAACATGAACCCGGCGCAGGCGCTGACAACGACCCGCCTGCTGTGGGCGGCAATGCTGAGCGGGCAGCTCGTACTTCTGGGCGTCATCGCGCTGCTCATGGCGCAGGGCACGCTGAGTCCGGCGGATCCGCAATTGACTACGACACTGTTTCTCGTGTCGCTGGGGGCCATCGTGACAGCGGTGCCCGCAGGCTATTTCGCACGCAGCCAGATATACAAGAAGCATTGGCAGCGGGAGAGCATCGAGCCACGAGGTTATGTGACTGGCAATATCGTGCTGCTGGCGCTGCTTGAGGCACCCGCCATGCTGGCGCTGGTGACGTGCATGTTGGCGGCCTCATTCTGGCCGGGCATTGTGGTGGCGATGCTGGCCCTGGGCGTGCAGATCATCAACTTCCCCCACGGCGTACCGATGCACGCTACTTTCGATGACCATGGAAAGCAGGCCCGATGACCGACAGCACCATCCAACTCGACGCCGATGTGGTGGCGTGCCTCATGACCGCGCCGACGTCCGGAGCCGTGGCCATCATCCAACTTCGTGGGCACGGCAGTCGGCGCGTGCTCGGTCAACTCACCGGCGTGGCTGAATGGGAACACGGGCGCATGAAACTCGTGGACTTCAGCGGTATCGATCAGGGACTGGCGGTCTACATGGACAGCGGTGATGGTTGCGTGCCTTGGGCGCAGTTGTTTCCGCATGGTGGGCCGCGGGTGGTGAGGAAGATTCTGGATCGGCTGATGCAACTGGGCTGTGCGTTGCGCAGCGACGTATCGGCGGTCGAGACCTATCCCGAGGCTTGGAATGAACTCGAAGCGTCGATGCTGGCGACGATGGCACAGGCGGCAAGCCCAGCCGCCATCGACCTGCTTCTGGCGCAGCCTGATCTGTGGCGGGCGCTGGACACTTCGCAACCTGACGCAGCCGACGCGCGGCGGCTACTTTCGCGATCCGCAGAGCTTCAACACCTCATCACGCCCGCGACGGTGGTCGTGGCGGGACGTCCCAACGTGGGCAAGAGCACCTTGACCAATCGCCTGCTTGGCAGGGCTGCCAGCATCGTGGCGGACCTTCCCGGTACGACGCGCGACTGGGTGTCGGGTCTGGCGGAGATCAGCGGTAGCGGTAACGGCAGCAACGGTGGCAGCGGCGGGGCGGGCGAATGGTCATCGACCGCCATCGCTGTATGCTGGCTCGACACGCCCGGTTTAAGAAGTAGTGATGACGCCATCGAGCAGCAGGCCATCGTGTTGGCGCGAGGTGCTATCGCCGAGGCACACGTCGTCATCGCCATGCGCGATGCGGCGACGGATTGGCCCGATCCCGAGGCGTTGCCACGAGAGCCTGACTTGTGGGTGATGAACAAGGTCGATGTTGCGGAGGACCACGCGGCGTCACACGCGCCGTCCGCATCTGGCACGGGGCATGATGCCGAGCATCCGTTGCGCATCAGCGCTCGAACAGGCCATGGCGTGACGGCACTAGAGGACGCGGTACTTGAAAAGCTGCACCTGCGTAACCTGACACTCGAGGTCTGGGCGTTCGATGCGGCACTGCGTCAGCGTCTGGAAAAACTCGCGCGAAGCTGATCGCGGAAACCCCCGCTGTCCGTAATCATTGCCGCAGCGCAACGGGCATGTACATACAGTCGGGCTCTGAGCCCAGGGGGTCGCGCGTCACAGCATAGGCTCGGGCGCGACTGCCGCCGCAGATATCGCGGTACTCGCACACGCCGCATTTGCCGTGGAAAAACTCGGGCTGGCGCAGTTGTTTGAGCAGCGGACTGTTCTGATAAATCTCCACGAGCGATTGCTGGGGGAATCGCCCGCAATCGATGGGCATGAACCCGCTGGGAAAAACCTGGCCGGTGTGACTGACAAAGACGACGCCCTTGCCATCGTTAACGCCCAGCGGGGCGCGTTGGAGTCGATCACCGTGGTGGCCCGTGGGGTTGCGTTGCGGATCGCCCATGCGCTGGAGGACGAAGCGTCGATAGTGATGGGCCTCGGTGGTCTTGATGCCGTAGGGCTGTTTGCCTGCGTGATGCCACAGCCGCGCGAACACTTCTTCGCACTCGCGCGGGCTGATGCGTTCCTCGTCGAGACCCCGGCCCACGGGAATGAGAAAGAACACCGACCACAGCACCACGCCCTGACCGGCAATCAACTCGGCGATGGCGTCAACCTGTGCCACATTCCGGCGGGTGATGGTCGTGTTGATCTGCAACGAAATCCCCAGTGCCCGGGCGGCAGCGAGAATCTCAAACGTCCGCGCATAGCTGCCCTGCACGTTGCGAAACGTATCGTGCGTCGCAGCGTCAACACCATCGAGCGAAAGCGCCAGTCGGCCCAGTCCCGCAGCTTTAAGTCGCTCAAGTGCCTCCTGGGTCACCAGAGGCGTGGCGGAAGGTGTCATCGCGACATCGAGCCCCCGCCGCGTCGCATACGCCACCAGATCAAACACATCATCGCGCTTCAGCGGATCGCCACCCGTCAGCACCAGCAGTGGCGGCTTCTCGAATGCAAGCAGATCATCGATCAGGTCGCGGCTCTGTTGTGGTGTCAACTCGTGAGGATGCCGCTGGGGCTGGGCACAGGCGCGGCAATGAACACACGCCAGATCGCAAGCACGCGTGATCTCGTAAAAGACCAGAAACGGGCTGCGCCCAAAATCGTCTGCGGTATAGGCGGATGACGAAGGCTGCATGACTCGACCGGTATTGGCTAGTTTTGCCGGGGGTTTTTGCACAAAGCCATTCTAGACATTTTCCGCCGTCGCAGCCCGCGAACGCCTGGTTGGGGCCTCTGTTACTTCACGACCGTGCATCCCCAGCCGTCATACTCGAGACCAAGGTCTTTGGCCCTCTCAGTATGACTCAAAGACTCTTGAAAGATCGCGTTTACATCGAGACTCATCGGTTGGGAGATTACCAAACGACGCTCCTGCGGGTTCAAATCGCAAACCGTGTATCCGCGAGCACAAAGTTCATCCTTCATGCTCCGGAGAGCCTGCTCCTCACCATAAAAGACAAACTCAAGCGTATGATCCTTACTCGGATCGCTTCCTGATTTGCGCAGGTTGTCGACCACACGTCGATCATGGATGAACATCCAGTCTTCTTCGCTCGGCCATACGGAACTGAAGAAGAAATCCCATCCATCGTGTTCCGAAACATCGATCGCACGATCACGATGTCTCTCCATCCATCGACCGACGGGTGGGCGGAATGACTTCCAGTCTTGGACCTGGAAGACAAGCTCACGATCTCCGGCATGCGTCAGGCGCCCAAGGAGCAGGCACGAAACCCCTTCCTTCTCAAGATCAGCAACTAACTCATCCTCCATCGCCCAGAGCGTCTCGGCTTCAGGTTGCTGCGGTCCACCATTCTCGTTCGGCTCGTTGATAGGTATGATCACACGCGCACAGAGCGGTAAGGACTCCTTCGGGATTTTATCGGCGTCCGTGTGGAAACTGACGACCACCCGACCTCCATTGCTTCGGTACGAGTAGCCGTCCCAGTTCTCGTTTGGCACAATCTTCATTGCATTGGCCTAGCTTGTTTTCTACAGAACTCTGTTTTTACAGGAAGTTGAGCACCGATTCTACCGGCGCTTCCCGTCGTCGACAATGCTTTATCGAGCGAGGAACGTGCTGGGGTCTGCCTTTCTTCCGGGGCGCGCAAGGGTGCGTCGCGGTTCGAAAAGGGCCGCGCACCAGCCGGGTGGTGATTGGTTCGCAGTAGTTATCGGCCGGGCGACTTCGCCGCGCGGTCAGGTCGCTTTGATTATCGGCCGGGTGCCTTCGGGGCGCGGCCAAGCCACTGCGGGGCGCGTTTACGTCCCCCAAACGCGCGTTTGAGTCATTGCCACGCGCGTTTAGGTCGCTGCCACGCGCGTTTGGGTCGCTGCCACGCGCGGTTGGGACGCTGAAACGTGCGTTTACGTCGCTTCAGCACGCGGCCAAGTCGCCTCGGCGGCCGTTGCACGGGTTTTCGGGGCGGCATATCGGCGCAATGCCAGGAAGCCGGGCGACCTCGCCAGATCGGCGTTATCAGACAGAAACGTGTGGTCGGCACGGGGGTTCACGAACGGACTGACCCGCAGCCTTATTTACACGAGTCCGCGATTGAGTGAAACTACAATTACCCTCGCACCGGCGAACCGAAGACCGGCGTCTTGGACGTAAAAGCAGCGCCGGGTGGCAATCTGATCCGCGTCGTCGTCCGTACTTAATCCATCGGCCTACCATGGAATGAAATGAGCAAACCTTTGACCCGAATCTGCCAGTCGTTCTTTCTGACGCTGCTGCTGCTGACGATCGCCACGCCCACACTGGCGCAAGCGGAGGCACAGCTACCGGCGAACGTGACAGAGATCAAAGTTGCCGGCCAACCCGAGGCGATCGGTCGAGCCGTCGGCGAGACGTACGCCCAGCAGATCAGAGCCTTTCATCCGCTGTTTCTGCAACTGGCCGCGAGGGAGAACCGCGATGAGCCAGCCGAACTTTACCAGCAGGCCCAACGCTTTGATCAGTTCATCGCAGAAGCGGACCGCGCCGAGATGCGCGGCGTCGCGGCCGGGGCGGGGCTCAAGTACGAGGATGTGCTGTTTCTCAACACCTTCTATTCGCTGACGCAGACCGCCCCCATCGCCTGTCGGCAGATCGCGCTCTGGGGCGATCAGACGACGACCGGCCAACTCCTGCACGGTCGCAACCTGGACTGGCGTCAGTATCCTGGCGATCCCCTGGGTCGCAACCACCTGATCCTGCGCGCCGCGCCCGAGAGCGGGCATCGGTTCATCCAACTGACCTGGCCGGGCATGACGTCGGTGCTCACCGGCACGAACGAGCACGGCATCAGCGTCGCCTTCAACACGCTGGCGCCCACGGGCAAGAAGCGCCAGGCCGCCGAACCCACGTTCTTCACCCTCAAACGGGTGCTGCGTGATTGCGCCACGCTCGAAGAGGCGTTGGAACTGATGCGTCGCAGCACGCCCTACGACAACGGCTCGGTGTTGATCTCGTCTGCCAAAGAGCGCAGCGCCGCGGTGGTGGAGATCATCGACGGGCGCATCGGGGTTCGTCGCCCGCTCAAGAGCGTGGACATGATCGGCAACGCCAACCACCCCACGCGCGAGGCCGGACTGGTCGCCCGCAACTACGGCGCCGCCAACGCCCCAATCTGCGATGCTGCGCTCGCGTTGAAAGGTCCTTTCACGCCCGAACGTGTGAAGCAGATCATGGCGGATCCGCGCGTACTGAACGCGGACAATCTGATGTCCCTCATCTTCGTGCCCGCGGAAAACCGCATGCTCCTGGGCGTGCAGGGCTCGCCCGCGGCGAAGGGCGAGTTCGTGGAAATGCCGTTGTTCGAATTGCAGGAGCAGGAGCCGGAATAGAAGTAACACCGCGCCCCAGCGGGGGCTGCAAGACGAATCCGTGGCTGTTGGTAAACTGTGGGCGTGAGCCGTCCAACGATGCGCTTCTGCACCAACTCCTTCCGGGTCGCGGCCCTGGCGGTTTTCGCATGGCTTAGTGTGAGCGTGGCGCAGGCCCAGATGGATGCGGTGATCGTCAGCGTCCAGCCGCAGGATATCGGTCTGGCGGGTGCCTTTCGCCCCGGCAGTTGGACCGCCATGCGCGTGACGCTCGACAACCGATCCAGCAAACCCGCTCGACGCGTGATGGTCGAATGGTCGTTGCCCGATATTGACGGCGACATCGTCCAGGCGCGGCGCATCGCCACACTGCGACCACAGGAACTGCAATCGCTCTGGCTCTATGCCGTACCTCGGCTCAACACCCGGCCCAACAACGAGTGGCGGATTCGCGTCATCGACGTGGACCCCAACGCCACAGCTCAAAGCGAGGCGGGCCAACTGCGCGACAGCGCCCGCGTGCTGGTGCCTGAATCCGTGGCTCATCAGGATCGCGTGGTGGGCGTCATCGGCTCAGCCAACCTGGCGCTGGATGCTTACAACGAGGCGTTGACGGTTCAGGAATCGACACGCGTCGTGCGTGGGCTCACACCCGAGTCGCTTCCCGACCGCTGGTATGGCTTGTCGATTCTTGAGACGTTGATCTGGACGCCCGAAGGTGGGGACCCCGGCGCGATGCCCGATGGGCCGCGACAGGCGCTGCGCCAATGGGTCATGCGCGGCGGGCACCTCGTTCTGGTCATCCCGGCGGCAGGTGATCTCTGGAGCACCTCGCCCATGCGGGACATGCTGCCCGTAGCGGGGTCGCAGATCAAACGCGTTGACGAGGTATCAGCCATCGCGTTACCCAGTTGGCTGGGTATGCCCATCCGCGAAGGCGACGCCCGCTTCAGCTTCCGCTGGTTTGACGTCGAGCCTCAAGGCACTAAGCCTGGGGCTGCTGGATTCTCAGCCGGTACATCCGTATTGCTGCGCGATCGTGAAGGTCGGCCGATGGTCGTGGCTGGGCAATTCGGCTTGGGGCGAGTGACGATGATCGGCGTGGACTTGACGGACCCACGCCTCAGAGCACTGCACCTGCCCAGCAGTGTCACGGGCAGTGCCAACCCCGGCGGCGTGATGCTCTGGCCGACCGTGCTGGGCTGGCGCGGGCCGATCTTCAGCAAGGCAGCGACTGAATCACTCCTCAACACCGGGCGGATCGCCAGACCCGGACATTACCGATCTACTGTCGAGTTGTCGCGGAATGTCATTCCCTCGGCCGTGGCCATGACCGAGGCAGCCGGGCCCGCGATGTTGCTGGCGGTGGTGACGTTTGTCATCTATTGGGTGCTGGCTGGGCCCGTGAGTTTTCTGGTCCTCAAAGGCCGGGGCATGGTGCGACATGCATGGACGGGCTTCTTAGCGGTGGTGCTGGTCTTCACGGCTGTGGCGTGGTCGGGAGCCCTGGTGTTACGCCCTTCAAACCAACGGGCGGCCCACATAAGCGTGCTGGACATGGATGCTGCCAGCGGTCTGGTGCGTGCTCATAGCTGGCTGGCGCTCTTTGTACCGCGGCATGGACTGGCGGAAGTCTCGCTGGACCCAGCCTACACACTGGGCGGAACCGGAGGAACACACAACACCCTCTGGAGCCCCGGGGTCGAATTGACGCTCGAGTCCGGCGCCTTTGCCGATGAGCAGCGCTACGCCATGGACGCCGGTGATCCCGGTTCCCTGGCGGTGCCAATTCGTGCGACCGCCAAGCAGTTTGAGGCTGACTATCTTTTCAAGCCCAACGCCGCCGGTGTGACGACGGGCCGGGCGGACCAACAGGTCAAGGCCTGGCCCATGCCACGCGGGAAGATTAGGTTGATCAACGGCAAGCCGGTCGGCGAGGTGACTCACCAGTTTGCAGCGCCGATGCGCGACGTGCTGGTGGTTTATTGTCCTGGTGATGGCAAGGAGCCGATCGTCTGGCGTCCGCGCTTTGTCACCACCCCCGGGGCCAACGTCGGCAGCTCGGCACAATGGCCCGCTGGTGTGCCGCTGGTGATCAACGACGTGCAGGGGCAGACGCTCGCCATCGCGCCGCGGGATCAGATGTCCGATGAACCTTCCCAGCGTGTGTGGGGAGGGCATCTGGGCGATCTGCTCAACAAACACTTATTCACGGCGCAGATGCCGGGCATGCCCGCCCAGCAAATCACCCTCAGCGATGATCGTCGCATTAGTACGCTGGAGATGCTGAGTTTTTTCAGTTCGTTGCCGCCCCCTGATTTTCGCTACACGAATGTTCCGGGGCCGACGCAGTACCAGCGTTTACTGGGCCGCGAATTTGACCTCACGCCGATGTTGGCCATGAGGCGCCTGATCGTGATCGGGCATGTGAATGCGCGTGAGAATCAGGACGTGCCCCTGCCGCTGCCGTTGCTAGTCGATGGGCGACCTGTGGCGGCTTCGGGCTGGACGGTGGTGCGTTGGATTGCACCGGTGGAGTAGATGTTAGAAGCGACCCCTTGAAAGCAAACCTATGGCGATGATTGAAACGATCAACCTCACCCGCCGCTACGGCGATCTCATCGCGCTGTCGAACTTGAATCTCAAGATCGAGCAGGGGGATTGCTTCGGCTTCATCGGCCCCAACGGCGCGGGTAAGACAACGACCATCAAGATTCTCGCCACGCTGCTGCGACCGACTTGGGGCGAAGCCCGGATCGACGGGCTGTCCGTGGGGCCTGTCAACGCCCGACAGGTTCGCAACGTTATCGGCTACGTGCCCGATTACTTCGGCTCATACCCCGACATGGTCGTGCGTGAGTATCTGGAATTTTTCGCCGCCGCCTACGGCATCCACGGTCAGAAGCGTCAGAGCGTCATCGACGATGTGTTGTCGCTGACGGATCTCGCCTACAAGGCTGACAGTGAATGCAACGGCCTGTCCCGCGGCATGAAGCAACGGCTTTCCCTGGCGAGGGTGCTGCTCCACGACCCCAAGGTGCTGCTGCTCGATGAGCCAGCCTCAGGTCTGGACCCACGGGCCCGCATCGAAATCCGTGAGCTGCTAAAAGAGCTTCACCGCATGGGCAAGACGATCCTCATCAGTTCCCACATCCTTCTGGAGTTGGCGGACCTGTGCAACGTGGTGGGCATCATCGAGCGCGGGCAGATGGTTTTCACCGGCACCGTGCGGGAAATCTTGGATCGCGCCAAGGTCGGCCAGGTGCTCCATGTCAGCGTGGCGCAACGACAGGCCGATGCCGTGGCGTTGATCAAGGAGTTGCCGGGCGTTCTCAATACTGAAACGCGCGACGGCGACATCCGCGTGATGTTCGACGCGGCACCGCAAGGCCAGGGCGTCGATGCCGCCGAGATTGCTCAGCGACTGGTGGCTGCGGGCTATCGCCTCACCCGACTGCAGGAAGAGCAGGTCAATCTTGAAACCGCCTTTATGCGGTTGACCAAAGGCTTGGTGCAGTGAGGCCGAAGCATCACTGATGATTGATCTGTAAAAAAGAAAAACCCCCGGCGATCCGGGGGCTTTGTTCATCACATGGGATGTTGCAGTGGCGTGTGCGAAGCGTGGAGCGTTCAGATGTCCATCTGACCGTCGCCCTTGGCACCATCGCCACCATCCTTCTTCTTTTCGCGCTTGGGGCCATCGCCTTCGCCGCGGCCTTCAGGACGCCGCTCTTCGCGACGTTCTTCCATTTCAGCTTTGAACTTCTCGACTCGGGCGTCAAACTCGGGACGCTGTGCGTCTGTTAGTTCGCCACGAACCGCCGTGAGCAACTCCGTGACCTTGGGGGCTTGCTCATGGAGCGCCTTCATCTTGGCCAGCACAGCCTCAGCCTTCTCGCGGTCCTTGGCTTCACGAGCTTCCTGAAGCTCCTTGCGCAGCGATTCGATCTCATCCTTGTGTTCGTCACGGAAGGCCTTGACCTTGTCGCCAAACGACTTTGCATGCTCGTGGATGGCTGTCTTCTGGGCATCGGAGAGGTCCAGATCGCGAAGCAACCCACGCAGCACCATGCCCGGCTCGCCGCGGCGTTCGCCCTCGCCCTGAGCCTCACGCTGCTTCCGCTCGCCTTCCTTCTCGGCTCGTTCGCCGTCGCGCTGCTGACGCTCCTGTCGGGGCTTCTCGCCTTCGCCTTCGGGAGCTGCCAGGGCATAGCTGCCCAGGCCCAGCATCAAGCCCGCCAATGTGCACGATAACGTCTTGCGTCCAAACATAGTCGGTCTCCTTTCGGTTGGTCCCGGGTGTTCCGGGATGTTGGGGTTTCGTCTCATTGAGACAAACGGCGGGTGTTGAGCCTTATTGCATTGATTCTCGAAATGATCAACGATGTCGCGGGAGTGCGGCGTTAGCAATGCCGTTGGCGATGGGCCGCGCTGTCCCCTACCATTGCCGACCTGCAGTTACCAATCCCCGACCCCACCCCGCCGCCCGGAGCAGAAGCCGATGCCGATCACCAAGGATCAGATTTTCGAACAATTGCGCACTGTCAACGACCCGGAGCTTCACCGCGATCTGGTGACGCTCAACATGGTTAAAAACGTCGCTTACTGCGATGGCATCGCCAGCATCAAGATTGAGTTGACGACCCCGGCGTGCCCGTTGAAGGACAAGATTGCCTCGGATGTCGAAGCAGCGGTGCGTGCCTTGGGACCGGAGATAAAGAAGGTCAACATCGAATGGTCGGCACGGGTGCAGCCGTCCGCACAATCGCAGGCGTCGGAGAACAATCCGCTGCCGGGCGTTAAGCACATCATCGCCATCGGTGCCGGCAAGGGCGGCGTGGGTAAGAGCACAGTGTCCGTCAACGTGGCGATTGGTCTTGCACGCAGCGGCGCCAAAGTCGGCTTGCTCGACGGCGACATCTACGGCCCATCGGCGCCGACGATGATGGGACTCCACGGCTTGCGCCCGCAGGGCCACGCCAACATGATCCACCCCTTCGAAAAGCACGGCATCAAAGTCATGACCGTCGGCTCACTCGTCGAAGCCGAGAAGCCGCTGATCTGGCGCGGGCCCATGGCGCACGGCGCGTTTCGCCAACTGGCCACCCAGACGGAGTGGGGCGAGTTGGACTATCTCATCATCGACCTCCCACCAGGCACGGGCGATGTACCGCTGACGATGTCGCAGATTCTTCCGCTGACCGGCGCGGTGATTGTCTGTACGCCGCAACGCGTGGCGCAGGACGATGCCCGCCGCGCTATTCGCATGTTCGAGCAGTTGGAGATCAAGTTGCTGGGCGTGATCGAGAACATGAGCTATTTCATCGGCGATGATGGCAAGGAGTACGACATCTTCGGCAAGGGTGGCGCGCAGGTGATGGCGACGGAGATGGGCGTGCCGTTTCTTGGCCATGTGCCGATCAACATGCGGCTTCGCGTCAACAGCGACCAGGGCAATCCGACTGCGAATTTCGAGGGCGACAAGCAACTGGCCGCGGAGTTGGAGGCTGTGGTAGGCAAACTGGCGGGCCAGATCAGCATCGCCGCCGAGGATGCGAAATTGCAGCAGCCGACGATCAGCATTACGTAAGCCGCCCGGTAGCCAGGGTCGGAAGGTCGATAGATCGCATGGCCACTGCCGTCATTGCCCCCGAGCGTATCGCAGTTCTCAACACGCGTCCTGCGGTGACGGGGCGGTATGTTCTCTACTGGATGCAGCAGTCGCAGCGGGCGGAGTTCAACCACGCTCTGGAGTACGCGGTGCAGCGTGCCAATGCCGCCGGGCTCCCGCTGCTTGTCGGCATGGGGCTCACCGATGAGTATCCCGACGCCAACACCCGCCACTACGCCTTCATGCTCCAGGGCCTGGCCGATGCCCAGACGGCGCTGAAACGCCGCGGCATCCGCATGGTTGTGCAGCGGGGCAGTCCCGATGATGTCGCCCTGCGGCTAGGCAAAGATGCTGCGATGATCATCACCGATCGCGGCTACCTGCGAATCCAGAAGCAGTGGCGGAAGCGCGTCGCGCTGGAGGCGCGCTGCGAAGTAACCCAGGTAGAGAGCGATGTCATTGTCCCCGTCGACACCGTGACCAACAAAGCCCAGTATGCCGCCCGCACCATTCGCCCCCGCATTCTCGAAAAGCTCGGCCACTTCCTGGTTGACCTGCGCGCCACAGTGGTGGAACACTCGTCGTTGAATCTTCGCATCGAGTCGATCGACCTTGCGGATGTCGACGCTCTGCTAATGACGATGAAGCTTGATCGCAGCGTCGCGCCGGTCAAGCGATTCACAGGCGGTTCGACTCAAGCCCGCAATGAACTCAAACGCTTCATCGCGCAGCGGCTGGCCGGCTACGCCCGCAACCGCAATCAGCCCCAGACCGACGACGTGTCGTACATGAGCATGTACCTGCATTTTGGCCACATTTCGCCGGTGTACATCGCGATGCAGATCGAAGCCGCTACCGGCGGGGGAGGTGAGAATTATGCTGCCTTCATCGAAGAACTCGTGGTGCGTCGGGAGTTGGCGCAGAACTATGTCGCCTTCACCGACAACTACGACCAATACGATGCTCTTCCGCGTTGGGCCAGGGCAACGCTCGACGCCCACGCCGATGACCCGCGCGAACATGTCTACACCCGCCAACAACTCGATGCAGCACAGACGCATGATCCCTACTGGAACGCCGCGATGCGCGAGATGCGCATCACCGGCTACATGCACAACTACATGCGCATGTACTGGGGCAAGAAGATCATCGAATGGTCAGCCACGCCGCGGGAAGCTTTCGCCACCGCTCTGGCGCTCAACAACAAATATTTCATCGACGGCCGAGACGCCAACTCATTTACGGGCGTTGCCTGGTGCTTCGGCCTGCATGATCGACCTTGGGGCGAGCGGGACATCTTTGGCACGGTGCGCTACATGAATGCCGCGGGCTTGAAGCGCAAGTGCGACATCGACGCGTATCAGCGCAAGGTCGATGCGATGGAACAGGGCCTACCGCGCGCAGCAACTCGGCGTGGCGGGTGATGCGATGGCGGGCTTGGTGCTGCGGCGATTCCAGGGCAACTTCGCCAAACCGATGGCCAGCGGACATGTGCCGGTGGTCCCCGCCATCACCAGTCCGCAGGCGAAGAATGCTGCGAGCAGCAGCCATGTCTGCGCCACGAAATAGCCCAGCGCCAGGCCCGTGAGCACGCCAATTCCGATGACGACAAAGGCTTGGCGCTGCACGGCGAACATGCTGGGCCCCTTCGCATCACGCTTGACGGGCTGCGAGGCGGTCTTCCAGCCGTTGATCCCGCCTTTGAGTTGCCACACAGGACCGAGGCCCGCGGCGATGACCCGCTGTGCCGCCTGCTGCGAGCGGGCGCCGGAGAGGCAAGAGAGCACGAGCTTGCGATTCGTCCGCTGCGGCAGGCGGGCGACATCGAATTCCGAAAGCGGCAGGAGGCACGAGCCTGCGATGCGCTCCGACGAGTACTCGGCTGCTTCTCGCACATCGACGAGGCAGGTTTGGTCATCGGCGAGCCATTGTGCCAACGTGGCGGCATCGACAAGCTCAGTGGTCTGAGCGTTCGGTTTGGTGGTGATCGGGGCGGTGGTTTGGCAAGTGGTCATGAAGGTCCTATTTGTCAGCGGTGGGAGGATTCAATGCAGTACGCAGCCGAGGTCATTCCTGCGGAATGGGAGCCGGTTTGTTCTGGTAGATCATCCAGTAGATCACGGGGATGATGACCAGCGTGAAGGCGGTGGAGACGAAGAGCCCGAAGATCAGTGCCCAAGCCAGACCTGAGAAAATCGGGTCCAGTGTAATCGGCACAGCGGCGAGCATGGCGGTGCCCGCGGTGAGGAAGATCGGCGGGAAGCGCACGGCCCCGGAATCGAGAATCGCCTGTTGCAGCGACTCACCACGCGCCAGTGACGAGTGAATGAAATCGATCAACAAAATCGCATTGCGCACCGCGATGCCTGACAACGCGATCATGCCGATCATGGCGGTGGCGGTGAAGAAGACGGGGTTGTCAAAGGCGTGGCCGACAGGTCCCACGGGCTCATTCCAAAGCAGGTTGAGCAGCCAGAAACCGGGCATGATGCCGATGACCGTCAGCGGAATGGAGATCATCAGCACCAGGGGCATGAAGTAGCTGCCCGTCTCCCAGACTAGCAGCATGTAGATGCCCAGGCAGGCGGCGGCAAAGGCGATGCCTAGATCGCGGAAGGCATCGACGGTGATCTTCCATTCACCTTCGCCGGTCCAACTGATCTCGAAGCCTTGGGGAATTTGCGCATAGGTTGTGTCGCCAACTCGATCGACGCCGATGGGGAACACGCCGCCACCGGGACGCAACTGTCCCATCATCGCGAACACAGCTTCAGCGGGTGTGCGGCCGGCCACCTCGGCGCTGACGTACACGACGGGTCGCAGATTCTTGTGATAGATCGTCTGCTCATGCGGGGCGTGGACAAAGCCGCCCAGTTCACCGAGTTGGATCATGCCGGCCTGCGGAGCGGCGATGTAGAGATTGGTCAGTGCGTTGGTGTCGCTGCGTTGATCGGGTGGCAGGCGTACGTGTGCAGGCAGTGGCCGCGCTTCATCAGGGGCGTGGAGGTAGGTGGCATCGACGCCGCGCACCGCCGCAGCCATCGCGCTGGCAATGGATTGCTGATCCAAGCCTGCCAACGCGGCCTTTTCTCGATCCACGGCGAACACTTCGCGCGGCGATGGGGCTTCGATGGTGCTGTCGATATCGACGATGCCAGCTTCCATTGCCCATCGTTGGCGAACGCTCTGTGCGACTTCCTGCAATTGGCTGTAGTCGTGGAACGGCTGGCCGTAAACCTCGGCGACGAGTGTCTGCAGCACGGGCGGACCGGGCGGCGCTTCGACGAGTTCGACCACCGCGCCGTATTGCCGGGCGATGGCATCGATGTCGTGGCGAAGCCGCAGACCAATGGCGTGACTCTGCATCTGTCGCTGACGTTTGGGCAGCAGGTTAATGCGGATATCACCGACGTTGGGACCGGTGCGCAGGTAGTAGTGCCGCACCATGCCGTTGAAATCCATGGGGCTGGCGGTGCCTGCATAGGTGGTCACATCGGTCACTTCCGACACACTCTGGAGTTGAGTTGCCAGTGCCGTCACTGCCGCATTGGTGCGTTCCAGAGTCGTGCCCTCGGGCATGTTGACGACCAACTGAAGTTCGTTCTTGTTGTCGAAGGGCAGCATCTTCAGGGGTACGCGCCCTGTCACCGCCAGCAGCGCTGAGCCGACAAAGAGCAACGCTGTGACGAGCAGTAACGTCCAAGTTTTCCATCGCGATGCCAGCAAGGGGCGGACGACGGCGGCGTAGAGGCGGTAGGTCAAGGTTTGATGCAAGTCGTAAGGCTTCTGGCCGTCGTCGGCGGTTGCGCCGCCGTTGTCTGTCGCGTGGCCGTCGGTCGTCGCGTCGCTACCGGTCTTGTTGTGGTTGGGCTTGAGCACGTGGTAGGCCATCCACGGCGTGACGGTGAATGCCACTACCAGACTCATCAGCATCGCCAGTGGCACGTTGAGCGCCATGGGCTGCATGTACGGCCCCATCATGCCGGTGATGAAGAACATGGGCACGAAGCTGATGATGACCGCCAGCGTCGCCAGGATAATCGGCGGGCGCACCTCGTTGACCGCGGTGAGCACCGCCTTGAGCGGCTTTTCCTTACGCATTTTGAAATGCCGATGGATGTTCTCGACATCGACGATGGGGTCATCGACGACAAGCCCCAGCGCCAGGATCAAAGCGAAAAGCGTCACGCGGTTGATGGAGTAGCCGGTGAGGTAGTTGACCAGCAGGGTCAAGGCGAAGGTGATGGGCACAGCTGTGGCTACGACCAGCGCCTCACGCCAGCCCATGACCAGCGCCAACAACGCCACGACGATGATGATGGCCACCACCAACGACTCGATGAGTTCGTTGACCTTTTCGTTGGCGGTCTCGCCGTAGTTGCGGGTGATGCGATACTCCACGCCCGCAGGCAGCAGCGTCTGCGCCATCGTCTCCAGCGCATGCTCGACATCGCGTGCCACCCAGACTGCGTTGGCGCCCTTTTTCTTGGCGATGGCCAGTGTCACTGCTGGATAGAGCGGCGAGATCACCGTGGGTGGCGGGGCGGTGCCGGTGCGATCCGAATCTGCGGCCTGGACATCGGCGAGTCTATCGTCCGCAATACCCAAGCCAAAGGCTGTGTAGGTGGTCGCCTCAGAGGGAGCCAGTTCCACCTCCGCGACGTCACGCAGGTAGATGGGCTTGCCTTCGTTTACGCCAACGACGAGGTCACGCACTTCCTGCGCGTTCATCAGCGGCTGACCGGCGTCGAGTGTCAGATGCTGGTCCAATTGCTGCAGATCACCGGCGGGCAACGCCACGTTGGCACCGCGAAGCGCGCGAGTCAGATCGACAATCGACAGGTGATGGCCCGCCAGAAGTTCACTGTCAATGGCGACTCGCACCTGCATGGGACGCCCGCCCACGATGGACGTGCGCCCGCTATCGGGCACACTCTGAAGCCGCGTCTCGAGTTCCTCGGCAATACGACGCAGCGTCACGTCATCATGCCGTCCGTCCGTGGCGTAGAGCGTGGCCGTCACGATGGGGACATCGTCGATCTCGACGGGCTTGACAACCCATCCCGTTACGCTTGCGGGCACGACGTCCTGATTCATCGACAGCTTGTTGTAAAGCTTCACCAGGCTTTCTTCGCGATCCTGGCCTACGTGAAAACGCACGGTGACGACCGCCTGATCCGGCTTGCTCATCGAGTAAACGTATTCGACGCCGTCGATCTGATAGAGGAGCTTTTCCAGAGGCGTGGCCACCTGTCGCTCGATCTCTCGCGCCGAAGCTCCAGGAGCCTGCACAAAGACATCGGCCATGGGCACGACGATCTGCGGGTCTTCCTCGCGCGGCGTGACCCACAGGGCCACCAGCCCCGCCAGCAACGCCAAAGTCACGAGCATGGCCGAGAGGTTGCCCGTGAGAAAAACCTCGACGATGCGTTGCACCAAGCCGGGGCTTTCAGGCTGCGTCGTGGTTTGAGACTTTGTTTCCATGGTCATCGATTTCCGGAAAAGTCAGCTGGGTTGCTGGGCGGCTTCGTACTAGGTGCGATCTACTGCAGGTGGGCGGTTTGATTGATTGCTCGGGCTTCAGCGCTCGGATTCATTTATCGGGATACATCTCTCCGACTTTATCTCTCGGAATAGACGGCCAACACATGTTCACCATCCGCCAGACCCGATTGAATTTCCACCAGATCGTCGTGAGCCTGACCCGCGCGGACCATTCGTCGCTCGACGGTCCATTGCGGTTTGTCACTGGCGTCGGCTGGTTGAGCCGTAGCCACCATGATCATCGACAACTGGCCGATGTGACGCACCGCGGTTTGCGGCACCATGAGACGCTGCACCTGACCCTGGGGAATGATCATGCGGCCGAACATGCCGCTGTAGACGCCGGGCGGGCAGGGACCACGCACCTTGATAACCATCGCGCGGCTCTGGGGTGACGACTCGGGCACAATCTCGGCAATGGCGGCCTGGCACTGCAGGTCCAACGCTTCGATGTGAACCCCCACGACGTCGCCGAGTTTGAGGCTCACCGCAAGTCGCTCGGGCACGGATGCCACGAGTTGAAGTTGGCCTTCGAGCTTGACCAGAGTCTGGCCCGGCCGCGCAAGGTCACCAGGCTTGACGTAGTGGTCAATGACCGTCGCGTCCATCGGCGAGGTGATGGTGGCAAAGGCAAGCTGGCTTTGAGCCTCGGCAATGGCCTGTTCCTGCACCTTGATGTTGGCGGCAGCGACATCCATGGCGCGACGGGCGTCCTCAAGTTCGCGGGCAGTGGCGGCACCCTGAGCACGTAGTTGCCCCAGCTTCTCGACATCGCTGGCGGCTTGGCGCAGATGCGCTTTGGTGGCTTCGAGTTGCGCCGTGACCTGCTCCAGTCGCGCCTGCAGATCAGTCTTGTCCAACTCGATCATCACTTCTCCGGCTTTGACCTTGCGCCCCGGCGTGACCATAACCTCCTTGACCTGTGCCATGATCCGTGCAGCGATGGATGTTTCATCAATGGCCTGCACCGTGCCGACAGTGGCAACGCTGCGCGGCACATCCCGTGCCTTGACCTGCACGATCTGCGCGTCGATCGGCGGGGCGGTGCCGCGTTCCTGGTGTTGTCCCGGCGCGACCTTGGGCACAAACCACCCGCTCAGATAGGCCACGACCAGCACCAGTACCACCAGCGACACCGACCAGAGAATCAGTTGTTTTACGATCCGCCAGGCTTTCATGGTTGCTTCCCGATCATTGAGGTTCAGCGGCCGGACTTTCGCGGCCCCAAACCAGATTTCCAGTCGACACAGCTAAGAGCAAGAGCACACCAGTCCGCGACTAGGCTCGACTGGTTGCCGTCGCCGACTTTTCAAGAATGTTCCACAGAAGCATCCCGCCGGTCATGTTGCTCACGTCGGCAAAGCTGTTCTGTTTAAGGATGCGTGCAGCGAGATAGCCACGTTGCCCGCCGCGACAGATCGTCACCACCGGCCGAGTTGGATCCAACTCACCCATCCGCTGGCGCAGTTCGGGCAGCGGGATATGGGTAGCCCGGTCCAGGTGCCCGGCGTCCCACTCCGACGCCGTGCGCACATCCACGACTTGCACGTTCGGCTCCATCGCTTCGACGGCATCGGGCCTCGTCACCGCGCAGAGTTCTCGCAGGTCGTTCTCCGCGACGAAGCCAGCCATGTGAACAGGATCCTTAGCGGAGCTGAACGGCGGCGCATAAGCCAAATCTAGGCTCGTGAGATCCTCGACAGTTCCGCCAAAGCGGATAGTCGTGGCGATGACATCGATGCGTTTATCGACACCGGGGCCGCCGACGATCTGAGCGCCGATAACGCGGTTGGTCTCGGGGTCGTAAATGAGCTTGACGAGCATCTCCTTGGCACCGGGGTAATAGCTCGCATGGTCATTGGCGGGCACCCAGACACTCCGCGCTTTGCGGCCGGTCATCGCGTTGCATCGATCGTTACAGCCAGTGACGGCGGCGACCTTGTCGAAGATGCGGACGATCGCGGTGCCCAGGACTGCCTGCATCGGCGGCGCTTGCCCCACGGCGGCATGTTCACCGGCGATGCGTCCAGCGCGATTGGCGGGCCCGGCCAACGGCACACGCATCAGCATGTCCGCCACACCGTGGCGATATTCCACAGCATCGCCCACCGCGTAAATGTCCGGAGCACTGGTCTGCATGAACTCGTTAACGGCTATCCCGCCGGTCTTGCCCAACTCCAGACCGATGGCCGTGGCCAACGACACATTGGGCCGCACGCCGATGGCCATGATCACCAGGTCAGCCGCCAACCGCGTCTCGTCGGCGAGCACCACCTGCGTCACCAGTTCGCCAGCGGTCTCCAAGCTCTTGAGGCCGTTGCCCAGGTGCAGCTCGACGCCATGCTTTTCCAACTCGCCTTCGACGATCCGCGCCATCTCACGATCCAGTGGAGGCAGCACCTGAGGTTGCATCTCCACCAATGAAATATGCATCCCCCGGCGATGGAGCATCTCGACCATCTCCAAGCCGATGAACCCGGCCCCTATGACCACAGCGTTTCGCTTTTTGGCTTTCTCGCCACCGCCACCGCCAGCACCTGTGCCAGCACCATCGCCATCAATGCACGCCTTGATGGCATCGGTGTCTGCCAGATTGCGCAGCGTAAAAACGTTGCGGCTCTTCACGCCCTCCAGAGGCGGCACGATGGGCGAAGCACCCGGCGACAGAATCAGCTTGTCATAGGACTCTTCATACGTCTTGCCGGTGTCACGCTCATGTATCTCGACCACCTTTCGGCCGGCATCGATGCTCTTAACCTCCTGGTGGGTGCGAACGTCGATATTGAACCACTCGCGAAATTTCTGCGGCGTGGCGACCAGCAGCTTGTTGCGGTCAGTGATCTCGCCGCCGATGTAGTAGGGCAGGCCGCAGTTGGCGAAGGAGACATCATGATCCTTCTCAATAAGGATGATGCGTGCCTGCTCGTTGAGACGTCGGGCGCGGGCTGCAGCACTAGCGCCGCCAGCCACGCCGCCGACAATGACAATAGTCAGCGGTCGAGTAGAGGCGGTGTTGTGCGGTGTGGGTTGAAACATCGAAAATCCTTTACTGATAATAGTGTCTTAATGTCTGAAGAGTACTTCGACCGCCGGTTTTCAAGCGTTGCACGCACACCCGGAAGCCGAGCGATCTAGGTGGTTTGCTCTTGTCGCCCGCAGCCGTGCTTGCGGACGCAGTCGATGAGGTTCAGTGCGTTGGGGTTATAAACGCGGTAATAGACGGTTCGACCATCGCGCTGAGCCTCGACGATGCCATGGGCCTTCATGTTCGACAGATGCTGGCTCACAGCATTGGGTGCCAGTTCCAACGCTGCGGCAAGCTCGCCGACGCTTTGACGCTGGCGCATGAGGCGCTGCACGATGTCCAGACGGTGGGGGTGTGCCAGCACCCGCAGGACATCAGCCGCCTTTTCCAGTTCGGTCATAGGGACCAGAGAGTGTCTCTGCTTTATCATGACTGCATTATATCATGACATTTTGATATGTCAAGGCCGAGACAAATCCGCTGGACACGAGATCAGCCGATGGGGCGAAATGGACTATTTTCGAACGGTTTTTGTCCCCGAAATCTTCGCTTTGCTCACGGATGCCGCTTTAGCCGCGGGATTCTTGCGGGCTACGCTCACCGTCGCGCCGGGGCTGGCTTTGGCTGACGCAGTGGGTGGGCCCGCCTTGCTGGGCGTCTTGCCTTTGGATTTGCTCTTCCTCCTACCCTTGCTCTGCTCTTCGGCTTTCCAACGGGCAATGGACTCCTCAATCTCCAGCCGCGCGCGTTCCGCCGATTCCCAGCCCAGCGTCTTGACGATGTCGTCGCCGTCGGGGTTTTCCAGTTCCTTATAGGTCGCAAAGAAATGCTCGACTTCTTTGAGGAAGTGGGCTGGAACACGCCAGAGATCGTTCATTTCCGCGAAAATCGGATCGGAACTGGGCACCGCCAGCACCTTGTAGTCATTGAGCCCGCGATCGGTCATCTTGAACAGGCCGATGGGTCTGGCCTCGATGAGGCAGCCCGAAAACGTCGGCTCGTTGACCATGACGATAATGTCCAGCGGGTCACCATCCTCCGCCAGAGTCTGCGGAATGAAGCCGTAGTCACCGGGGTAGTGCAGCGACGAATAGAGATAGCGGTCCAGGCGGAGTAGGCCGGTCTCCTTGTCAACTTCAAACTTGCTGCGTCGTCCCTTGGGGATTTCGACGATGACATGCACGACGTGAGGCACGTTGGGCCCGGGTGGCACGCTGGCGAAGGGATTGGAATTCGTGAACTCGTTGCCAAGTTTGCGACGAAGGAATTGAGCTTGAGGCGGCATATTGGTCCTAATAACGGGTGTGTCAATGATAGACAGGCCCCCATCGGGCTTCTGATCTTATCGACCATTTATTAACGATTCCAAACAATGGCCAGCCTCAATTCCCGCGCTTCCACGTTCGCAGCGCATCATAAAGCTGGTCCAGATGGCCATCTTGGAGATCGGCACGAAGCGTCAGGCGAACGCGGGCACTGCCCGGAGCGACGGTGGGGGGGCGGATCGCCGGTGCCATGATGCCCGCCCGTTCCAGGCGGTCCGCCAACGACAGGGCGCGGGCCTCATCACCCACGACAATCGGGACAATCGGCGTGTGGGGACGATCGGTCGTCGCCGGGGCGGGCGGCGGAATCAATCCCATGCTCGCCAACTCGTGCCGCACGTGTTGCGACATCGCTGTCAATCGTTCCCGTCGCTCCGGCTCACGTGCCAACACCTCAACCGCCGCGGTGATCGCCGCGGCCTGAGCGGGCGGTACCGCGGTGGTGTAGATGAACGATCGCGCATGATTCACCAGCGTGTCGATGACAACCCTCGCCCCCGTGACAATCCCCCCCAATCCGCCCAGGGCCTTGCTGGCTGTACTCACCACCACATCGACGCGATGCGTCACGCCCTGCGCTTCGCACAAACCCGCGCCGCCTTTACCCAGCGTGCCCGTGCCGTGGGCCTCATCAACGATGACCATCGCATCATGGGCCTCGGCCAAGTCGCAGATGCGCACCATATCCGCCACATCGCCATCCATGGAAAAAACGCTGTCCGTAACGATAAACGTGCGTGGCGCTCGCGCCGCTTGCGGTTTAGCGTCAGCCTCGCCCACCGCATTCGCCGCCGCCTTCCCACGCTGCTGCAAAAGCCGTTGAAGCTTCTCGTAACCCAAATGCGGATAAACCCGCAGCGTAGCGCCACTGGCACGGGCCGCATCAATAAGACTGGCGTGATTGAGCTTGTCGAGCAGCAGCAAATCGCCCGGCCCCGCCAGGGCCGTGAGCACCGCCAAGTTGGCCATGAACCCCGTCGGAAACAGCAGCGCCGCCTCGGCATGTTTGAGCCGTGCCACCGCGTCCTGAGCCTGCGCATGCTCGGGCAGATGTCCACTGACGAGCCTGCTGGCACCGGCCCCCACA
>JBGSTK010000206.1:0-18053 GCA_041736565.1 Phycisphaeraceae bacterium | reverse complement strand
CGCCGTCGTGCTGATCCTCGTCAGCGTGATCACGATGCGTATCGCCGACTTCATCGTCGACAGCCGCGTCGGCCAGGACCCGCTGGGCCAGCAGATTCTCGATGCCCTCCGCCAGCGCGGCATGATCACCGACTACATCCAGACCGACCCCGACAAAGCGACGGGCAAGGTGTACGTCGAGCCCCAAGGCGACAACGGCGAGCCGAGTTACGAGATCGTCCGCGATGTGGCGTGGGATTGGCTGCAGTTCGACCCCGACCTCGAGTCGCTGGCCCGGCAATGCCAGGCTGTGACCTTCGGCTCGCTCGCACAGCGCGAGGCTCAATCGCGTAACGCCATCCTTCGCTTCGTCGAGACCGCGCGACAGGCTGTGCGCCTTTACGATGTGAATCTCCGCCAAACGTTTTTTGATATGCGCTCCATCACGCGAAGCTGCGATCTGGCGACGGTGGTGAAGCTCAACGCCAGCGAACTCGAAACGCTTGCGGGGATGTTGAATTTGCCGGGTGATGGCGAGGGCGATGCGTTGATCAGGCAGCGGGCGGTCGCGCTGGTCAAGCGCTTTAAGCTCAAGCTCGTCGCAGTCACGCAGGCCTCGCGTGGCACGACGCTATTCACTGATAAGGAAGCCGTTACCGGCGAGCCTGTGTCGTACCCGATTGCGAAGGATGCCGATGCGGTGGGAGCAGGCGACGCCTGCAGCGCAGGGCTGTTGGTGGGGCTGCTACTCCGTTGGCCCCTGCAGCGCATCGTGACGTTAGCCGACCACATGGGCGCCTGGGTCGCCTCGCAGCCTGGCGCGACGCCCGAGTTGCCCGAGGCGATTCGGAAGATGGTGTGAGGTCGAGCTCGCAGCAGTCCGCGCGGTGGAGTGTGCGGCCGTGGCGAGATGATGGTGCTGGTCCGGGGGCGGTCATGTCAAGCTGGTGATCAGCGCGATGAGGGGTAGCCACAGAGCGAGAATCAGCGTCAGCACGAGGGCTGCCAGGAGCAGCATGGTCAGCGTGTTGGCGATGAGTTTCGCCAAGGGGCGACGGACGAAGTATTCCTTGGCGATGAGCATGGCTGCGACGAGGCCCAGAAACAGCAGATGAATCCAGAGCGGCGTGTCGAGGATGAACTGCGATAGCGAGGGGAGCTTGACGTCCATCTCGTCGAAGATGGCCATGAACCGCCCGCGAGTCACCATCAGCGCCACCGCCAGGCCCACGACCAGCCCGAGGTTTAAGACGAGCATCACGACGCTTCCCGTGGAAAGGAGCGAACGCCTGATGACATCAGCCTGCGGTGCGGGTGGCGTTGGGGGGTCGGTTGTCGGCATGATCGAGCCTTCGGCCAGGGTGAGGGATATGGTGACAGATTTCCAGCGAAACGTACAAAGCTAACTGGCGGCGCGGTTGTCCTGAGCCGATATGAAGTGTATAGTTGAAGTGTCCACAAGGAGCCACAGCCATGAAGGCGTCGTTTGTCGATCTGCGTAAGAAATCCAACGAGATCATCAAGGCCCTTGGCCGCAACGAGCGCATCACCGTGCTCTATCGCGGCAAGCCTGTGGCGACCATGGCGCCCAACGGCGATGCGGGCGATGAAGCCCCCGGCAGTGCCAAAGACCACGCAGCGTTTGGCATGTGGGCGGGCCGCGATGACATGAAAGATGTGGCGGCGCATGTCCGCAATCTCCGCCGGGGGAGATTGAGTGATCTTTGATACCGACGTGATCATCTGGGTGTTGCGTGGCAACGCGAAGGCTGCCAGGGCCGTCGATGCCGCGGAGGCTCGTGCCTTGTCGGTCGTGAGCTACATGGAATTGCTGCAGGGCGCACGCGACAAAGCCGAGGTCCGCGCGATCAAGGCGTTTCTCACCGACATGCGATTTAGCCTGTTGCCCCTGACTGAAGACATCGGCCACCGCGCGTCGATCTACATGGAAGAGTACGGCCTGGCCATCGCGATGAGCATGGCTGATGCCCTCATCGCGGCGACGGCGATCGAGGCCCATGAACCGCTGATCACCGGCAACGACAAGCACTATAAGCCGATAAAGGAGCTCGAACTCCAACGTTTTCGACCTTAATGGGCGTTCGCCGCGTATAATGGAAGGGCCGGGTGTCGGCACCATCAAAGGATGCCTCTATGCCACAATCCATGGAAACCGTTCTGTGCATCGTCATGGGCGTGTCGCTCTCCGCGGCCTGCGGGTTTCGCGTGTTTGTACCGCTGCTGGTGGTTAGTATCGCCAGCATGTCGGGGCAGATTCAACTCGGCAGCGGCTTTGAGTGGATGGGTCAGTGGCCGGCGCTGATCACCTTTGGCGTGGCGACGGTGCTCGAGATCGGGGGCTTCTACATCCCTTGGGTTGACAACCTGCTGGACACCATCGCTTCGCCCGCGGCGGTGGTTGCTGGGACGCTCGTCACAGCTTCGTTTATCACCGGCATGGACCCGACGATGAAGTGGGTCATGGCGGCAGTGGCGGGCGGCGGATCGGCGGCGGCAGTGCAGGCTGTCACCGTCGGAGCACGCGCGGTCACCTTGACGACCACCGGCGGCCTGGCCAACCCCGTGGTCTCCACCGGCGAGTGGATCGGTGCCACCGCCTTGTCCATCCTCGCTATCGTCGTGCCCATCATCGCGGGCCTGCTCATCTTGGGTCTGGTGGTGATGATGGCGATGTGGGTGCTTCGTCGCCGCCGTCAGCGTGTGGTGACGGTTAGTGCCTGCTCGCCGATCAATCCCTCCGGGCCGACGTTACCCGCGTGAGTAGCGGGGTCGGGGAGATCGCGATGTTGACGTTGCAGGTGGCGATGCCGTTGCGGATGGCGGTTGCAGGATGGTGGCGGGGCTGATTGATTTATGAGTTCGCTGTTAGCGAGTCGTGGGTGGTTTGCTGTGAACCCCCGGCTCACCTTACGCTCATTGAACTAGATGCGCCCATCGTCCACCAGCTCCGTCGCAATTGAAGCCCCCGAGGCCGCGTGGTCTGCGCCGCAATCGCAACAGCGAGTGGTCATCGTCGCCAACCCTTTCAGCGGCCGAGGGTCCAACCAGGCACGCGTCGCAGCGTTGGTCGCAGCCCTGGCGGAGCACGAGGTCATCGGCGTGCCGGTGTGGGATCCGCAGCAGCGCATCAAAGCATTAGGTGACGCCACCGCCCGCGCGGATGTGGGCTGCATCATCGCTGCGGGCGGCGATGGCACACTCGCGGATGTCATCGCGCTGTGTCGCGACATTCCCCTGGCAGTCTGGCCGATGGGCAACGAAAATCTCTTTGCCCGTCACTTCGGTTTCGGCCGCGATCCTCAACGACTCGCGGCAGCAGTCGCGCGGGGACGAACTGTCCGCGTCGACCTGGGCCTCGCCAACGAGCGGCCGTTCACCGTGATGCTCAGCGCAGGCTTCGACGCTGAGGTCGTTCACCGCGTCGCGGCCTGGCGTGCGAGCATGGGGACTGATGAGCTTCATCGCATCAGCCGACTGAGTTACGCCCGCCCGATCTTCTCCGCGCTGGGCGGCTACAACTACCCCCGCCTGCGTTTGACGACCGACACAGGCGAGGTCGTCGAAGGCACCGCGGCCATGGTGTTCAACGTCCCCCGTTATGCCATGGGCCTGCGCTTCACACCCGATGCCCTGGTCGATGATGGCGCGCTGGATTACGTGGTCTTTGAGCATCCGGGCCCGTTGACCTTGGCGTGGTATCTGCGAGCCGTGGCGATGGGTCGACATAGGTATCGCCGAGATGTTCGCTTCGGTCGCGCCAAGCGAGTGAGCATCACCTCCGACGCGGCCGTCCCGCTGCAATGCGATGGTGACGCGGCGGGCCTCACGCCGGTGGATGTGCGGATACTGCCCCAAGCCTTGCGCGTGATTGACACGCTTGATCTCTGAACTAGCGGTTGGTTCTCATGGCGGATACTGTGCGCACAGTTGAAGCTCCGCCGTCGAAATTCCCGCATCGCAAGCGAACATTTTCCTTTTAACGTGAGAGCGGTCACTTACGAGCGTTCGCGTCTCGATACGTGACGGCTTTGTGCGCACAAACCCGTCGCGCCGCCCATTGGTAGAGGGCTTAGCGATTCCCTGCCAAACGCAAGAATACGTTGCTGCTGGACGTTACCATACCGTTAACCGACAACACAGGAGTTACCATGCCGAAACGCTGCACTACGCTGGGGCTTTGGATCGTGGTCATTATTGCGGTGATGCTTTCGCCTTGCGTGGCGATGGCGGCGGGCGTTGGGGCGAGTGGTGGCGCTGAGCCGTTGTACAAGTCGGAGATCTGGCCTGAAGCGCGGGTGCTGGTGTGGGCTAACCCCGGCACGGGTGGCGCCTTTGGCGATGTTGCCAACTGGACGGAAAAGGGCGAACCCGCAGCCGCAGCTCCTGATCGTGACACGGACGTGGTCCTTCCCGAAGCGAGCAAGCCCTACACCGTCAACGCGGCCAAGCAGGAAGCCCGGCACGTGACCATCGGCGACAACGCGCAGATTCGCGGTGCGCATCGTTCGGAGTTTGACGTCTGGGGCAATCTCGATGTCGCTTCCAAAGGCGCGATCTACTTCGTCTCCATCCGCGGGCCCAAGCACACGTTTTTCCGCTATGCCGACACGCACCTGCCCAGCCCCGCTCATCCCGCGGAGTACGGGCACACGGGCAAAGGCGGCGGGTTCAAAAACCGCTCGCAAATCTCCCATAAATTCCAGGTCTGCAAATACGGCGGGGCATCGGTCGAGTTCATCGGCAGCTTCGGCGTCAGCGACGAAATCATTCACCAACGCGGGCGACTGATCCTTAACGGCGACCTGCGTTGGAGCGGCGTCACGGGCAAGGGCGCGATGGAAATCTACGAAGGTGCCATCCTCGAACTCCGCGAAGGTGCCACCGTCGGCCCGTTCCAAGGCGTCAACAACCGTGGGCTCTACAACATCGTGCTCTACCCCGGCGGGCAGTTGCAGGCGGGGTCGCTGGAGCGGCCGCTGACGGCGGATTGCTTCGTCATGCTGGGCATGAGCGAAAAAGGCGGCGGATCCACGGGGCTCTTCGCTTCCAAAGGCGCCAAGGTCCGCGTCCACAGTGCCGACCCCGCCAAGGCAAGACTGGTCTTCACATCCATCACCTCGCGCAAGGATTATTTCAACGGGGCAGGCAAGCCCATCGGCAAGCCTGATGAATCAGCGCAGGACCAGAATGGCATCGCGGTGTTTTTCGCTGAGCCGCCCGAGTTCGATGGCGTTCACTTTGACTATGTGAAGGCGGGCGGCATCGGGCTGCCCGAGGCTGATGGGTGGAAGGCGTGGAAGCATGTCACGTTTGGGTCGCACAACGCTGGCAAAGGCCAGGAACTTTTCGCAGCGTTGAGCAAGGACAACCTGCCGGGCAATCAGGGCTACGACTCCAAGCCTCTGACGGCCAAGGCCATCAAGTCGATGCAGGATTATCTCAAGGAGAACGATCCCTACGGCCTGACGAGTTCGCCCGACCCGGTGACGGAGGACAAGAAGGACAAGACGCCCGAGGCTGCGATTTTCAAAGCGCCGCTGCAGGTGGTGCTTAAAGCCACGCGGATGCCCGAGGCGGAGATTCGCTACACGCTCGATGGCACCGAGCCGACGCGTGAGTCGCTCAAGTACACCGCGCCGCTGCGCTTGACGGAGACGACGCACATCCGCGCGCGGGCGTATGGCAAGCCTGATGCCGACAGTCTGGCGCTTTCGGCGCTTTATGTAATTCAGTAAGACGACTCGATGAAATGATTCGATGAAGTGCTCCCATGAAGCGATTCCTGCTTGTCATTTTCGTTGGCGCGATAGCCTGGCTTGCCAGGCCGATACCGTCTCTGGCGCTAATCAATGTCGGGCTGCAACCGGCGGATCTTTTTGAGCGCAATGCGTTGGCATTCGTCGGTAAGGTAGAGGCGGTGGATGCCCAGGCAGATTCGTTTACGCTGCGGATCGAACGCGCGGTCAAGGGCGAGATGCCTCAGCAGGCGAAGATCACCGTGCGGGCAGGCGAGGCCATGAAAGGGCGGCTGACCTCCGACCAGTACGACTACGAGCTGATGCCCGATGCGCCGTTTGTGGCTTTCATCGGCGGTGCGCGCGGGCAGCGAAACCAGGTGCTCCTCTACCGCGATGGTTGGTTCATCGCCACCGTACAGGCCGATGGCTCGTGGCTCTGGAGCGCCGACGACAAGCAGGCGATAGGCGTCGATGACGCTGCGGTGCCCACCATGGCGGGGACGTGGAACGGCTCGACGACGATGTTCGCGCGGCTGCTTGACGACCTTGCAGCCAAGCACGCCTTTCTTCCCCGCAAAGCCTATCTCCGCTTCCGCAGCGATGTGCTCATGGACCACATCGAAGGCGGCAAAATCCTGGGCGTGGCATTGCGGGATATCGATGGTGATGGCGATCTGGATATGTACGTCTGCAGCGACATTGGTGATCGGCTGTATCTGCAGGTCGAGTCGATGCTCTTCGTGCAGGCCACGGATTGGGTGGGGCTGGATGTGGCATCGCCCAGCGTGGCGTTTGCGGATGTTGATGGTGATGGGTTGGACGATGTACTGGCGGGCGGAGAGATTTTGGCGGTGCGGAAGCGCGAGGGGCAACTGCAACTCGAACCGATGGAATGGCTGCCCCCAGAGGCCAATGAAGAAGTCAAAACCGCGATGTTTGTGGAGCTAAACGGCGACGGTTGGCCGGATGTGCTTATCAGTCGCGCCGATGGCGGGCTGCGCGCCTGGCTGCATCCGGGTGACGCCCGCCTGGAGAAAACGCCGCTGGTCTATCGCGAGGTCACCAAGGCGATGGGGCTCGACACGCCCCAGGCCGGTGCCGATCAGACGGGGTTCGTGGCGGTCGGCGATTGGAACGATGATGGCCGAGCTGATCTCTTCTTCGCTGTGGGCAAGGGCTTGTTGCTTAAGCAGAACGAGCAGGGGCGGTTTGAGCCCGTGCCACACGATGCGGACTTGCGCTTCACATCGGGCGAGGATGATGCGCCGGGGTTGACTGGTGCCGCGGCTTTCGCCGATGTGATGGGCAACGGCCGCATGGACCTGATGATCCCCACGCAGGACGGCTGGTGCGTGCTGGCCAACGAAGGCGACAAAGCGGTGGATGTCACGCGTCACGGCAACGAGATTTCCGAAGGCTCCTACCTGCATCTGGCGACGATTGCGGAGGACCTGAGCCTCGACGGGATCGTCGATTTCTACACCGTCAGCCGCGCTGAGAAGGGGCAGAACCGCTTGATGCTCAACCGTGGCTACGGGACGTTCATGCTCGCCGACACGCACAAGGTTGACACGCATATGTTCGATGGCCCAGCGCACACATCGGGCGGGTGGGGTGTTGTGGCTGGTGATTTCGATGACGATGGCGCGCCGGACCTGTTGCTGGGCAATGACCAAGGTCAGGTTTTTCTATTGCTCAACGACACGCTGCGTCTGCGTGCGGATGATAAGAGCGTGACCGCCGACCAGACCGCGTTGCGTCAGTCATCGGTGCTCAAAGTACGTTTGACTTCGGCGCGGGCCGCGGTGGGCGCGAGCTTGAGGCTTATCGATGCTCAGGGTCGCACGGTGGTCCGTCGTGATCTGAACGCCAACGCCATCGGCAGCACCGGGCCGCGCGAAGCGATCCTGGTGGCGCTGCATCCGGGCAAGCACACGTTGCAGGTTCGCTTTGGCGATGGCCGCCAGCAGAGGCTGGAGGTTTATCTGCGGCCCGGCGGACGGAGCACGCTCGACGTAGCGCACACACCTGCCCCGAAGTAGCGTCGGCGTCGTGGGTCAGTTGTCGTGCGACGTCAGTCGTCGAGCGGCGTCATTCGTCGTTGGCTTTTTTCTCTTCCTTTTCAGCCTTGGCCTTCTTGGCCAGACCCACAGCGACGCCGGTGTCTTTCATTTCGATATCCAAATTGCCGGTGTATTTGGTGAAGAGCTCCGGAGTGGGCGCGAGATTGTCTTTGCCGTAGGTCACGTTTTTCCACGCATCACGCGCCGCCAGGTCGGGCATGGCGATGCCGCCCTTGAGCACATTGTTGAACTCGATGCCATCGAGGCTGGCATCACCCAGGAGGAGCATGTCGATACCGTGGGGCATGGCGGCGACAGCGGCGGGCTCATTCTCCTTGCTGGGGATTTTCTCGCCGAAGCCGCGCCACTGGATCACCAGCCGAGCGGTTTTGGGATCGGCACTGTGGACGACGAGTCGACCTTCCTTGTAAAGGATCAACCCCATGTCGCCTTCCTTGGTCAGGTGCGAGATGGATTCTTTGCCCTTGGCGTGTCCCTTGGCGGCACCCTTGGCTTTGAAGCTCAGACCCAGCGTTGCGTCTTTGGTCAGTGGGCGCTGCGGTGTGCCCGCCAGGACTTCGCCGACGATCTCAATGTCGTGGCCCCAGTATTGGTTGTCGCGTTTGTAGAAGGCGGAGCCCGAGGTCAACACCAGCTTGGCGTTGGGGTAGATGTGTTGCGTGGAGCGATCACCGGGCATGAAGGTGCTGTCGGGGGAGACGACGAAGATGCCCGAGAAGAGATCGAGTTCATCGCCGATCTTCCAGTTGCCCATCCATTCGGTGGATTTGTCGGGCGGCTTGTTGAAGGCGATTTTGTTGGCGGCTGCATTGGGCGTGGGGTTGTCGTTGCGCATAAAGGTGTCGCGGCTGCCGCGAACGCTGATGGCATGCCAAGATGCGCCGTCCTTGACCCACATGTTGCCGTGGACGCTGACGGATTTGAGAAAAGCGCCGACGCCCTTTTCGACAGTCATGTGCCGCGCCTCGCACCCCTTGCTGCCGCCGATGAACGTCTTGGCCCCGTCAGGTCCCGCGGTGATGATGATGTCGGTATTTTCATCGGGTCCCTCGGTGACGGGCTTGCCGTTCTCGAGCCAGTTGGCGGGGTCGGACATGTCGGCTCCTCGCAGGGACTTGCCTGCGTGAGCCCACACCAGCAGCCGCGCCTTGGGCCACTCCTCTTTAACGAACGCTGTCTTCTCCACCCACGCCGGCCAGACGGATCGATCGTCATAGCGGGGCGAATGAGCCATGGGTTCGTTGGCCTGCGCCATGGCGCTCTGCGCGATAACTAGACTCCAAAGCACGCACAATGTCACGATCAACGCTCGAAAGTTCATACGAATCTCCGGTAATGAGCCGACCTTTCGGATCGGCGGGGTTGGTGGTCAATCAGAATGTTCACTTGCGTTCGAGTTCTACGATCCACACGTCTTTGTCAGCGGGCAGACGCAGTTGGCCGTCCTTCACTGTGCCTTGCTCCACAGGGTTCATGTACCAGTCGCGGAAGGTGTAGTGCATGCCGTCGATGGCCTTGCTCTGGACCGTCAGACCCACGCGCACGACGAGGTTGTCGCCTTTGCCGCCGCTGACGACCCACGAGCCGCGATGCTCCTGAGGCGGAACAGTCGCGGGTCCATCCTGCTGACGACCCTTGCTCGATTTCGTCACGTCGAGTTGATAGCCCGGGGCGAAGCTGGTGCTGGTGGCCACGAGGATGGCGCGCTTGGCTTGCGCCAGTGGTTGCCCATCGTTGGTGATGAGATTGATGCTGCAATAGCCTTCCTCGGGCGTCACTGGGTAGGCGATGCCTTGGGGATTGAGGAAGGTGATGTCCGAGAATTTCACATCGTTGTGGGCAAAGGCGATGGTGGGTTGGCCGTACTCGCCGAAGAAGCCCGTGTAGCTGGCAGCGCCGGGGCTGTCCATCTTGAGGTGGCCTCGCCGCCAGTTGAACGAGATCTGATCGTTGGGCTCGACGGGGTTGGAGTTGTAGACGTTGGGGCGAATGGTGTGGCGACCGTCAGTGGTGTCATCATCGCGCTTCGGGTCGATGAATACCCGCGCTCCATGGCGATAGGTGGTCTCGATGAAGCGTTTGCCCAACTCGCCGTAGCTGGTGCCGTAGTCCATGCTCACGGGGTCCAGCAGCGTTTTGCGGCCGAAGGTGAAAGTCACCGGGTCTGGTGCCGCCGCCACCAGTCGCTGGCGGAAAATATCACCGGCAGCGCGTAAGGCTGCGATCATCACCTCATCGCCGCGGATCGTGAAGTAGTCGCCGCCGACGTTGGCCTGTCGACCAAAAGGCTTCTCCGCGTCGGTGGTTTCCTTGTCCCGACCGGGATAGGTGTGCCACACGATGATGTCCCAGTCCACGATCGACGCCAGTGCCGCGACCTGCATGGGATACTCGGCTCGGTACTTCGTCTGGTTGCCGATGTTGGTCTCGTAAACGAAGTGCGGCTTGTTGAGCGCGGTGGATTGCTCGAACCACGGCACATCCCAACTCGTGCGCGGCGCATCGTCGAGATGGCTGAAGAACGGGAAGCGTTCATCCCGGGGGTCGTAACCCATGCCTTTGGTGTAGGAGCAGGTGCTCACGGCATCGGCATGCTGGTGCATGTATGCCGCCTGGATGCGGAAGTCGTTGCCGCTGTCGTAAACCGTGGGACTGAGTCTGCAGCTCTTGCCCATGGCCTCCAGGGCTTTCTCCATGCGCTGCTTGTGGCTGATGATGAGATGGTTGGCGAAGTCGATGACATCCTCGCCACGCTGGCGGTTGAAGTCGTCGCGCGAGTAGGCATCTGCTTTGCGCGAGCGGAGCGATTCGATCACCGCGGGGTTGGTGTCGTTGACCGCCAGCTCACCTTTGACGGGCGTGGAGAGTGGCGCCAGGATGACGGTGCCGTGCTGGAGCGACTCTTCGGGGAGCAGGAATCCCCATGCGTTGCGCAGTGCTTCATCGCTGCCGTACTTGGTTTGAAGAAACGCGTTCCACCGCGCCAGGAGTTTGTTACGGAAGTAAGGCGGGAGTTTCTGCCATCCACCATTGAAGAAGTGTCGGTATGGGAACTCTTCGTTGGTCAGTTCCCAGACGACGACCTGCGGGTCATCGCCAAGTCGCAGGCCGTTCTTGTATTTGTTGGGAAAGTCCGCCAACAGACTCAGGCGTTTGATCCAAAGCGCTTCGGTGCGTTCGTCGAAGGTTGCCAGCAGCGTGCCTTTGCCTTTGATGGGCACGGGGCCTTTGAAGATACCCGCAAGGTCGGTCATGGCCTGCTGCCAGGCGGCCGCGGAAGCGGGGTCATCGATGATCCCCACATCCTGGGGCGTGATGTCACCCACACCGTTGGTCGAACTCATCCATATCTTGATGCCCGCCTTGTCGAGCTGAGCCCAACTGTAGGCGATGCTGTCAGCTTCGGAGCCATCGCCCACCTGATAGTCATGCTTGTACAACAGCGGTAGATCCGGCTGGCTGGGGTAACGACCTTCCCACGTGCGCACGAGATTGAAGCCCATATCCCCCAAGCGGACGACAAAGCGATCCATCGCGGCACGATGCTTGGCGATCTTTTGGGCGATGACCTCCGGGGCGTCATCTTTCGCCACGCCCGGAGAGCCTGCCACCGCTGTGACCAGACCCCAGTAGCGCACCCGCTGGCCGTTGAGTTCCAGTTCGCCATCAGGAGTAGCGCGTACGTACGCCTCATCGGGGGGAAGCTCCGGAGCACTCAACGCCGGCGTCACAATCAAGAGCGTGAGAGCAAGCAACGCAAACGCGGGAATCATCAGTTGAGGCATCGGCACGAGGCTCCAGGGGTTGGGGTCGAAGGTTGGACGATCAAGTCAGGTCAGGTCAGGCCAAGGTTGGCTTGGGGGGCAACTCATAGGAACATCAGCGTGTCACGAAAACATCAACGAGCGGCCACGCTATCACGGAACGTCACGAACTTGGCCCAGTCGTTGCTCAGGACTTCATTGGGCAGCAATATGCCCAGGCGGTCTTCGCCCGATGATGCGCGGACGCTTCCGTCAAAGAATCCAACGGACCAGTAAAAGCCGTGACGACTCTTCGGGCTGAGCAGGTCCTCACTGGCGAGGATCATCTGGGGATCGGCGCGGCTGACTTTGGCGGGGTGCATGGTGGGGCCCGCAGCTGCGGGAGCGTGCGTGTCGCCGTAGGGAATGTAGAGATAACCCGTGCGGATGTAGAACTCGCTGGAGTTGCCGGTGCTGGCGGTGGTGGACCCCCATGGGTTGTTGGGATAGTCGTAGGAGCGTGCCCCGGTGGTCTGCAGCGGGCAGTAGAAGATTCGCGCCGTATCGACCGAGCCGTGGGCATAGAGGGCCGCGAGATTGATCGGGTCAAACCCGCCCAACGCATCCCTGCCATTGGGAGCGCTCCACAGCGCGACGTAGGCTTCGAAGGGCTGGTTCTGTCCGCGCCGGGGTACGCCGGCATGTTTGCGCGGGCTGCGCGGAAGCCAGCCGCGATGGTCCGTCGTATAGGTGTGCGTGGCCAAGCCGATCTGTTTGAGCTGCGTGGCACAACGGGTACGAACCACCGCCTCCCGCGCCTGTTCGAGTGCGGGCAAAAGCAGGGCAATGAGTAGCGCGATAATGGCCACCACGACGAGAAGCTCGATTAAGGTAAACGCGGTCGAGGATGTAGGCGATTGCTTCTTCATGATTGGCCCGCCTTGAGGACTTGGGTGATTCACCCGGACCCTTCTTCGAGTTCGAACAACGAGCACGGTGAGCATCGTTGTTCAGCCGCGTAACAGTTGGCGGTTATTGCGCATCGATCCAGCTCCAGAACTGCAGCCTCGTGGCGAGTCGGCCGGCATCTGTGTTGCCGGAGAGGGGTAACCACTGGCTGTGGAGCATGGTCCGCCCCGGGTCGGAGATGAACCTGGCGGAGCCATCAAGTTGCGCAAAGTTGCCTCCGTCGTGGTGGGCACCGCCCGATTGCAGCGTGTCACCGAGAAAGCGCAAGCCATCGATGCGGACCTGCTCGATAGTGGGCCACTTGTTGATGCCGTTGCCGCCCCCCGCCTCGCTGGCCAGCACGCGCTGGAAGTAGCCCGACCACCAGTTCATCCACCCGCGAGCCTGGTCGGCGGATCGCGTGTAGTTGGGATGCGTCGAATCACCGTCGGCATAGGCCACGCGGGTATTGGTGTTGGACGGGCAGATGATGATGTGGTCGTCGGCGATGTACTCGGTCTGCACCAGTTTGTTCAAGCCGAAGGATTGCCTGGCACCGCCTCCGACAGAGATATTCTGCGCCGCCCACCACGTTATTTGGCCCGTGACCGTGGAGTTTTGACGGGGCAGGCGATCTCGGTACTCCGCGGTGTAGCTGACATGGGCGATCATCATCTGCCGATGGTTGCTCAGGCACATCGCCGCTCGCGCCGCATCCCTCGCCTTGCCCAGCGCGGGCAGCAGCAGCGCGACGAGCAAAGCAATGATGGAAATCACCACCAGCAGTTCGATAAGGGTAAACGCGTGTGAGTGCTGGCGACGTTGACGAAGGGCGTTCGTAAAGAGGTGACGTTTCATATCAAAAACTCCGCAGTAGGGGTTGATCACCTATTGCCCTGATCCTTCTGAATCGCCCCGGCAGGTGGAAGTGTTCCAGGGCATTACGTCGATTCCTTGATCGGTGCCGTTTCTGTCGCGTTAAACCGCTAGGCCGAAAACCGTCGCGGCCGGTTGGGACCGCGACGGTTGAAGGAGAAAGTTGAGGGTTAACGCTTCCGTCGTGGCAGCATGACCAATCCGCCCAGCGCCAGCAGCGCCAGCGATGCGGGCTCGGGGACGGCAACCGCCAGCCCAGCCTGAGAGCTGATGTTGTCCACGAGAATGTTGTTCACGCCGGCGTTGCCGTTGGAGAAACCGAATCTCAAAGCGTTGTCGGTCAGCACGCCGCTACCCGAGTTCGCCGCCAGTTCCACAGTGACATTCGTCAAGGGGTTATAGGCGAAGTGGCGTCCGGGCGTGCCCGACGCGAGCGTATCGGTCAGGTTCGTGGCGGGGTTGAAGAAACTTTCGTTGGCACCGGTGAAATTGATGAGGGTGCTGACGATGTACTTGGGACTGGGAGCACCAGCCAGCGCGCCAAGCGCGGCTACGGCCGCCTTGTTGGCGCTAGAGTTAATATTGCTCTTGCCAAGACCGGCATTGGCTCCGGCGCCCGACAGGTAAACCAGTTCGTAGCTGATCGTGAACTTCTCGCTGGGGCCCTGAGTCAGTTTGAACGATGTGACGGTCAGGACTGATTCGGCCCCGGTGGAGCTGTTGGTGTTATTGTCAATGAAGTTCATAACCTGGTTGCTGGTGCCGTGCCCAAAGTAGTTGTTGGTGTCCGCCACGACATTGAAGCCGGGAGTTGCGCTTCCAACGACCCATCCGCTGGCGGGCTGGCCCAGCGTGTCGCTCTCAAACGTGTAATTCACGATCGGAGCCGCCTGAGCGGAGCTAGCCATCATCGTCGTCAACACCACGCCCGCTGTCATCGCTGGTTTCAACATTCGATTCTTCAACATGAGACATCTCCTTAAGAAAAAGGGTTTCTAAACCATGTTCGGGGGCGCGCACGTCGCGCCCTCGGGGTAAAAGGCAAAGGGGAGTTTCAATACCGGCCAGGTCTTGTCAGGCTGGCGGATTTTTTTTAGCAGCATGAGCGTCGCCTGGCGTCCGACTTCGGAAGCGGGGGGACGCCAGACCGTCAGATGCGGGCCAAACCACTTGATGGGGGCGTCGGCAAAGCAGGCGACTGAGAGATCGCCCGGCACAGTCAGGCCCATGCACAAGGCGGCGTGCATGAGCGGCTCAGCCTCGGCGGGACCGTAGCAGAGCACCGCGCTGGGCCGATCCGCTGCGCTGAGCATGTCACGGGCAAAGGGAATGCGCGCAGGCGGGCGAATGCTGTGGCCTTCATCCGCCACCATCAGTCGCGGCGTCAGTCCCGCAGCCTGCATCGCCAACGCGTAACCCTCGCGGCGATCCGCCACGCTGTAGTGCGGCTCGGGGAACTCCGGACCATGGCCCCAGTCGGCATAGGCGATGCGACGGTGACCCAGCGACAGCAGATGCTGCGTCGCCTCCCGCGCTGCTTCAAGGTCATCAGGCCGAACACAGTCGCTGGTTTGCTTGGAGTTGATCCACACCGCGGGAATATCGTGGCGGCGAATCAGGTCGATCATGCGGCGGGGAATGCCGTGTGTGTAATCGACGAGGAAGCCGTCACTGGCGGACTCTTCCAAGGCTCGAGGCAGGACGGTGGCGTCACTGAGTTTTTCATCAGGCAGCCGGACGAGCATGAGGTTGAGCTGCTGTTCCTGGGTGACGAGTTGGATGCCGTCGATCAGGCCATCGGAGATGGTGCTGCGCATGGAGCTGGTGCTGACCAACATCGCCAGGCAGCCGTGGCGGCCGATGGTGGTCGCACGCGCCGCGGCATTGCGGCGATAGCCCAATTGACGAGCGGCCATGCGGACGCGGTCGCGGGTTTCAGGCCTCAACCGCCCGGTCTCGTTGAGCGCCTGGCTGACAGCCTGTTTACTCAGGCCCACGTGATCGGCAATGTCTCGTAAAGTCAGCGCCATAAAGATGACCAATTAGTCTTGATATCCCGATCTACCAACGTGATTCACCGATATACCATATCATAACCCAGCAGGTTTTAGAAAGCAAGAGTTTCTTTGGTTTCCGGTTGGCCGTCATGCCACCCTTCAAGGAGTTCGCCTATGACCGTTTCCCGCTGGCTCGTCCTTGGCTTCATCATCCTCGGTTTGCTGGGCACGCCTCGGCCTGCTGCGGCGCTGGTCGATCCGAGTCTTCAGCCCGCCGACCTGTTGGAACGCCACGCCATCGTGCTGGTGCTCAACGTGACCACCATTGATGAAGAGACGCGGACGATCACGCTGGACGTCGTTGATCGGCCTAAAGGCAAGTTCGAGCCGAAGCAGGTCTCGATGAACGTCGATGACGATGGCCCGCTGGAGGCTTTCGCCACGGTGATCGCGCCCGGGCAGACGCTCGTGGCTTTCCTCGGTGCCAAACATCGCGGCGCTGCGGAGGTGCTGATTTATCTCGCGGATGGACATTGGGGCAAAGCTCTGCCGGATAAGGAGGGCAAGGGTCAGTGGCAATGGACTCAGAGCATGGACCCGTCGGGCGAGAGCAACATGTTCGGGACGTTTAACGGTCACGGTCAACGGCTGGCGGAGATGATGCACGATGCTGCGGGCGGTCGCGCGTTTTTCCCAGCGCGGCCGTTTGTCCGCTTTGCTGAAGATCAAAACGTGGCGACTCTTTCCTCGCCAGCGCTGGGGCTGGCGCTGGTGGACATCGATGGTGATGGTCGGCTTGATATCGTCGCGGTGACCGCCAAGACCACGCACATTCTGAAGCAGACCAAGCCGGGCGTCTATGAGCAGGTCACGATGGGGACCGAGTTGGAAGAAGTCGGCGGCGCGAGCGTGGATGTCGCGGATGTCAATGCTGATGGCAAGCCTGATTTGCTCGTGGGCGGCGTGCTGCTGATCCAGAACGACACGGGCTTTGTCCGCAGCGATGCCCTGCCCGCCAACGCAGCGCAGAACGTCAAAAATGCTTCGTTTGTCGATATCAACGCCGACGGCTGGCCTGATGTGCTGGTCTCCCGCGTCGGGCAGGGGCTGGCGATCTACCTGCACACCGGCGGTAAGGATGCCACCTTCCTTGATGCCACCGAGCAGAGCGGAATGGCGCAGATCCCACAAGTGCAAACCGGCAACGGCCAGGTCATGACCGGCGACTGGGACAACGACGGCCGAGTGGACCTGTTCTACTCCAGCGGGCACGGGCTGCTGTTGCGGCAGGAAAAAGAGGGATTCACGCCGGTACCAAGTCGGCTGCGCTTCGACTTCACGACGCAAGGCAAAGATGAGGGCCTCACGGGCGGCGGTTGCATGGCGCCGCTGTGGCGCGCGGATAGCACGGACCTGATTTTCGCGTCGCAGGCCAACGTCAATTTCATCATCAACGAGCAAGGCAAGCTGCTTGATGCGGGGGTTTACGGCAACGAGATCACCGAGGGTGGCAACGGCTTGTCGAGCGTGCTGGCGGAGGATCTGAATGCGGATGGACGCGTGGATGTCTATGCCATCAACGTCGGCGGGTCAGCCAATGTCTTCTACACCAACCGCGGCTACGGCTCGTTCATGACCCCGCACAAATACGACACCAAGCTGTTCCCCGGCCGAGCACATACGGGCGGCGCCATCTCAGCCGTGGCCGGTGACCTCGATGGCGATGGCGCCAACGATCTGGTGCTGGGGCTGGCGGATGGCAGCGTGGTGATCATGCGCAACGAGACGCTCGCCAGCCGGGGCAAGACATCCAAGCCCACGTTGCAGCAACGCATTTTGGATGAGACGTCGATTCTCACCGTGAACGTGACAGGCCCACTCGGGGTCACGGGCGCGGCCGTCACGCTGCTCGATGTGGCGGGTAAGGTGGTGGCTCGGCGGATCATCGCGGGTCAGGACATGCCGGGATCACGTGGCCCCGATGCCGTGAACCTGGCGGTACGCGATCCGGGCACCTACAGCGTTGAGGTGACGTGGACGGATGGCCTCAAACGTGCTTGGCCCGTTGACCTTTCCAAGCCGTCGCAGCACCTGGTGGTGGGTGCCGGCCGCGATCAGAAATAGAGACATCGGGCGATCGTTACTCGACGTCGGGTTCGATCCAAGTCGCTGTGGCCGCAACACCTGCCAAGATCCACGCTTGGGCGCTCTCAAGGGCTACGGATCATATTTTTTATAAAACAGATTTGCATCTCTGTTTGTCAACGGATACATTCAGCTACGAAGACAAATCAGAACGGGAACCGTCCAAAATGTCGATCACAGCGACAAGCCCCAACGAAGCGATGGCACCCGCCAAAGGGCTTCTTTTTTTGGATGGCGAATCGCGCAGCGGCACCGACCAGTCTCAGACTAAGACGCTCACCTCGGCAAAAACTTTCTCAAACCCCCTTTCTAAAGGACAACCCATGACTCGGTTGACCCATCGCGGCGGTTTTAGCTATGTCACGACTTGTCAACCCGCGTTGGGTTGTTGGTCGGCGATCGTTGCGGGCAGCGGTCAATCAGCTATCGGCGCTCCGTGCTTGTTAGGCTGGGCGCATGAGATCGAGTACGAAGCCGATACGGCGTATTCACGCTCAGGCTCTCGGATGGGTGTTGAACCCG
>JBGSTK010000039.1:0-2440 GCA_041736565.1 Phycisphaeraceae bacterium | reverse complement strand
CATCAGCGTGAGCCCTTCTTTCTGTATCTCGCCTTCGTGCCGCCGCACTGGCCGATGCAGGCCAAGCCGGAACACCTGGCCCAGTATGCCCATATCCCCGACCTGCACCGGCGCACGATGCTGGGCATGATGGCATCACTGGATGAGAACGTGGGTCGCGTGCTGGCGAAGTTGCGGGAAACCAAGCTGGAGAAGAACACGCTGGTCTTCTTCCTCAGCGACAACGGCGGCCCAACCGGTCGTGCGCGGCCCCAGCCTGATGCTGACTTTGAGTACGGCCAGAACACCTCCAGGAATGATCCCTGCCGGGGCGTGAAGGGCGATCTGCTGGAAGGCGGTATCCGCATCCCCTTCATGGTGCAGTGGAAGGGACACCTTCCGGCCGGTATGACGTATGACCCGCCTGTGACCAGTCTGGACATTCTGCCCACAGCCCTATCGGCTGCGGGCGTTATAGTTCGGCCGGAATGGAAACTGGAGGGCACGGATCTGCTGCCGTATCTGAGCGGAGCGACAAGCGGCACGCCACACGATGAACTCTGCTGGCGATTCCGGTTTCCCCCAAATAATCCCGCCTTGCACCGTTGGGCCATCCGTCAGGGTGACTGGAAGCTGGTCAAGAACAACCGCGAACCGCTCGCACTTTACAACCTGGCCAACGATATCGGTGAGTCGAAGAATCTGGCCACCGATCAACCCGATCGCGTTATCAAGATGAAAGAGTCTTATCAACGCTGGGACGCTCAGAACAAGGAGCCACTCTGGTGAAAGAATGAAGATCATCCAACTGATCATGGCCGCCCTGCTGCTGTTGCCGTTGATCATACCGGCTTTCGCCGAGGACGGCGTGAAGAGCTTTGCCATCCACGATGCCCAAGGGCGCGAGATTGTTCCGGGCGGTTACGTCGCCATCACCGAGGACGGCAAGGGCACCATTCATTACACCCCGGACGACTATCGGCGCATGGTTCGCATGGGGGCCAACTTCCAGGTGATCCGCACGACACTCGGACGGTTGGGCGGCTGGCCGGGCAAGAAGGCCGATCCCACCTACCTCGCGCAACTCGACGCGATGGTCCGCATGGGTCGGGAGGCCGGGCTACAGACCATCTTCAAGCTGGTCGTTTATGACCTCCGGCCCTTTGGCGACGCCCAATGGGATGCCATCTATCACAACACGAACGGCACTCAGGACGCAGTGGTGGCCGCGTGGAGCAAGCTCTGGATTCGCTACAAGGACGAGCCGTCGGTTTTCGGCTACGATCTGCTCAACGAGCCGCAGCGCGGGCTTGATCCCGACGAGGAACGCTGCTGCCGGGAACAACTGCTCCCGACACTGCGGCGGCTGGCTGATGCCATGCACGCGATCAGCCCCGCCAAATGGGCGCTCTATCAGCCCTTGTATCGCGAGACGGGCGCGGGTGCCGGTCCGTTTCTGCCGATGCAGGAATCTTTCGGACGCGAGCGCGTCATTTTTGCACCGCATCTTTACTCGATGGATCTGACAATGATGAACAAAATGCTCGACCGCTACCTGCGCGAGGCCGCGCTTTCACGGGCCCCGCTCCTGCTCGGCGAGTGGGGACCGGCCACCGACATCGCGGCGGATACCGATCCGAAGCAGCAGGAACGCTACACCAAGGTCTATCAGGCGACCGCCAACGCTTTCGACCAACGCGGCGTTGGTGCGATCAAAGCTTGGTTCTGCGGCACGCGCACGCCACTCAAGTCGAAAAAGCGGACCGATCCATTCACCTGGGCCATCTTCTCGGACAAGTCCCCCACGGGACAGGTTGAGCGGAAATTCATCACCGACACGCTCGCCCGCCCACGTCCGCTGGTCATCGCCGGCCACCTCGAACGCTACGGCTTTGACTTCGTCACGCGCATCTTGGAGGTGAGCCTCAGACCAGACGCCAAACTCGGCAGCACGGAGATCTTCGTATCGGCGGATCGCTTTTACCCCGAAGGATTCCGCGTCGAAGTGGGGGCGGGTTTGGCGCTGGCTTTGAAACCGGGCGAGGCGCAATTGAGCCTGCTGAACTCCGACGGCGGGACGAATCGCGAACAAACCAGCATAATTCATTGGGATGCCGATTCACAACACCTGGTCATCGAGAAATGGGTCATTTCGTCGCCCTCGCTGACAGTGACAATCGCGCCGCTGTCCAAATCAACCGGGTTGCCAGCGCGTCCATAAAACTCCTATCCTTGTAGTAATTAAACCCTCAACCAAGAACAACCATCATGTTCATCATTGAATCCTACTCCCTCACGAAGGGCAAACTCCGCCTGCATCTCGTGGGCATCCTCGGCGGCATGATCTGGAACACCGGCATGGTCGCCGTGAAACTGCCAGCCACCGCGCTCCTCGGCGCCATCGCCGCGCTACTCCCGGTTGCAGGGCTCGCGCAAGCCGTGCCCACCACGACCGTGCAGC
>JBGSTK010000024.1:0-15417 GCA_041736565.1 Phycisphaeraceae bacterium | reverse complement strand
ACCAACCCCCGTCATCCTAACCCCTCCGTCCCCGCCGTTTCGCAACTGTTTACAAAGCATCGTTGTCCGTCTCGCCCGTGCGAATGCGGACCACCTTCTGCAGCGGATAGACGAAGAGCTTGCCGTCTCCAACTCGGCCTGTCCTGGCCGAACTGCTGATGGCCTCGATGGCCTTGTCCAAATCTTCGCTTCGCACCGCGACCTTGATGAGCACCTTGGGCACGAAGCCCACATCCATTCGAGCGCCGCGGTAACGTTCCGTGTGTCCTTTCTGCTTGCCGAAGCCTTTGACCTCGATGGCGGTGCAGCCCAGGATGCCCAGCGAGGCGAGTTTGGCCTTGATGTCGTCCAAGGCGTAGGGTCGTATGACGCATTCAATCATGTGCATGGGAGTTGACTCCTAATTCTTCTTTTTGGTTTGAGTGTTACTGTGCCACGGTCATCGAGCTTGTCATCCGCAGATTACGCTTCGCGGATGTGGTAGCTCTTGATGTAGGTCTGTTGGAAGTCGGGATACGACGCTTGATCGTGCTCGCCCAGATCCAGTCCTTCGAGTTCCTCTTCGCGAGTCACCCGCAGGCCCAGCGTCGCCTTGATGATCAGGAGGAGCACGCCTGCAGAGATCACGGTGAACGCGGCATAGGCTCCGACACCCGTGAGCTGCGTCATCAACTGACCCATCCCAGCTTTGGCGCCGAAGATGCCCACCGCCAGCGTGCCCCAGATGCCGCAGACCAGGTGGACGCTGATGGCGCCTACGGGGTCGTCGATCTTGAGCACACGGTCAATGAAGACCACCGAGAGGACAACCAGGACTCCGGAGATGACGCCGATGATCACTGCGGTAGCTGGCCCCATTTGGTCAGCACCCGCGGTGATGCCCACCAGTCCCGCCAAGATGCCGTTAAGCACCATCGATAGGTCGGGCTTGCGACTCATGATCCAAGTCACGAGCATGGCCGCCACGCCGCCGGCCGCAGCCGAGAGGCAGGTGGTGACGAGTACCAGCGAGGTCAGCGTGGGATCCGCGTTGAGGACCGACCCGCCGTTAAACCCGAACCAACCCAGCCACAGCAGGAACACGCCGATGGTCGCCAGGGGGAAGCTGTGTCCGGGAATCGCGTTGGAGGTGCCATCCTTGGCGTACTTGCCCAGGCGAGGCCCGAGGATGATCGCACCGACCAGAGCGCCCCAGCCACCTACGGAGTGCACCAGCGTCGAACCTGCGAAGTCATAGAAGCCCATGTCATGCAGGAAGCCCCATCCCCACTTCCATGAGCCGGCAATCGGATAGCACAGGCCCACGAAAAATACCGAGAAGATAAGGAACGAGTGGAGCTTGATCCGCTCGGCCACGGCACCCGACACGATCGTCGCGGCTGTGGCGGCGAACATGCCCTGGAAGAGGAAGTCGGTCCAGTAGGTGTACCCGCCGCTGACCGCATAGCCCGGCCCCATGCCCCCTTCAGGCGGGGTCAGGCCGAAGCCCGCGAAGCCGAAAACCTCGTAGCCCGTGCCATCGGCAAATCCGGGGTACATCAGGTTGAAGCCGACCAGAGCGTAGGTCAGCAGCCCGATGCAGGGAATCAGCGTGTTCTTAAAGAGGATGTTGACCGTGTTCTTGGCGCGTGTCAGGCCGGTCTCGACGGTGGCGAAGCCCAAGTGCATGATGAAGACCAGGGCTGTGGCGATCATCATCCAGACGTTGTGTGAGACAAACGCGGCATTTTCGATTGCGGTCTGGAGTTCGGGCAGGGTGGGTGCCGCCACCGCCTCCTCCTGAGCCTGGGCTGGCGCGACACCCCACGCCAGGGCCATCAAGGCCAGTGTTGCCAACAGCAGAGGTAGGTTGCGACGAATCATGCTTGCTCCTTGGCCCATTTGAGGGCAATAGCGGGGATCACGAGTGCCGACCACACGCCAGCACAGACAGGAGAGCAAGGGCAAGGATCGTGCCAGAGCAGTGGTGGTTCGCCCTGAAAACAGCGACCAGGCGGTTTTAACGACTAATATCGAGCATTTTGATGTGGAAATATGCTGAGAGCAGGTCACATATCGACGGATGTCCAGCATGACGTAGGCACGGATTGAATGTGATGCCTAATAAATATGCAAACGGGACATGCGTTGGCCGGTTTAGCTCGCGGGGTGCGGTGTTTGGGGTCGGAATCGCTGGAAAGCGGCTCGAGAAAAGGGAATGGCGGGGGATTTGTAGGTTGGTTGGGCCAAGAACGAGGATGACGCGACTATCGACCGCTTAGCCGGTCCCGTGCGTGATCACAACATCGTCGCACGGAGTTGGAACAAGGTTTGGGATGACTCCATAGTGGCGATGCAGCACCCCATGCGAGCAGATCGCGAGAAGGCGGTGGCGCTCATCGGCAACGGCATCGTGGAGCGTGAGCCCGGCCTGCGTCGGCCCGGTCAGCTTGCCGCCGCCTTCCTGGCTGACCCGTGGACACGGCGAAGGCTTCGCTCGGAGATGCTCATCGACTCATTGATCCTCGTCCTGATGGACAAGCCCGACAGAGACGAGCTTACGCATCGACAGATCGACGTCCGCTACGACCTCACGCGCACCGCTCTGGCGCTGGAAGCGCATCGTATCGAGAAAGGCACCTACCCTGACGCCCTGACGGACCTCGTGCCGGGGCATCTCGCCGCGCTGCCCGTGGATCACTTCGACGACCAGCCGCTGATCTACCGCCGCGCCGGGGAGGGTTATGTCCTCTACAGCGTCGGTGCCAACGGCCTCGACGACGGTGGCACCAGCGACGACCGCCAAACCGGCGACATCATCTTTTCCCTGCACCAGCCTACGCCCGAATGACCCCATACGCCGGGGCCGTTCGAAGTGAATCATCGCGGCCCCGTCATGCGAATGCGGGGCTGGGCTTCGGGCTACGTTCGCGAGAGCCCCGCATTCGCATGGCGGGGCTACCCGATCCCTTAATCCAAATGTCCGTCGCTGACGCTTCCGGCTCGTTTGGTCCTCACGCAGACGTCCCGCCGCAGATGCGGAAGGCCTTTTCCAACGCCTGGAACTTATCACCCTTGGGCCAGAACTCGTGGCCGATGTAGCCGTCGTAGCCCGCGGCCTCAAGCGCGGCGCAGATGGCGGGGTAGTTGAGTTCCTGGGTCTCGTCGGGGTCGTGGCGGCCGGGGACGCCGGCGATGTGGAGGTGGCCGATCAACGGGAGGCCCCGGCGGAGGTTGGCGATCACGTTGCCTTCCATGATCTGCATGTGATAGATGTCGAACAATACTTTGATCCGCGGGCGATTGACCATCTGGCACAAAGCAAAGGCCCAGTCGCTTCGGTCGGCGAGATAGCCGGGATGATCGACCAGACTGTTCAACACTTCGAGGTTGATGTTGATGCCTTTTTCCTGCGCGTGATCGGCCACGCGGGTCAAGGCCTGGGCGCAGGCGACCATGCCCTGGTGGTCGGTCTGGCGGGGCAGACGGTCGCCAGAGAGGGCGATGATGCCGGGCACCTGAAGACGGGCAGCCTTGTCGATGGAACTGCAGAGCTTGCGTACGGCTTCGTCCTGTGTCTCGGTCTTGTTGAGGCCACCACCTCCCACGAAGCTCGACAGGACGATGCCCGCGTTGTGCGCAGCCTCGGCCCAGGCATCGGCCTCGTCATCACCCCACAGTTCGATGGCGTGAAAACCCAGGTCCGCCACGCGACGGCAGAAATCAGCCTTGGGTTGAGTCGCCTCGTGAAAAACCGGAACCACGACGCTTTGCTTGAGCATGATTGGCTACCTTGTATTTTGGGGGTTAGTGTACTTGGAGGTTGGAGGGTGGAAGGTCGGAGGTTCAGTCGGGATTAGTTTGTTGCCAGTCGAAGTAGATGCCCATAGTTTCGCTTCGTCGCTCACTGGCGAGGGCAAATGCCTTCGCGACATCGGCGGGGCGGAAGTGGTGGGTGATCAGGCCGCGGGTCGTGATCTTTCCAGCAGCGAGCATCTTAAAAAACAGCGGGATGATGGTGGCATTGTTCCACTGGGGCGTGTTGTGGCCATCGTGAGCGCCGACGATGCGCACGCCTCGGATCACGACGTCCATGGTCAGGCGTTGTTCGCTGGGTGTGCCGGTGTCGCCGAGAATGGTGACTTGGCCGTAGCGTCGGGGAATTGCGAGGGTGGGCGCGAGGACAGCGGGGTGGCCTGTGACGTCCATGGCGACATCGGGGCCATCGCCGCCGCAGATTTGCCATATGGCGTCTTTAGCTTGGCCGATGGGCTTGGCAATGACGTCGGTGGCTCCGCCCGCCAGCGCCATTTGCAGGCGAGCTTCCATGGTGTCGACGACGATGATTTTCGTCACGCCTGCAGCGTGCGCCCATCGCGTCGCCATCTGGCCCAGCGGGCCGGCACCAACGATGGCGAGCTTCTGACCGATGCAGAATCCCGACGCAGGCACGCCGTGATAGGCGATCTTCGCTAGCGCAAACCAGGAGGCGTCCTGCGTGTCCACGCCGTCGGGCACAGCGTAAGCCTCGGCTTGTGGCACCAGCGACTCCGAAGCGTGCGGCACCCGCACCGCCACTCGCTGCCCCATGCGACTCGCATCCACGCCTTCGCCCACTTCGACGATATGGCCGATCGTTGCGTAGCCGACACGGAAGGGATACTTCACCCATCCGTCCCAGTGGGAGCCGGGCTCGAAGAGTCGGTTGAAACAGATGGTCTCGGTGCCCGTGCTCATCAACGAGCCCAGGCTCTTGACGCGGACCTGTCCGGGAGCGATGGGCTCGGGAGTAAAGGTCTCGAGTTCCACGTGCTGCTTGGCCAGATGAACGATGCGATGCGCCATGGTGTCATGTCCTTGTGGTTAATTAAGCCGAGGCGGGGCGGCCACGGTATTGCCCGGCATGTATTTGAAGGTTAGTACGCGAGGTTTGAGCTTCTGCGTGGGTGACGACATCCTCTTGAGGAGCATCCGCACAGCTTGAGCCGCCATCTCTCGCAGATCGACTTCCATGCGGCTGATGCGGAACTCGCCCACTTGAACAGCCGCGAGTTCGCCCCCGGCGTGCATATGCACCAGCGACAGATCCCGTCCGGGCTTGAGCCCCAGTTGCAGGCTGGCGATCAGGACGCTGGTGGTCTCGTGCATGCCGTAGCCCACCATAGCGGTGGGGCGGTCGAGGTTGCGCAGAAAGTCGGGCAGCCATGTTGCGATGCTGTCGAGCGTCTGCGGGAGTTCGAACCGGATGATTCGCGGCTCGAGGCCCGCTGCGCGCATGGCTCGGGTGTAGCCTTCGCTGCGATCCCTGGCGCTGTAGTGGTCGTGGGCGAGTGTCTGGGTACCGTGGCCGAAGTCGAGGTAGGTGATGCGTCGATGGCCCAAGTCCAGGAGCACGCGGGTGGCGTCCCGGCCTGCGGAGAGGTCATCGGGATAGAGGCAGTCCGAGGGTAACTGCGTGTTGAGCCAGATGGCAGGTCGATCGTGGCTGCGGATGAGTTCGAGCATCTGCTGGGGGATGTGGTCGGTGTAGTTGACGAGCAACCCATCGACGAGCAAGGCTCGCAGGACCCGGGGCACGTCCGCCGAATCGCCGGGGCGACTTTCGGGCAACCGCGTGATGGTCAAGGCATAGTCGAGACGACCGAGTTCATCGCACAGTCCGTCGAGGAGTGGCATGGGCAGGGTGGAGCGTGGGGCGACTTGGGATTGCAGCAGGCCGATCATGCGGAATCGGCCGGTGACAGTGGCTTGGGCGGCGCTGTTAGGCCGGTATGCAAGGCGGTCGGCCGCGTCGCGCACCTGCTGAGCTCGACGGATCATGGAAGGGCGGTTTTCCTTCCGCCTGCCGTTGAGAATTCGGGAGACCGAGGTGTGGGAGATTCCCGTGGCCTTGGCGATGTCTTTGATGGTCGTCAACGGCGAATCCAGGCGGGGTAAGCGAGCGTGGCAGCCGGGGTTGGCGGCACTTTTAGCACACGTGTGCCATGATACTGTCGGGCCGAAACTCGGTCAAGGCAATTACGGGGCTCGAAGGCAGCACTCGCTGATGGGCTGGGACGTTCTTGCCGCGGGTGGATTGATCCTCATGCGCGGGAACCCGGGCGGGGTTGGTGCGTCTAATGGTGATGTCCCTCCTTCGTATTTACCGTGGAGTGCTGCCATGAACCGCCTGAATCTTTTGTCCCGCCTGCTGGCCGTGGTGTTGACGTTGCTATTGGCGAACCATGCTCTGGCTGACGGGTTGATCGTCATCAATCCCACGCCCCGGCCGTTGCATGTCCCGCCTGGGCACTTCACCTTTGCACCCCTGCGCGTCGAGTATCACCATGTCACCGTCACCATCAAGGATCAGGTCGCGGTGACGGAGATCGATCAGGTCTTTGTCAATCCCAACGATCAGCGGCTCGAAGGCCACTACATCTTTCCCATCCCCGATGGTGCCCGCATCGACAAGTTCAGCATGGACATCAACGGCACGATGGTTGATGCAGAGCTTCTCGACGCTGACAAGGCGCGAAAGATCTACGAAGACATCGTCCGCACCATGAAAGACCCGGCTCTCTTGGAATACGCGGGGCGGGGCATGTTCAAGGCACGCATTTTCCCCATCGAGCCTCACAGCAAGAAGCAGGTCAAGCTGCGCTATACGCAGTTGTTGACCCACGATGGCGGCATAACCAACTACACCTATCCGCTCAACACCGAAAAATTCTCAGCGGGCCTGATTGAAAGCGTTTCGGTCAAGGTGGATATCAAGACCACCAAGCCCATCCAGTCGATCTATTCACCCAGTCATGAGATCGAGGTCAAGCGGCATGGTGAGGATCGGGCGGTGGTGGGCTTTGAGGCAAAGAACGCCAAGCCCGACACCGATTTTCAACTCTACTTCGCGACGGCGAAGGACAAGGATGACATCGGCCTGACGCTGCTGACATACAACCCGGCGTTGCATGTGATGGAAGCGGGACCTTCTGGGTCTCACGATAAGGGCGGATTCTTCATGCTACTGGCCTCACCGGCGTGGAAGACCAAGGCCGACGCCGTGGCGAAAAAGGATGTGGTACTGGTGCTCGATACGTCCGGGTCGATGGCGGGCAAGAAGCTTGAGCAGGCCAAGAAGGCGCTGGCGTTTGTGGTGGCCAACCTCAACGAAGGCGACCGCCTGGAGATCATTCGTTTTTCGACGGAAGCTGAGCCGTTGTTCGGCGAACTGGCACCTAACGATGAGCGTAACCGCGACCGCGCGGCGATGTTCGTCGCGGATCTTAGGCCCATCGGCGGCACGGCGATCCACGATGCCGTCAAGCTTGCCGCCAGCACACTGGCCAAGCGCAACGACAACACCCGGCCGGGTGTGGTGATCTTCCTGACCGACGGCCGGCCCACCATAGGCCAGACGAGCGAGGAAGTCATCGTGGCTGCAGCGGGTGATGCGCCGTATCGCATCTTCTGCTTCGGCATCGGCAGCGACGTCAACACGCATCTGCTTGACAAGATCGCTGAGAAGACGCGGGGTACGCCGCAGTATGTCCTGGCTGATGAGGACATCGAGGTCAAGGTCTCGCGCTTCTACGAAAAGATCAGCAACCCCGTGCTGTCAAATCTCGAACTGTCGTTCACCGTTGATCTGCGTGTCAGCAAGATGTACCCCTCGCCGCTGCCCGATCTTTTCCAAGGCGATCAGATTGCGTTGCTTGGCAGGTACACCGGACAGGGCGACAGCGCCATCGTGTTGACAGGCACGGTCAACGGCGAAAAGCGCACCATCACCATGGAAGGCACCTTCGCCAAATCTGGCGAGGCTGACGATGAACTGGCGTTTATTCCCAAGCTTTGGGCGACGCGGCGGGTGGGTTACCTGCTCGATGAAATTCGTCTGCGGGGGCAGAGCGCGGAACTGCGCGAGGAAGTGACGCAACTGGCGCGGACCTACGGCATCGTCACGCCTTACACCGCGTATCTGATCGTCGAAGACGAAGCCAATCGCCAGGTGCCGATGGCGGGGCGGACGCTGCAGGCACCAGCCCAGGACGCGCGGGTGCAGCGAGAGTTGGAAGTCACCTACCGCGATCTTGGTTCAGCCAAGAGCGGCGACAGTGCGGTATCGGATTCTCAGTCAGTTAACGCTTTGAAGTCTGCCGCCCAACCCGCAGCCCCGGCCACCGCCAATGAGCACTCCATGCGCGCGAGGGGCGCGGATGGAACAGGCGGCTTCAAAATGGACACCGATGCGGGCCGCGCCGCCCAGAGCGTTCACGAGGCGCAGGCCAACGCGCGGTACGTCAGGGGCCGCACGTTCTATCAGAACGGCACGCAGTGGGTCGATGCGCAAGTGCAGCAGAACCTCAAGGCCGACCGCGTGCAGGTGGTCTTCAACAGCGACGCCTACTTCGATCTGATGCGGAAGCATCCCGAGGCGACTCAGTGGCTGGCGCTGGGGCGTAACGTCCAGGTGGTGTTGAACGGGACGGTCTATGACATTGTGGAAGCGGGTTGAGGGCACGGGCTCGCTGACGTCGCCATCGCGGAAACGGGTTAGGGCGCGGGCTCGTCGATTTGCGGCGACGGGGCGCTGTGTCGCCAAAGGCCGCTGCGATTGAGGCGGGCCTGATCTTCGATGAGCTTGAGCCGACGATGCCAGGCAGCGTCCTGCGGCAGTCGGTCGTCAAGCGGCGCAACCCGCGCGCGTCCCGCGGCGACGAGGCGCTCGTTAAGCGAGGTTCCGTCGGGCAAGGTCACCAGTGCCAGCAAGGCGCTCTTGCCGTCACGTTCGTGGCCGGGCTGCAACGTGAGCGTGACCCGGCGACCTGAGGCCAACTCCCGCATCATCGCTTGGCGTACGTCTACCAGGTCGCGATGTTCGTCGTCGAGCACTGCGATGTCGGCGATGTTTGCGATGCCCAGAAGTCGCACCTGCGTGGTGGGGAACCGCTCGTCCGGCACATCGATAGCAAGGGAGTCCGCAGAGACGCTCACGACAGCAAACGAACGCCCATCGTAGTGCGTCATGTCACCGCCCAGGTGGAGGAACCACCCTTGATGATCGAACCATGAGAGTGCCACCAGGGCACCGATGATGATGCCGATGATGGCCAGTCGTCGTCGCCGCCATCGCCTCGCCAGTTGCGTGGGTGAGAGGGTTTGGGTGGAGGCAGACGGCGCCCCGGGTTTAATCGCAGCGGGTCGCTTCATCACGCACCAGCCGCGGCGCGTACCAGGTGCGCCACCCTGAGGATATAGAGGATGCTGCCAAGGAGGATGACGATGGCCGCCAGATGCAGGTTGAACATCTGCCAGAATCGCCCGGGTTTGAGCAGGTTTGATGCACGGGCGAATACGACGACGAAGATGATGACCGCCAGGAGCGTCTTGGTGCCGATGAGCGCGTTGCCGACGGGGCCCATGGCGCTGTAAGTTTTAGCGAGCATGATCCAGTTGAAGGTGCCGCTGACCAGCAGGCCCAGCACGCCCAAGTGGACGATGCGTTCGAAGCGGCGCAGCGCGGCATCAAGCGTGGCTTTTCGCACGGCTTCTTCGAGAGGTGCCAACGCCGGGCGGAGGCAGACGATCACGCAGATCAGCCCGCCGACGATGCTCACGGCACTGACGATGTGAAGGTAGCGCATGAAGATGAGGAGGATGGGATGGCTCATGATTGATAGTGTAGTGTGTTGGCGGGCGTCTTTGGAGTTTGTCGGCCCAAGTTCGTCGGCGTAAAGATTGGGCAATTGCACCATGCTCACGAGTGACCTGGATTACGAGCTTCCTCCCGAGTTGATCGGCACGCAGCCTGCCGAGCCGCGGGACAGCGCCCGCTTGATGATCATCGACCGCGCCACGCAGCGCATTACCCACGCGCAGGTCCGCGATTTGGCGACAGTGCCCGGCCCGCCCAGTCCCTTGCGCCCCGGCGACCTGCTGATCTTCAACCAGAGCAAAGTCATTCCCGCACGCTTTGTTGGCGTCCGGCATGGCACGGGCGGATTGATTGATGGCCTTTGTCTGGCGACCGCTGTCGATGATGTCACCGACTGGCAGGTCATGCTCGAAAGTCGTGGACGATTGCGCACGGGTGAGACCATCACGCTTGCGCCTGATGCTCATCTCGAACTCACCGATCGTCTCGGCGGCGGTCAATGGCGGGCGCGACTTCACAGCGCACAGGACGGGCTGACGTTGCTCGAACGCATCGGCTCGCCGCCGTTGCCGCCCTACATCCGCAAGGCACGCAAGGATCTACGTCTCAGTGAGACCACTCACGAGGATCGGCATCGTTACAACACCGTCTTTGCGCGCGATCTCGGCTCCGTGGCGGCACCCACCGCGGGATTGCATTTCACGCCCGAACTGATGGCCACACTTCACGGCCACGGCATCCACCTGGCGTACGTCACGCTCCACGTCGGCCTGGGCACCTTCGCGCCGGTGCGCAGCCACCACCTCGAGGCACACGAGATACACAGCGAGCGCCTCTGCGTTCCCGTCGCCACGCTCGATGCGCTGCGCCATGCGCGTGACTTGGGCAACCGCATCATTCCCATCGGGACCACATCGGTGCGTGCCTTGGAGAGTCTGCCCGAGGAGTTGCCGAGTTGTGATTATCACGCTGAAACCAGCCTGTTCATCACGCCCGATACATCGTTCGAGTTTCGCTTTGCCGACGGGATGATGACGAATTTTCATCTGCCCCGGTCAACATTGCTGGCGTTGGTCGCAGCGTTGCCGGACGTGGGTCTGGATCGGCTCAAGGCCTGGTATCAGCACGCGATCGACGAGCGCTATCGCTTCTACTCCTACGGCGATGCCATGTTGCTCATCTGAACGTGGCGCGTTGCAGCGATGCGCTACAGCGGTGCGTTGTGGCAATACGGCACATGTCGCTGCGGGGCCTCAATCCAATCGCGCATCATGTCGATAACCATTGAGGAGTGTTGCGCGGACGCCACATGCCGCGGAAATCGCGCATGTCGGCTCACCGCCACCTGATGCCATGGCACAACAAACACGCGTCCTTATTGTGGATGATGATCCCGTCGTCGCCGACAGCCTCGCCGAGGCGCTGTCGCATGAGGGCTACGCCACTGCCACCGCCTGTGATGGTGATGAAGCCCTGGATGTCCTTGGCCACGTGACGCCCGGCAGCGGCGACTTCGGCGTCGTCGTCACCGACATCCACATGCCTCGCTGCGATGGCATGGAACTCATCAAGCGGATGCGCAAGGACCACCCGTCCATCACGCCCGTGGTCATCACAGGTTTTGGGAAGATCGACGAGGCGGTGCAGGCTGTCAAACTCGGCGCCATTGATTATTTGACCAAGCCCCTGGTGGATCAGGAACTGAGCATCGCGGTTTCCAAAGCCGTGCGGCAGCATGTGCTCATGGCCGAGAATCAGAGCCTGCGAAGTCAGTTGGCGCAGCGTTACGGCATGGACAACCTCGTCGGTGCCGACTATCGCATGCAGAAGGTCTACGACCTTGTCGAAGCCGTCGCCGCAAGCAAGAGCACGGTGCTGCTCGAAGGCGAAAGCGGCACAGGCAATAGCATGGTGGCACGAGCGATTCACACCCGCAGTCCGCGTACCGCTGGGCCGTTTGTGACCTTTTCCTGCGGTGCCATTCCCGAGACCCTTCTCGAAAGCGAATTGTTTGGCCACATCAAAGGTGCGTTCACCGGTGCCGACACGGATAAGACCGGCAAGATCACCGCGGCGCACGGCGGCACGCTCTTCATTGATGAGATCAACTCCGCCACCCCCGCGCTGCAACTCAAACTCCTGCGCGTGTTGCAGGAACGCCAGTTCGAGCCGGTGGGATCGACCAAGACTACCAGTGTCGATGTCCGCTTCGTGCTGGCGACGAATCAGTCGCTCATTGAGCAGGTGCAGAAAGGCGAGTTTCGCGAGGACCTCTATTACCGCATCAACGTCGTGACGATCGCCATGCCACCGCTGCGGGAGCGCGGCTGCGACATCGGCTTGCTCGCAGACCATTTCCTGGCCAAGTACTGCAAGGAGATGAACAAGGAGCGGACGCTGAGCCCCGAAGCGGTGGCGGCACTGAGGCAATACACATGGCCGGGCAATGTGCGCGAACTGGAGAACGCCATCGAAAGGGCGGTAGTGCTAAGTCGTCGGCCGACTATCGCCGTCACTGACCTGCCTGAGACGGTTCAACTTGGTGGCGGAACATCACAACGGGCCGGTGGCAACAGTACAACGGGTGCGGCATCGGGCAACACACGCGCACAAGGCGGCGGCATGGTGATCCCAGCCTTGGCAAACGGGTGGACACCGACGCCCCTGATCGAGGCGCTGCTAGAACCCGAGCGGTTGATTCTGTTGGCGGCGCTGGAAGCCAACAACTGGAACCGCCAGGAAACCGCCGCCCAGTTAGCCATCAACCGCACCACGCTTTACAAAAAGATCAAGCAGTTCAAGCTCGACGAACCGCTGTAATCCGACGGCGCCGCCTCATCAACGGGCAACGTGGGCAACGGCCAATTCCGGACGACACCGTTCCGTGATGGAATTTCGGTGTGGTTTGACAGAGCAGGCCCGGCCCGCGAACATACAGACTTCGGGAGAGGTGGCCGAGCGGCTGAAGGCGCTGGTCTCGAAAACCAGTTTGGCACTTGTTGTCAACGTGAGTTCGAATCTCACCCTCTCCGTTTCTTTGATCTCGGTAGAATCTATGCAAGTGGCTTGTTTGTAAAGACTTGCATAGATTCTACCGGGTGACGAAATTGGCCTTTACCCCATCTATTCTGCTCCAAGTGGCATTTTCAGGTGTCAATTTCAGGTTGTTTAGTGTCAAATTTATGGGTATGCTCATGCCTGTCAGGCCCGCCTGAAAGGTGGGCCGGGGAGGTTTCTGCATGAGCTACCGAAAATCAAATCTGAGTCGACGTGCTGACGGGCAGTATCTACGAACCATCGGCAAAGCTTACAACACCGGTGGAGAACTCAAACCCAAACGTTTCCTGTTGGGCAAGGATCTCAGGCAGGCCGAAGCGGCCAATCTGCTGCTTGAGCGGTTGTGGGATCTGGTGGTGCAGGACTTCGAATCCCTTCGGCAGGAAGATTTGGCTTACCTGAAGCGAGGAGGAGAACTGCTTCGCTCGCCGCAGGATCCGGTGCCGGTGACCTACAAGGAACGACAGCAGGAGCCAGTGCATTGGAGCCGGGATTATCTGCAGGTGGCCGAAGCCGCCCGCCAGGCTCGCACCACGGCGTCTGTCGTCCGTAAGCCCAAGGAGAAACCCTCGGCCTACGTCAAGCGACTGGATCGCCTGCAGCAGGCGCTGCCCAGTTTTCACATCACAGCCCCACCGCAGGATCAGGACGCAGCCAGCCGGGGGCGTGGATTGCATGCGGCCAACGCCCGCGACAAGGCCCAGGAAGCCGTCGAGTCGGCACGGGTCGCCCAGACCAGTGTTCCCCGCCAGTTGGGGCAGACGCTCTATGCAGCCCTCGACGCATATGCGAAACGGGTGATCAATGGTCGCGAATCAGGCAAGGTTGAGGCCGCCACGGCTCTCCGGCTAAAGCAGGCGATTCCGGACATGGACCTGGGAGAACTCGGCTACTCTGCTCTGGAAGGTATTCAACGCTACTGGACGGCACGACCCGAAGCGAAGCTGCGCAGCGGCAAATCTTCGGGTCATCCCATTTCGATCGCCACCGTGGACAGACATCTTTCCGTGGCCCGCCGCTTTGTTCGCTGGCTGGATCGCTCGGATGCGTACAAGTGGGAGATGCCCCGCCATGGACTCGAAGCCCTGCAGGCCAATCTGCAGCGACTACGTACAGAGGTTGAGGTGTCCAAGCTTCGCAGCGGCGCCTTGGTCTTTTCCGTCGATCAGCTCACCACCCTCTGGCGTCACGCCACAGACACCGATCGACTGTTTGTCCTGCTTGGCCTCAATGCGGCGATGTCGCACGCCGAGATCATCAGCCTGCGACACGATGAAGTGGAATCGGCGACCCAGACCATCAAACGCATCCGCGGCAAGTCGGGGGTCTATGGCGAGTTTGCTCTGTGGCCGGAGACCCAGGCTGCACTCGCCTGGTGGCGTCAATTTTCGACTGCCTCCAGCGATTTGGTGCTGAACACCAGGGAAGGTCGCCCCTACACACGGCAGCGAATCGCCAACCAGTGGGCGGCGCTGTACAAACGCATTGCCCGGGCAGAGCAGGACAATGTGAATTGGTGGCTGCCCTTTAAGCATTTGCGGAAGACGGCGGCCCAATTCGTGCGAGATGCCTCGGACGGCGAAGTAGCAGGAGTCTTCCTATCTCACGGCCATCTATGACACAATCAGTGACACTTCTATACGTGAGAAGGTGGTTCAGGAAATAAAAAGATTGGCCTCCTCAGCAGAATCTGTGGGTGATCAGAGGCTCGGGCAGGTGGCCGAGTTGGTGATATAGGGCGGTTTTCACCGTCTCAAACTGCCGATAGCTGTACGCCTGGCGGAATCGCAATTTCACGTTCAGATTCAAACCCTCGACAATCCCGTTGTTGTAGAGCTTCTTGGTGCGGAACCAGTTGAGGATCAACTCGCGATGTTGACGCAGACTCCGGGCCACACGCTTGATCGGCTCCAGCCGGCTGCGCATCGCCCGGCGGCACCAGGCATCGAGGAACCGGCCCGCGTACGTCGGCGATCGGTAATCCCACAACGCCTGCAAGCCCTCGACCAGGATGTACGCCCGCACCGTGCGCAGGTTCCACTGCAGAATCTGCCGCAGCTTGTAGCGACGCTTGCCATCGAGCGTCTTGCGTCGACGAAGCAGCAGCCAGCGTAAATGCTTGAGCACGTCCCAGCCCTCGGCCTTGAGCTTCCGCGCCTCCTCGGCCCGCACCTCGTCGAGTGCCTTGCTCAGGTTCGCCACGATGTGGTAGCGATCCAGGATGTGCAGCGCCTCGGGCAACTTCTTCACGATCACCTTGCGGTAGGCCTGCCACATGTCCGAACAGACAAAGCCGATCTGCTTGATCAGGTTCTCACCGCATCGCCGACCTTCACGCTTGAGCATCACGAAGAAGTTCAGCAGGCTCTTGGCCGAGCGTCCCGCGGACACGTGCAGCAGACGGCGATGACCTTCGTCGAGTTGATATACCAAGGTCGCATAGCGATGCCCCTTGGCGTAGGCCACTTCGTCCACGCCGATGGCGGTGATGGTGGTCAGGTCACGGTGACGCAGCCCGTAGGCGACCACCCACTTCACCGCCGCCTCCACGCAGTCCCAACTGGTCCAGAACGCCCTGGCCGTCTGCTGCCCGCTGAGCCGACGGGCCCAGCGGGCCAGGAACACTGCGTAGGCCTTGGTCATCGGGCTCTTGCCACCCGTCGCCCAGGGCACGCGTTCGACCTTCACGCCGCAGGTCCGGCAGTCAATCCGCCGCATGGCATAGATCAGCAGCACCGCCATGC
>JBGSTK010000267.1:0-11531 GCA_041736565.1 Phycisphaeraceae bacterium | reverse complement strand
CCGCGGTTGCAGCACGAGGATCCGCCCCGGGCCCGCCGACGTGGCACCGCCCGCCGTCCGCGAATCGCCTTGGCTATGTGCCAGCGCATCATCAAGCAACATCTGTGGCACCTGTGTGGACTTGCCCGACCCCGTCGGAGCCGTCAGCGCCAGACGCGACGAGGCACGCAACGTAGCAAGCAACTCATCGGCGATCTCGAATATGGGCAACGCGAGTGGCATGGAACGACGCCATGGTAAGGCGGCGACCACGCGACTGCTGCACTGCGGGACGCTTCTTCTACTGTTTCTTGCGCTGCCAGAGGCTCATGCCCACGCCGAGGCCCAGCATGACAAAGGCGCCGATGACCGCCAGCGTTCCCCACGCCACACCGTCGTCGGGTGCCAGCTTCATGCCCGTCGTGACGATTTGATCGCCCGTGCGCCTCACCACCGGCGGCGAGTGCAACAGGAAAGCCAGCAGCGCCAGAGCGTAGCCCAGCACCAGCGCCACCACCTCGCGGTGAAGGATCCATAGCCACAGCAGCAGCGCCGCCATACCGGTTAGCGCCAAGACCCCGGCGTAAATGTCCATGGGGCCCATGGCCGGCCACCACAGCGGGGGCGGGTCGGCCACCGTGGCGATGAGCACCGCCAGGCTTCCCATGACGATGGCGTACACCTGCCTGGTCCGGCGCGTTTCGGGCGTGTTACCCATCCCCACCAGGATTGCCGCAGACCCCAGCAGCAATGGCGCCAGGTGGTGTACCGCGAAGGTCTCGCTGGCACAACCGCTGTAGGTGTAGTTGCCAACGTAAACATGCGCGATCACCGCGATGACCGGGAGGCCAATGAGCAGGTCAGTGAACACCCGCCACTGTGCGTCGGGCTTGCGCCAGCGGCGCACGATGGCATGCAGCGACAGCCAGAGGCCCAACAACCAGGCGGCGCGGAACTCGGTCAGGTCAGGCAGAAATCCAGCGTCGCCCCAGCGGCGATAGAACGTCGAAACGGCGTAAACCAGCAGAAGGTTCAGGAGCACCATGCCCCACGCCGGCAGCGTCAGCCCGATGCGCAGCCGCCGGGCCGCCACCACCAGGCCCGCGACCGCCAGGGCCACGGCCACAGCGGTCATGGGGTAGCCCCAACCCGGACTGCGGGTGAGCACCTCGTGGTAGAGCAAGGCCGCATCCACCGACAGCAGCAACCAGATGACCATCAGGTGCGTCGCATCCCGTCGGGCCTCGGCGCCCTGCCCCACGCCCAGCCATGCCGCCAACCCCAGCACGATGGCGTGATAAACCCAGGTGATGGCCACGAGCCACAGCAGCGGAGGCAGGGCATCTACCTGCCCATGCGTCTGAACACTGATGGCGTAGCAGCCCGCGAGCATGAGCACGCCGCTGATGAGGTAGAACGGATTGCGGTCGATGACCCGCCGCCAAGCCGCAGGGCCACGCGCCTCGACGTCCTGCTCATGCTCCTGCTCGACGTCGCTGTCCTGGGATTGAATGCTCGATTCCGACCCGAGAAGATCGCTCATGGTGCGCCAGCTTTCCGCCCGGAAACGGGCGATAAGACGCCGTGACTGCGCTGGGATGAACCAGACCGACATTTCCTCCATAACCCCGGCCCGCGAACATCGCGCGCCAACTTGGGGCCATCATATCACTAAGACCTCCTTTGTAAACAGAGTTGCACGCCTAACAGCAGCACCCCATTCCTGCCGCGGTCCCGTGGCCTCCCCCTCAAGCCGAGCCCTTCAGGGCCGGATACCCCCGGATACCCCCGAATACCCCCGAATACCCCCACACACTCCGCGCAGCGACCAAAACCACGGCGTGGTAAAATCGCATGTGACTTAGAATCGCATGTGACGTGTCATCCGGGCTCCCACGCCGAAAAATAGAGGGCCAATGCAACTTACCGGGAAGTCGCAATGAAAACGAATCTGTTAATGACGCTGGCAGCGGCAATCGCCTATCCAATACTCGTTGCAATGATCATTTTCCCGATGTGGCCAGACTTTATTCATGCCGACCGCGTGCTGAAGGCGTGTGTGGCCCTGCCTGTGGCAACGATCGTGATCACCGGCATCGTGTTGCTTCCGTTGAAATGCTGGTGGCAGTGGCTGGTGATTGCCGCTAGCTGCTGCATTACGTCGATTTTGGGGATAGGCTACTGGTTCTATTTGATAAGTGCTTTCTAACGCGGGGAGCAACCAGAAGGATAACCTCACGGGGGTAGATGAGGGTACATCGCGGATCATTGATGATGACGTTTCACTGAGTCAACGGTTATGCCCATAGACCAACTGGAAAAGCTTTGGGCGGAGCATCAGGACGCGCCGTTCCCGGCCCAATGCCGTGGCGAGGACTGCGACGGGATTGACCTCGTGATGCTCGATGCCGACATCGCGGGCTGCATCTCAACATTCCTGGCCCGGAAAGGTTCACTCGATCAGACGCGCCTGGCTGTGCTTGGGCTCTGCTACCGAGACGTTTGCTTCGTCCTGCCACGACTGGATGCGGATGCCGCGACCCACTATCGGCGGCTGGAACTCATGGCTCGTCTGGCCCTCGAGCACGTTCTACGTTTCGGAGGGTAGACACGGCAAGTTCCGCGACGGATAGCCGGGATGGCGCTCGCGGAACAGGCGCTGACGTTCAGTGTTGGACATCGGGGGGCATCTTTGCAGCGTCATGAACGTTATATCGTCCTGCACAGTGCGAGGGTTGAGCGGATCAAAGCGATTGTAAGGGTTATGCCTCGGATTCCCATGGAACCGGCACAAAAACATCTACGTGCAGCCCTGCCACAATGATTAACGCCACGCCTCCATGCGCTCGCATAACCAGATGATCAATGGGCATAACGAAATGATGTGTTGGCGTAACGGAGCGGTGTGTTGGCATAACGAAAAGATGTGTTGGCATAACGAAAAGATGTGTTGGCATAACGAAAACAGTTAGTTTCGTTATGCGAAGATATGTTTTCGTTATGCGAACAAGTGTTTCCGTTATGCGAACAAGTGTTTCCGTTATGCGAACAAGTGTTTCCGTTATGCGAAGACATGTTTTCGTTATGCGGAGAAGTGTTTTCGTTATGCGAAGACATGTTTTCGTTATGCGGAGAAGTGTTTTCGTCAAGCATAGGCGTACTGTCGTTAGGCTGCGCGACGACCTGGTTATGCCGACAACACGTTGCGTGGTGGCAAGGTGCCGCTCCGCTATGTCGACAACACGTTGCGCGATGGCAAGGCACCGCTCCCGTACGTCGGCATCACGTTGCGTGGTGGCAAGGGGCCGCTCCGTTACGTCGGCATCGCGTTGCGCGGTGGCAAGGACAGAAAGCGGGACGGGTCCAAGGAGTGACAGATGGGGCGGGGGTGGTTAGCGTCTTGCCTTGCTACCGATCGCGCGATAAGCACCCGGCGGGATCGCGGTTGCCCGAGGTTCAAAGCCTTCTCGCACGTTGGGGGCTGTTGGTTTACACTTCTGGCCATGACGCCCACGCCCACTGAACCCGAACCAGCGCACCCCCAGCTTGAAGGCCAGGTCCCCGATCTGGCGACCCCGGCCCAACGGCAGGCGGCGTTGGATCAGGCCTTCGATTACCGCGGTGATGTGACCATTCAAACCACTAATGGCCAGAGCATCGAGGGTTATGTGTTTGATCGCCGCAGCGAAGGTCCCGCCCCGTTTGTCCGGATCATCCGCAGCAACGATGGGCAGCGGGTGAACGTGCCCTATGCCGACATCCAGCGGCTGGTGTTTTCGGGCAAGGACACGGCTGCGGGTAAAAGCTGGGAAACCTGGGTACGCAAGTATCAGGAGAAGCGTGCCCGTGGTGAAGACGCCAGCTTGCACGCTGAGGAACTGGATTAACCCACTGCCGCGTCAAGCAATGACCCCAAACCCCCCGCTCATAAAGCCATGATTCTCCCTGATTTCAACACGTTTGAACGTCTAGCCACGGTCCCACCCCCCCCCGGTGCAGAGCCGGGCCGTCGCATGGTGCCGGTGTTCCGTCGGCTCATGAGCGACCAGATCACGCCAGTGCTGGCGTATCGACGGCTTGTGCGGCCGGATGATCGCCTGGCACCGTCTTTCCTGCTCGAAAGCGTCATCGGCGGCGAGCGTATCGGCCGGTACAGCTTCATGAGCGCCCAGCCCATGGCTGAGATCATCGCCCGAGGCTATGACGTCCAGTACCTCGACCATCGCAATACCACCAATTCCCGGCAATTTGTCAGTGATGATCCACTGGCCGAACTCGATAAACTGACGCTCGGGTGGAAACTCCAGCGGGTGGCGGGTTTGCCTGACTTCACAGGCGGATGGGTGGGTCTGGCGGGGTATGACACGGTGCGGTATCTCGAAGGCGAAAAGCTGCCCAACCCGCCTGTGGATGACCGTGGGCTGCCCGACTTGCACATGGCGTTGTATGACCATCTCGTGGCCTTTGACCACGTGCAGAAGACGGTGCTGGTGATCGTGCACGCGCAGGTGGAGCCGGGCTGCGATCTCCGCGAGGCGTACGAGGCTGCGGGGAAGCGGCTTGACGCTCTGGTGCTCCGCATCGAGACGCCGCCTGCCGGGCTGCCTGCGGGTGAGCCGGAGTTAAACGCGGGCAGTGTTGACCTGGACAGTCCGCCGCCCCAGTTGCCGATCAGCACCATGGGCCCGGGCGGCTATCAAAAAGCGGTGCTTGCAGCCAAGGAATACATCAAAGCTGGCGATGTGTTTCAAGTCGTGCCCAGTCAGCGGTTTGATCTCGACACAGCCGCGGACCCGTTTGACATTTACCGTGCGTTGCGGGTCGTGAATCCGTCGCCCTACATGTTCTACGTCCAGATTGAGGGCGGGATGCTCATCGGTTCGAGTCCGGAAATTCTCTGCCGGGTGCAGAAGGGCGTGGTGACCAACCGACCATTGGCTGGCACTCGGCGTCGAGGCGCAACCGAGGCCGAGGATCGTGCGTTGGAAGCAGAGCTCCTGGCGGACCCAAAGGAATGTGCCGAGCACATCATGCTTGTTGACCTGGGGCGCAACGATGTGGGTCGAGTCGCTCAACCGGGCACGATTCAGTTGCCCGAGGTGATGGTCATCGAGCGCTATAGCCACGTGATGCACATCAGTTCGACGGTGACGGGGAAGCTGCGTGAGGGCGCTACATGCTGGGATGCGTTGCGTATGGCCTTGCCTGTAGGAACCGTCAGCGGTGCGCCCAAAGTGCGAGCGATGCAGATCATCGATGAACTGGAGCCACGCCGTCGCGGACCCTATGCCGGGGCTGTGGGTTACACGGATTTCGATGGCAACATGGACATGGCTCTCGCGCTGCGGACGATGGTGGTGATCCCCAACCCCGACGCCGGGGCGAGGGACGTCAAACCCTGGCGGGTGGGATTGCAGGTCGGGGCGGGTATCGTCGCCGACAGCGATCCGGACAGCGAGCATCAGGAGACGGTGAACAAGGCGGCTGCGCTTGGCAAGGCGGTGTTCCTCGCCGAGCACACGTTTGGGCAATCGTGATTGAGAAATCGTGCGCCTTGGTGCATCGGCGAATCGGTGCATCGGTGCGGAGGGGGCATTGTTGCGGGGGCCATCCCTTGATGATTTGCCCCTACCCCAACCCCCCCAACCCCCCCAACCCCCCCCAACCCCCCCCCCAACCCGCCGTCGCGAGGCGCTGGAGTGGGAGTCAGTGGCGTCATTTATCGGTCCTAAGCGATGGTTGAACACGAAGACGCCAGGACGCGAAGGAAACGTTGAGCCAATGCGGTGGGGGCTGTGGCACGTAGAGCTTTTGCCACAGTCACCCGGCGCCAAAACCGTTGCGGAACTCCGTTAAATCTCGAAGGAACAAGGAGTTCCCTGCGGCTTCGAAGGAATTCCGTACAGGTTCTACGGACTTCCGTAGGGGTTCTACGGACTTCCGCACGAGTTCTACGGACTTCCGTACGAGTTCTACGGACTTCCGTACGGCTTCTACGGACTTCCGTACGAGTTCTACGGACTTCCGTACGGCTTCTACGGACTTCCGTACGGGCTCTACGGACTTCCGTACGAGTTCTACGGACTTCCGTACGGGCTCTACGGACTTCCGTACGGGCTCTACGGACTTCCGTACGAGTTATACGGACTTCCGTACGAGTTATACGGACTTCCGTAGGGGTTCTACGGAAGTCGGTAAGGTCTCGAAGGAACCCCGTGCAGGATGCAAGGGGATGCACATGCGCGGCGAAGCACATGACCGATAACCCAGGCAACTCAAACGCCCATTGGCCCGCTCTTCAGCATGGCTGTTGCCGATAGATCGCCGTCCGCTAGCTCAACCGCGGCCCCACGGGCCTGCCCATTTGCGGGTTTTGAAGCCTGTCCCAGAAGATGGGCAGACCCTTCGCGCTTCAAGCGAGCGATGCATTTGCCGCAGGTTCCCGCTGACCGTAGAATTGCCTGTCGTACCAAACAGGTATCTGAAACGCCCAGCTTTTAAGCGAGGTTTTCATGCGACCAATTCTTTTTAACGCTCCAATACTTGTTTGTCTTATGATTGCCACGGCCACGCTCTGGGCTGAGAACATCGTGTTTCCAGAAGACTCGGGCGTGATCGACATCACCAAAGCCCCCTACAACGCGGTGCCAGATGGCAAGACGGATGCAACAGCCGCGATTCAGAAGGCGGTCGATGATCACCGCGGCCGCAACCGCACGCTCTATTTCCCCAACGGCACCTATCTCGTCAGTGACACCGTGGGCATTGTTGGCGGTAAGCCGCACAGTCGCGATCGCTTCCTGACTTGGCAGGGGCAGAGCGAGGCGGGCACGCTGATCAAGCTCAAAGACTCCGCGGACGGTTTCGGCGATCCCAACAACTCAAAGATCGTGATCAGCTATTACGAAGGCCAGAGCACGGGCGATGCCATGCACAGCTACGTGCGGAATCTGACGGTGGATGTCGGGTCGGGCAATCCCGGCGCGGTGGGTCTGCGGTTCATGAGCAATAACACCGGAGCCATGGAGCGCGTGACCATTCGTAGCAGCGATCCGCAAAAGGCTGGCCACATCGGGCTGGACATGCGTCAAAGCCAGAACGGCCCAGCGCTGATCAAACACATCACGGTGGAGGGCTTCGACTACGGCGTGCAGACGGGCAACACGTTTTCGATGGTCTATGAACACCTGACGTTGAAGAACCAGCGGATTGTCGGTTTCGACAACTTCAATGCACGGACCACGATCCGCGGTCTGCGCAGCGAGAATCGGGTCACCGCACTTCAGAACCGCCAGCATGGGCAGATGTTTCTCATTGATGCGGAGTTGAAGGGTGGTGCGTCGGATCAGCCTGCGATCATCAGCGGGAATCAGCGGATGTATTTGAGAGACATTCGCGCGGAGGGGTACGGGCAGACGGTCAAGCCGAATAAGGGCGAGCCGTTGACAGGGAAGGTCGATGAATGGATGGAGGGCAAGGCCTACTCGCTGTTTGAGGCTCCCCAGTTGCGGTCGTTGCGGCTGGACATCCGTGAGACTCCGGAGGTGCCTTGGGAGCAGGACCTGAGCAAGTGGGTCAAGGTTGACAATTCAGGTGGCGAGGATGTCACCGAGGCTTTGCAGCAGGCCATTGATACAGCGGCTCGTGAAGGGAAAACCACGATCTATTTCCCCAACGTGCATGAGTTGAGTAAACCCGATGCGCAGAATCGCAAGTACGGCCTGACGGGTCCCATTCGTGTGCATGGCAGCGTCAACCGGATCATCGGCATGTCGCACCTGTTGGATGTGAAAGACCCGACGGGGGTGTTGCAGGCGGGCAAAGCGGTGTTCACGCTGGAAAACCTGACGAGCGATGCGATCATCTTCGAGCGGTTCTTCCTGCTGGGCGGGTGGGACATCCCGACCAACATCTACATGTTTGAAAATCGCTCGGGCAAGACCGTCATACTCAAGAATCTCAATCAGCGTGGGTTGACAAAAAAGCCCGACCCGGGCGGCACCTGGTTTCTTGAGGACTACTCGCCAAGCCGACAGGCCACTCTGCTCGTTGGCAAAGGCGAGCAGATATGGGCCCGGCAGTTCAATCCCGAGACACCCGAGGCGACCATGGTGCATGTGGACGGCGGGATGTTCTGGTGCTTGGGTTTGAAGTCCGAAGGTCGAACCACGCACGTACTGGTGGAGAACGGCGGGAAGGCGGAGTTGATCGGCAGCGTCAGTTACCAATCGTGGAAGAATCAGCCGCTGGATCCCCCGCTGTTTATCGTGCGCAACGCCCAGGCATCTTTTAACATCGGGCTTTATCACTCCGCGGGTCACGGCGTGCCCTTCACCACGATCGTCGAAGAGACGATCGGCGAAGAGACGCGAACACTGCTGCGAACGGAGTTGGCTGATTATCACCTGCCGTTGTACCGGGCAGGCAGCAAGTGACGTAATGACACGACCAAGCGTAATTCACGAATCCGCGTCCAATCATGAAAGGTGTTTATCGATGATGCGACTGGCCATTTTGAGTCTGGTGGTAACAGTGATCGGATTGTGTGTGACGGTACCACCCGTCAACGCGCAGGCACCGGAATGCGTGTTTCCCGACGATGCGGGGGCGGTCAATATCAAGACCGCCTACGGGGCGGCGGGTGACGGCAAGACCGATGACACCGCGGCGATTCAGAAAGCTGTGGATGAGAACCGCGGCAAGAATCGCACGCTCTACTTCCCCAATGGCGTGTATTTGTTGAGCGATGGTGTGGGCATCTTCGGTGGCAAGCCGCACAGTTCGGATCGCTTCCTGACTTGGCAAGGTCAGAGCGAGGCGGGCACCGTGATTAAGCTCAAAGACAACGCGGAGGGTTTCGGCGACGGTGAGAAGCCAAAGATCGTCGTGTCGGTGTACCAGGGCCAGAGCACCGGCGATGCGATGCACAGTTACGTGCGGAACCTGACGATCGATGTCGGCGTCGGTAATCCCGGGGCGGTGGGCCTGCGATTCATGACCAACAACATCGGCATGATGGAGCGGGTGACGATCCGTTCCAGCGACCCCAAAAAAGTGGGTGCCATCGGGCTGGATCTGCGGCAATCGCAGAACGGCCCGGGGTTAATTAAGCATGTGACCGTCGATGGATTCAAACAAGGCGTGGCCACGGACAACAGCTTCTCGCTGGTGTTGGAGCACATCACGCTTCGGGATCAATCCGAGTATGGCTTTTACAACAAGATCGCGCGGGTGACGCTGCGGGGGTTGAAGAGTCAGAACAAGGTTCCTGCGGTGTTCAATGGTCAGCATGCGCATATGACGTTGATCGATGCACAGTTGACGGGTGGCGCGGCCGACCAGACCGCGATCATCACGAAGGACCCGAAGATTTACCTGCGCGACATTCGGCAGACTGGCTATGGCAACATCCTGGAGGACTCGACAGGCAAGAAAACCAGCGGAGCATCACTGTCTGAATGGCACAGCCTTCCGGCGTATAGCCTGTTTGACGCGAAACGGGAATCGTTGCGGCTGCCAATTCGCGAAACGCCCGAGATTCCCTGGGAAACTGACCTGACCAAGTGGGTGAAGGTTGAGGTGACACAAGGCAACAACGACATCACGCAGGCCCTGCAGCAGGCGATCGACGACGCGGCCAGGACCGGCAAGACTACCCTTTACTTCACCAACAGTCAGAAGCCAGTCATCACCGGACCCATTCGCATCCACGGCAGCATCAACCGAATCGTGGGCATGCAGGGCATCGTGAATGTGGCTGATCCCAACGGCGTTTTCAAGGACGGAACGCCTGTCTTCACGTTCGAGGATCTCAAGAGCGACGCAATCGTTATCGAGCGGTTCTTCATGATCGGCGGATGGAACTGCCCGCGACATGCGACGATCTTCGCCAACAAGTCCGGCAAGACGATTGTGCTCAAGAATCTGGGGATCGCGGGGTTGACCAAGAAAGCTGATCCGGGCGGGACCTGGTTCATCGAAGACGTGTCTCCCAGCCGCTATTCCACGCTGCAGGTGGGCAAGGGCGAGACGATCTGGGCACGGCAATACAACCCCGAGACGCCCAAGGTGGACATGATCCATGTTGATGGCGGTCGGCTGTGGATTCTGGGGCTTAAGACTGAGGGCCGCGCCACGCATGTGGTGGCGGAGAACGGCGCGAAGGTGGAGGTCATCGGCGGAGTGGCTTACCAGTCGTGGGGCAAGCAGGAACTCGATCCGCCGCTGTTGAAGATCATCGACTCGGACGTCTCGATGACGCTGGGTTTTTATCATCACGACACGCCGTTTGCGACGATCGTCGAAGAAACGCGCAGCGGTGAAACGCGCAGTTTGTCGCGGCAGGACCTCAAGGGTTACCACCTGCCGTTGTATCGATCGGGCGGCGGAAACTGAGCACGACAGCCTTCGACATGTTGGAGGCGAGGAAGAAATGATGAGCGTGGAACCCGGCGGCAGAACGATCTGGCTTGTGCGCCATGGTCAGCGGCAGGACACTAATCCGACTTGGCGGCCGCGCGTGTGCCATCACACCGAGGTGCCTCTGTCCCCCGTGGGCCAGGCGCAGGCTGATGCGTTGGGTCAGCGGTTAGCGGGGGTACCCATCGACCATCTGTTTTGTTCGCCTTACCTGCGGGCGGTACAGACCGCCAGCGCGATTGTCAGACACACGAAGCATCCGATCAAGATCGAACACGGTGCCATGGAGTGGCAGAACATTGCGTGGTTCCCCAAACTCCCGCCACTGCAATCGGTGGAGGAACTGGCGCAGCAATATCCCGCCATCGATACGAGCTACAAATCGTGTGTGCAGCCCGTGTGGCCCGAGACGCAGGAACAGGCACGAAGCCGATTGGGGCAGACGGCAAAGGAGCTGGTGCGGCAGTTCGAGGGTTCGATCCTGGTCGTGGGTCACGGCCTGACGGTGGTGGGCATGGCGGGGGCACTGCTGAATCCGCCTTACGCTGCCGTCGATGATGCGCTGTGCGGCATTGTGCGACTGGAACTTCGACGTGACCGATGGATCCTTCGCCAGAACGGCGACACCGATCATCTCACCGGCGCGTTGCGGTCATCGCTGCATTGAGTTGCTATGCGATTTGTGATCGCGGACGACGCTAGTGGCGAATCCTCAGCGCTCCGGGTGCAGGTGAGCCGAACTCACCGGTGGCAGCACCATCGTGAACTGATGCGTCGCGAATGAAGTCGCCCATGTGATCGCGGATGGCCTGGACCAGCGCTCGAACATCAGCGGCTTCGCCTTCGGCTACCAGTCGCACGCGTCCATCGGGCATGTTCTGCACGTAACCAGCGACGCAGTGTCCCCGCGCGATGTGACGAGCGGTGGCGCGGAAACCGACGCCCTGCACATCCCCCTGAAAATAGATGGTTTGTCGGATCATGGGATTTCTTGTCTTGCCACGCATTTCAACTGGAATCGGTCGGCCGGGGTTTGTGAGAGACTGGCAGGACGCTACGCTGCGTCCTGATGCATCATCTGGTCTAGCTGCTCTTTGGCTCGCTTGGCCCACGCTTGCCACTTGGGGATCGCC
>JBGSTK010000254.1:0-11233 GCA_041736565.1 Phycisphaeraceae bacterium | reverse complement strand
TGGCGCAGGCGTTCAGCGAATCCGCCCGCGCTGCCGATGCCCTGCTCATCATCGCCCCGGAAACCGATGGCCACCTCTATGCCTGGACGCTGCTGGCCGAGCGACTCGGGCTGCGAAACCTGGGCACCTCAGCCCAGGGCGTGAGCATCTGCGGCGACAAGCTCAAGTTCGCGGCGCATCTCCGCCAACACGGCATCCCCACGCCCCCAACGCTCGCGGGTGCCCAAGCCCGGCAACTTGCTGGTCAACGCCCCATCGTCATCAAGCCGCGCTTCGGCGCCGGCAGCGAACACACCCGACTGCTTCAGACCGCCCCGATGGGCCTGCGCGATGAAGCACGCGATGGCGAGAGCAACAGCGAGATTAGCGCCACCATCGCCCAGCGATATGTCCCGGGCCAACCCGCCAGCGTTTCGCTGCTCATTGGGCCGCAGGGCGCCATCGCGCTGCCCGGCGGTGAGCAGATTATTTTCAAGACCGCCGACCGCCTGACCTACCGCGGCGGACGTCTCCCGCTTGCCCCGCCACTCAACGCCCGCGCCACCGAGCTTGCCACCCGCGCTGTCAACAGCGTCCCGGGCCTGCGCGGGTGGGTTGGTGTCGATATGGTGCTGGCCGACCGCGCCGAAGATGACTGCGTTATCGAGGTCAACGCCCGGCTCACGATGTCGTACCTGGGTCTGCGTGCCATCTGCCGCGACAATCTCGGCGCTGCCATTGTCGATGTCCCCACCCCCGATTCGCCGCCGCAATTCACTCGACAACGGGTGAGCTTCGATTGGGTGGGACGCACGCAATTGGAGGGCGCGGTTTGAAGACGCTGGCGTTGGACATCGGCGGTGCCAACCTCAAGGCGGCGCACAGCAACGGCCCAATCCGCAGCCGCGCGTTTGCTCTGTGGAAGGCTCCGCAAGACTTGACAGAGCAGCTCCAAAGTCTGGCGAAAGAGTTGCCCGCTTTCGACCGCGTGGCACTGACGATGACCGCCGAGTTGTGCGATTGTTTCGCCACCAAGCGTCAAGGTGTCGAACACATTCTGGCCAGCGTTTCCGCAGCCTTCGATGGCAAAGGCGTGGGCGTCTGGAGCACCGAAGGCCGCTTCCTGCACCCCGAGGAAGCGCAACAGCGCCACCTGCGTGTCGCTGCCGCCAACTGGCATGCGCTGGCGACTTGGCAGGCGACGAGGTATCCGCAGGGCACCTCCCTGCTCATCGACACGGGCTCGACGACCACCGATCTGGCGCTGCTGCGCGACTCGCGGCCCCAAGTCGCAGGCTGGACCGATATTCAACGTCTGGCCAGCGGTGAACTGGTCTATGTGGGCGTGCGGCGAACGCCTCTGATGGCGTTGGGCCCCGTGCTGGAGTTCAACGGCTACAGCTACAACATCATGGCGGAGTACTTCGCCACCACCGCCGATGTGTTTGTGGTCACGGGCGATCTGCCCGAGGCAACGGATGCGACGGATGCCACCGACACGCCCGATGGTCGGCCACTGACTCGCGAGTTTTCCGCTGCCCGCATCTTGCGCATGATCGGCGCTGATGAGGAGATGATCAGCCCGCAGGACGCCGCCGCCTTAGCCAACGCATTTGCCGCTCAGGCCGTGGGTCGCATCGCCCAAGCCGTGACCCGCGTGGTGGGTTCCGAGCCTGTGGATCGTGTGATCGTCAGCGGCAGCGGCGCTTTTCTTGCGTCGGCCGCAGCAAGGCAGAGTCTGGGCACCATCGACATCCACCCGCTTGCGACCGATTTGGGTACCGAAGGGTCCGCTGCCGCCTGTGCCGTGGCACTGCTGCATCTGGCGAATGCGTGACATGCCGCGAAAAGCCGTCGCGCGAAAACGGCCAAAACGTCCTCCGGCGTGGTAAACTTAACGACAGGGCAGGGGACAGCGAGTTTTTCGAGCATGGCAGAACAAGGTTCCGATGCCCACCAACGGCTGCGCAAGAGCGCGATGTACCGCAGCCCGCACCGCCGTCGCAGTCATGAGGAAGCCCACGCCGATGCGCATGGCTCTTCATCGCCGGCTGTTTTTTCTGACCCCCTGGTTCCCGCAAACGATCCGCCTCTAGTCGCCCAACAGGACGACCTCGAAGCGCTCGTCGCATCGCTCCGTGCCGCCGGTCAGTTCGGCTACGACAGCGAATTCATCGGCGAACAGACCTACTTCCCCCACCTCTGCCTGCTTCAAGTCGCCACGACTCAGGCCGTGACGCTCATCGATCCCAAGGCAGGACTCGATCTCACCTCTTTCTGGGAACTCCTGGCCGATGCCTCCGTCGAGAAGATCGTCCACGCAGGCCTCCAAGACCTCGAACCCGTCGTTCGCCACCTCGGCCAACCGGCGCGGCATGTCTTTGACACCCAGATCGCCGCGGGCTTCACGCTCATCGATCAGGTGCGTTACCCCGCCTCGCTGGGTAGTCTCGTCGAAGCCCTCATCGGCGCTGATATGGGCAAGGGTCTGAAATTCAGCCAGTGGGATCACCGCCCGCTTTCGCAGGTTCAGGAGTGGTATGCCGCGACCGATGTCCGCTACCTCCCGTTGCTACGTCAACGTCTGGGTCAACGGCTGGCGGACAACGGTAACGCCGCGTGGGCGCAGGAAGAATGCGACGCATTGGCGCAAGCCGAACTCTATCAACGCCAATCGACCCCTCGCCGAGTCAAAGCCCCGGGCATCCGCCAACTTCGGCCACGTCAACGAGCCGTCGTCGAAGCGCTGGCTGCCTGGCGCGAACAGACCGCCCGCGAGCAGGACCTCCCAGCCCGCGCTCTTCTGGCGGATGACTTAATCGTCGAAATCGCCCGACTCAAAGTCGAGGACGACAAAGCGCTGGGCCAGGTTCGCGGCCTGCCTCGACCCCTGCGACAAGCCTTCGGCCCCGCTATCCTCGCCACCATCCGCACCACACTCGATGGTGCCCTTGACCTTCTGGAAACGCCGCGCTACTACGACCGCGACCGTCACCGCGACGCCATCAACCGCGTGTGGGAAGCCATCGAAGAAATCTGCGCCAAACGTCAACTCAACCCCGGCGTCGTCACCAGCAAAAAGGAACTGGTGCCCATCATCTGTTCATACGAGGAAAAACTGCCGCCGCCCGACACCCACCTGGCGCAAGGCTGGCGCCACGAACTCCTGGCACCCGTCATCGACCCCCTGCTGGGCCGCGCCGGGTGATACGCCTCTTCTCGCACTGACCCCAACCCTACTCAATAGACCGAATCGGGGAAGTAAAACTCGCTGGCGTTTTCCGGGGTCACCAGCTGCACTTCCAGCACGATATGCCGTTGACTGTCAGCTCCTGCCGGGGCTGCGAGTTGCTCCTTGGTCAGGTGCAGATGCTTGGGCAATTTGTCGAAGGCCTTGGTCAGGTCCTTGTGCATCACCTGCGCTGCTGCCAGATGAACGCCCGCCGCCACCATCGCCGGTGGATAGGTGATGTCCGCGGGGTACATCGGGTCCCGATCCGCCACGCGTTTGATGATGTCCTTCATTCCCGCGCCGCCAAAGATCCACATCTCGCCGCTTCGCCCCGCCTCCTTGATCGCCTGCTCAGCCCCCAGCGCGATGTCATCATCCTGCGCCCAGACCGCGTCGATCTTCGGGAACTTCGCCAGGTACGCCTGCATCACCGCCAAGCCCTTTTCGCGGTTCCAGTGGGCGGGCTGACTGTCGAGCACCTTGATGCCGGGGTGTTTGGCAAAGACCTCTGACGCTGCCTTCACGCGAGCCGTGTTGACCGTCGAGGGAATCCCTTCCAACACTACGATCTTCCCTTTGCCCCCCAGCTTCTCGACGACGAACTCAGCGCTCTTGCGACCAAAGGCGCGGTTGTCGCCTTCGAGCATCACGTCCGCCACCGGCTCCAAAAATCCGCGATCGACATTGACAAGGTAAATCCCTCGCTGGTGGACTTTCTTGGCCACCGGCGTCAACGGTGCGCTCTCCGTCGCCAGCACTACCAGCGCATCGATCCCGCGGACCATCATGTCTTCGATGTCAGCGATCTGCTTCTCAGGTTTGTCAGCCGTGGTGTAAACCCACTGTATCTCCGGATACTCGGCCATGGCCTGCTTGGCCCACCAGTTGACTCCGGCTGTCCAACCGTGATCCGCAGCGGGCAGGCTCACGCCGATGGTCATCTTCCTGGCGGGTGTTCCGCCCGCGTTGGTTGGCGTTGTGCCGCTCTGGTTGGAACTGCCTCCGTCGCAGCCCGGCAGCATCAGCGACAAAACCAGAAGCGCCGCGATCATGATCTGTTGTGGAAATCTCGACATGTGATGCCCTTTCATGAAAATGTCCCCATTGACCCCGGGGACGGATGACAGGGAAGATGCTACCGTCATTTGTGCCGGGATGAAAAGTGCCGGGCCTGAAGACGACCCGCCGTCGGGTGATTACCCCCCAGTCCGCGTCCCATCCCCGGCATGCTTCGGAGCCGCCCATGCGAATCGTTGTGTTGGGATATATCGTTCGCGGCCCACTGGGTGGGATGGCTTGGCATCACCTCCAGTACGTCCTGGGCCTTCAAGGCTTGGGCCACGAGGTCGCCTTCATTGAGGACAGCACCGATGAGCCCGCCTGCTACGACCCGACGCGCTGGGTCACCGATGCCGACTGCACCTACGGCCTGCGGTTCGCGGGCGATGTCTTTACTCGCCTGGGGCTCTCGACCCGCTGGGCCTATTGGGATGCCCACACCACGCAATGGCGCGGCCCGATGGCGACCAGTGCCCTGGCGTTCTGCGAATCCGCTGATGTGGTGCTCAATGTCTCAGGTATCAACCCCCTGCGTCCGTGGTTGGCGCTGACGCCCCGGCGAGTGCTCATCGACACCGACCCAGCCTTCACGCAGATACGTCATCTCACCGATCCAGCCGCGATGGCGATGGCCCGCCTCCACAACGCGTTCTTCACCTTCGGCGAAAACTTCGGCCGCCCCGGTTGCACCATGCCCGACGATGGCCTGCCCTGGCGCCCGACGCGACAGCCCGTCATCATGGACGCCTGGCCGCTGACACCGCCCGAGCCCGAGGGCGCGCTGACCACGGTCATGCAATGGCACAGCTATCCGCCCCGCGAGTTTGCCGGGCAACGCTTCGGCCAGAAGTCCGACTCCTTCGAGCCTTTCCTCGACCTGCCTTCCCGCCCCGAAGCACACGGCCAACGCTTCGTCCTGGCCATCGGCGGAGGGGCCCCGGCTGATCGGCTCCGAGCGCACGGCTGGCACATTGCCGACGTCGGCCAGGTCACCCGCGACCCCTGGACCTATCAGCAGTTCATCCGCGAAAGCAAAGCCGAGTGGGGCGTCGCCAAACACGCCTACGCCACGGCTCGCACCGGCTGGTTCAGCGAACGAACGCTCGCCTACCTCGCCTCGGGTCGCCCAGCGTTAGTCCACGACACCGGCTGGACGGACTTCCTCCCGGCCACCCCCGGCGTTCTGCCGTTCACCACCCCGCAAGAAGCCGTCCAAGCCATCGTCGCTTTGAATCACAACTACAGCCAACGATCCCTCGCCGCCCGCGCCTGGGTCCAGAAAAACTTCGCCCCCCAAACGGTCTTGCTCCCCCTAATCGCCACCTGACCCCGCCAACCCGCAAACGGGACCCCACAACGCTTGCGGTTTAGCGCCACCGCGATAACCTTGACCCATGATCATCGCTCACCACCTCATGTGGACACTCTATGGGTGGTGGCTTCCCAATGACCCGAGGGGCGGCACTTCACGAGGCATCCGCAATGACCTGCTGGCCGAACTGGGAGAGCTTCATTTCGGCCGCAAACAGGCGCAACCCGCCAGCCGGGATTTCCGTGCGTTTTATGATCAGGCCGCCCAATGACTCAAGCACGAATTGATGGAATTCACGACCGGTCAGTTCGTCGGCGTGGCACAATCCATCGCGGATGTCGTGCGTCACTGCGGTTATACCTGTTACGCCCTGGCGATCATGCCCGACCACCTCCACCTGATCATTCGCAAGCACCGCGACCATGCCGAAACAATGATTGACAACCTTCAATCGCAGACGCGCCGGGCAATCATCGCCTCAGGCCTGCGACCGTCTGAGCATCCGGTCTGGACCCGCGGCGGGTGGAAAGTGTTTCTGGATTCACCCCAGGATGTCCATCGCACCATCCGGTATGTCCAGCAGAATCCCGTCAAAAGGGGATGGCCGGTGCAGTCCTGGCCGGGGATAGTTGAATATGACAACTGGCCGTTCCACAAGCATCGCTAAACCGCAAGCGTTACGGGGTCACACCTGCGGTTTAGCGCTGCGTTGTCTCGATTGCCTCCCCCGGTTTTTCACTGTCCCTTGGGGCCGCGACTCTCCAAATCCTCGATGTACGCCATCGTACGATCCAACTCGCGCTTGAGATGACGCACCCGCAGCAGACTCTTAACCCGCGTGATGAGTTCGAGCTTGTTCACCGGCTTGGTCAGAAAATCATCCGTCCCGCTCTCCACACCACGCTCAATATCGCCCAACTCATTCAACGCGGTGACCATCATGATCGGAATCGACCGCGTCGCAGCCGCTTCCTTGAGCTTCTTGCAGACCTCAAACCCGCTCATCCGCGGCATCATGATGTCCAGCAAAACGAGATCGGGCACCGGCTGCTTGCCTTCGCTGGCCAAAGCGTCGCTGATGATCTTCATCGCCGCAACACCATCGGTGGCAGTCAGCAGATTGCACGGCAAGGTTTCCAGATACGCCTGGAGCAACTCGATGTTCTGGGTGTTGTCATCGACAATCAGAATCGTCGAATTAGCCAAATCGCGCTCCTCGCTGGCGGCTTGAGCGGCGGCATCCGAAGACGAGGCGGTTTGGGGGGACAAAGAACTGTTCATGAGATTCCTCGGAGGGGGCCTGTAGCACCTGATGGTACACGAGCCAGCGGAGTTAGTCGAGATAGGCGATCAGGCAGCCGAAGGCGTTTTGGTGAGCGTCATCTTGATCGAGATGACGGTAAAGAAGAAAACGCCCACCAGTGTCAGAAGGCCCGCGGTCAGTTGGCTGGTCATGGAAACGGCGATGTCATAGGCCAGAATGGATGAATCACCCATGGAGCCATGAAGGGCACGGGCGTTAAGCGCTTCCTTTATACCCAAATCGCTGGCAAACCTCCCTCCGAGGTAGGAGCAGGCCGCCAGAAACAGTACCGCATGACGTGCGACGCCCATAACCTTGCGCGAAGAACTGATCAGCGCCACGACGGTCAAGACCAGAGAACCGAAGGGGATGGTATAGAGCGCGAGGTCAAAAATGCCGGGCATGTATTACTCAATTCCTTGCATGGTGTTGACGACCTGCCGACCGGTCATCGGTTGCGGCAGGGGTTTGGCATCCTTGTCGTAGAGCAAGACGGTTTCCTGGACGATTCGGCACAACTCATCGAAGACTCGGCGCGGGTCATCGCCATGACACCCGCCGTAGAACAACTCAGGGCAACTGCCGATAAAACACCCGTCCTCTTCGGACCATTCAACCACCTTGGTGTAATGATCGCCTTTGGTCATAACGGCAATTCCGACGCCCACTGGATGCTACGCGTCATCCGCCACAGGCGAACCTTACCTCGCGTACTCAACCGTGCGCATCTCGCGCAGCACGGTGATGCGGATCTCGCCGGGGAAGGTCATCTCGTCGCTGACTCGCTTGGCGATGTCGCGGGCAATGACGTGGCAGGTCGCATCGTTGACCTGCTCGGGATCGACGATCACCCGCACCTCGCGGCCGGCCTGGATGGCAAACGCGCCACGCACGCCCTTCATCGCTGTGGCGATCTCCTCAAGCTGCTGGAGTCGCTTGATGTATTTCTCCAACGTCTCGCGACGAGCGCCCGGCCGGGCACCACTGATCGCGTCAGCCGCCATGACAATCGGCGTGTAGGGACTCGTGGCGGGAATGTCGTTGTGGTGGCCCGCGATGGCGTTAAGAACTTCCTCACGCTCGCCGAACTTCCGACAGAAATCCGCGCCGATGGCAGGGTGGCCACCTTCGGTGTCATGGTCCATCACCTTGCCAATGTCATGCAGGAACCCGCAGCGACGTGCAATCGTGCCGTCGAGGCCCAATTCATCCGCAATGACCTGGCAGAGATAGGCCGTCTCCATCGAGTGGCGAAGAATGTTCTGCCCGTAGCTGGTGCGGTAATGCAACCGGCCGATGGTCTCCACGATCCGCGGATGCAGGCCCGTGATGTTCGCCTCAATGGCAGCATCCTTGCCGAACTTGATGAGCCGCTGACCCATCTCCTTGTTGATCTGCTCGACGATTTCCTCGATGCGTGCGGGGTGAATGCGACCATCATCGATGAGCTTGCTCAAAGCCTCAGCCGCCACTGCGCGACGCACCGGATCAAAGCACGAAACCACGATCACGCCCGGTGTATCATCGACGATCACATCCACGCCCGTGGCCTTCTCAAAGGCGCGAATGTTGCGGCCTTCACGACCAATGACCCGCCCCTTCAGATCATCGCTGGGAATAGGCACCGCGTTGACCGTGCTCTCAGCCGTATGCTCACTGGCGTAACGCTGAATCGCCTGCAATGTGATCTTCAGCGCGTTGTCCTTGGCTTCGTCCTCAGCCCGTTGCATGGCATGCTGAACCAGCAGCGAGGCCTCCCGCTGCACTTCATCCTCCACCAGCTTCAACGCCTGCTTGCGTGCATCTTCGATCGACAGATTCGCCACCTTCAGCAGCGCCTGCTTCTGTTCCTCGCGTGATTTCTCCAGTAACTCCTTACGCTGGGCGATGATGCCGTCTAGCTCCGCTTCCTTCTGCTTGACGACCACTTCACGCTTCTTAAGTGCCGCATCCTGATCGTCGAGGTATTTTTCCTTGGTCGTCAGGGTGTCGAGCTTGCGGTCGAGGTTATCCTCGCGCTTGGTCAGCCGCCGCTCAGCTTCCTTGATTTCGTTGCGTTCTTCATCGACTTCCTTTTCGAAATCGATTCGCCGCTTGGAAAGTTCCTCGCGGAAATCCAGCTCAAGCCGCCGGGTCAGCGTCTGGGCTTCGGTCTGAGCTGCCTGGGTGATGTCCTGGGCGGACTTGCGGGCATCCACGACGGTCCGCTGGGCGTCCTCGAGGATCTTGCGGGCGTCGGCTGCGGAGCGTGCCGCGATGAGTTTGAGGACCAGCACCGCCCCCACGATACCGATGAGCAATCCGACGACCACCCCGATCAATGCCATCATAAGTCCTGCGCCAGCAGGGGGTACCGCAGGACCGGCAGCTTGCGCCAGAAAAATCCCAAGATGTATAGGCATATCAAGCCCTTTCATCGCCGAGCCGCCAGCCACGCCGCTGACCTGGACAGTCAAACAACAGGCGCGGGTAAGCCCGAGCGTAAATGGGCACGACCTTCTGTGACGCGTAAGTGCCTATCACCCTGGAACTAAGGGTTAGTCAAGCGGGCCAACAAAGGCCGATCATTACAGATTGGACGATTCTTGCTGCTGGTATCCACGATCCCGCTTAAGGGGACCCCACAGGCGGCTACCATCCTGAAACGGCACCAAACCCGCAACCGCCCGGGGGCGATGGCAAGTTCCGTGCATCCAGGAATGGCTAAAACTCTCCATCACGCCACATCCACCTTGGACTAAAACCAGAAGTCTAAGCAAACGTCAATCTATGTCACCCACTGTAAGTCGTGGGCGTCCGATGACTTATTATCGTCATCGGCTGATCGGCGCGGGCGTTGGTCGGAAATTCGCTTAACAGCGTCCGAGGCGGCCGTGCCGGTTGTTCCCGCACTTGGCGGAGCGAATCGGGGAGGCGGAAAATCGCCGTCACCCACCAGCGTCGAGGTAAATGTTACACGCTGGTTAGCCCTATCCTACCCACCCCGCAACCATGCCGTCAAATGCCCCCTCGCCAAGCACGCGCCAACCGTCCCGCCGACCACTCCGGCAACCCTGGCTAAGTGAGTCCCATTCTAAGAAAGAGCCCGAAAAAAGCGGCTCCAACCCCCCCCTCTCCTCGACGCAACCCCCCACCTACCCCCCTGTACCCCCCCTCATAGCGCCTGTATCCACACCTATGCAACAGTGATGCGAAAAACATAACCCCTCAAAAACCCCGTGTTTTTGGCACCTCCGCCAAAAGCGAAATTTCGCGCGAGCACCAATGATGACCCCGCGCACCGTGCGCGTGAGCCGCGCATGGATCAAGCACGCGAGTCGTGGAAGCGCAGCGCACCACCATCCGAATGCGCTGCGCCGATGCGACTATCCTGTTGCTTCACCGCAAGCATCAACGGGGACCACATGACCAAGAGAGAGAAGATGTCGACCACCGGTATCGGTCCGTCATTCGTTGCTCCGGGCCAGCGAAGACCCATGCCGCTTGAACTTGCCAATGAAGCTGATGTGCCGCTCATCATGGAAATGACGGCGGCCTGCATTGCGCATATGCGTCGGGTCGGTATCGATCAATGGGACGAAGACTATCCAACTGCTGATGTCTTTCGCGACGATGTTCGTTGCATGAACCTTTTCGTGGTCAAACAATCGCACGGGATCATTGTCGGCTGTGCGACGCTCGACGCTAAGCAGCCCCCAGCGTATGCAAATGTTCGGTGGTCGTGGGCAGATGGGTCAGTCGGCGTGGTGCATCGTTTGATGGTTGCACCGCAGTACGCAGGACGAGGCATCGCAAAGTTGATCATGGCTGAAATCGAACTCGAAGCGACGCGGCGTGGCTACATGTCCATCCGGCTCGACGCCTTCACACAAAACCCGGCAGCGTTGAGGCTATATACAGGATTGGGCTATAGAGGGGCCGGGGAGGTACGCTTTCGAAAAGGCGCGTTCGCATGTTTCGAGCGGCAGCTCGGCACTGTATAGCCCGCCGATCCGCGAGTTGCGGAACGGCGATCTTTACAGAATAGTCGGGGTGAGTGGATTTGATCGCGGTCGTCGCAGCCGCCGCATTTGCATGCGGGGCTTCGGGGGTGATGCGCGCGCCGTTGGTGGCGTTGAGGACTTCGCCAAGGGGTTCGTAGAAGCAGCTACTGCGTCAGCGCAACTCTCGCAGGTAGGCCCGGCACACAGTTTGAACCGCCGAAACTTCGGAGTCCATCGTAACCCACGGCCCAGGCTACTTCAGCGTGAGCAGGCGCCCCAGGAGTGCGGCAACCTCCGCTGCGACGGCGTCGGGAGGCAGGGCGCGCAGGCGTTCTATCTCCGGGCGGAACGGTTCTGCGATGATC
>JBGSTK010000189.1:0-13801 GCA_041736565.1 Phycisphaeraceae bacterium | reverse complement strand
GGTGCGTTGACGGGCGGATGCCCGATGGCCTTGGCGACGGCGGCCGCCTCATCAACCGTGGGCCCTCGGGCCGGTGCCGGCCCACGCAGGCGCTGGGCGCTCTTGATGCGGACCTTCTTGTTGGTGGTGAGGTTGGTGGCTTCCCACCCACCGTGTGGGCTCTGGCGGTCGAGGCGCACGGCGACGAGTTTGTCGGTGACCTTTGCCAGATACGTTCCGCCGATTCGGACATCGCTGCTCTTCATGATCGATACTCCATGGGCCATGTTTGGTTTGGGGGCTTCCGGGGGGCTGGCCAGGCGCACTCCGGAAACGGTTGGTTACAGGCCGAGTTGTTCGGCCAGACGTTTTTGGTGGTCCCAGCCGCCCAGGACCAGCGCCAGTTGTTCGGAGAACCAGCGGAGCTCGCGGTTCACATCGTCATCGTTGGTGTGTGCGGGCTGAAGCCAGGAGGCGATGGCCGCTACGGCCTCAGGCGAGAGGTTCTCACGCATGGCATCGGCCAAGGAGGCGTTGGCATCGGCGCGACCGGCGTCGTAGGCGGCCTGCAGGGCGCTTTTGGCTTCCCAGACCGCCACGGTGTGGAAATCCAATCCATCGTGCTTGCGCGTCTGGAGGGTTTCGATCTGCATCTGGTCCTTGGCGATCTTGCTGATGGTGTTGTCGTGATCGGTGTCGGTCATGGCATTTACTCCCTGGTGGTGGTGTTAAAGGTCGCTGAGCCGAAGCAGCTCGCGGTAGTAATCGTGGATCATGCTGTTGGTGCCCCGGCAGCCGTCGAGGTGGTGTTGCAGGCACTGGGCCATGGACCACACGTCGTCCTGGCAATCGGCCTTGACATGGTGCTCGCGGCCGTTGGGCATGTCGGGCGTGAGGATGGTGACGACCATCACGTTGGGTGCGGTACCCCCAGCCGTTCGCCGTTGGGCGGTGGCGTAGTAGCCTGGCTTGCCTTCAAAATCGATTCGTGTGATTCGCATGGTGGTGCTCCTTGGCTTGGCGCTTTAGTTGGCCCACTCGTAGCCCATCTTTTCGAGGCGGGCGCAGTTGGCGGGCGTGGTGACCCAGTACCGTCCGTCGTCGCCCAGCATCACCCACAGGGCCTTGTGGGCCTGGTAGGCGAAGCTCAATGCCAGTTCGCGGCGGGTGAAGCGGAAGGTCTCTTTGAGGATCTGCTCGAGGGTCTTGGTCGTCTTGGTGGTCATGGCTTGGCTCCAAAGTTGGGGTTCGTGGTTTCAGATGCGGCAGGTGGCTTGGCTGCCCGCTTTCGTGCGTACGCGGTAGGTCTCGATGGCGGTGGGGCACTTGGGCGCTCGGATGGCCAGCTTCACCAGCACGGTGTCGTGGGCTACGGGGTAGGCGTCAAAGACCTCGTACCAGCCGGTGGCGAAGCGAATCACATCGCCGGGCTTGAGGTCGTGCCAGTCGCGTTGGGTGGTGCTGTTGGCGGTCTTGGTGGTCATGGCCTATCTCCTTGTGGCTGCTGTTGTTACAGCCACATTAAGCCATGCTTTTGACGGAACATCAAGGCCATTAAGCCATTGTGGGCAAATAAGTTACAGATTTTCACAAGCTCGCCACGGGGCTAGAGATATGACCCGGGAATCGCCGGTTTGGGTGGTGGCCCAAAGCGGCTCGACAAGCAAACGGGCCATGGCCGAGAGCGCCATGGATGCGAAGCAGGCCAAGTCCCGCACATCGAAGAAGCGCGAGGGCCTCTCCTGCCTCGACGCCGCCAAGGTGCTCCAAGCGGCCGGCGAACCTATGATCACCAAGGCCATGGTCGAGGCGAAGGCCGCCAAAGGCTACTGGACCAGCGACGCACCGACGCCGGCGGCCACGCTCTACTCGGCCCTGCTCCGCGAGCTGCTGCCAAGGGCGACGACTCCCGCTTTACCAAGGTCGAGCGCCGCCTGTTCACCATGGCGAAGGGAGCGTCGGCTATGGCACGACCTCTCGACAAGCGCACATCTGTTCATTGGCACGCCCGGCGCGTTGGAGCGTGTCGTCTAGTTGAAGTCCATCGAAGGGGGGAACGAACAACTACCTTTCGTGTGCAGCCGCCTCCTCAATCTCGAACAACGCATCGTTCCCACCTTCTGGTCGCGGACCAGCAGTTCCATCCACCGGGAGACACGGTCCACCTGGCGCTACAGTGCAAGGGTGTCGCATCAGGCTTCGAGGCGATGCGTTATCGCTTCCTGCTCAATTCGCTTCCCCTTGCGATGCAAGGCCAGCAACAAATCGTGGCAAGGCAATTCAGTGTTTCGTAAGGCAGCATCAACAGCAGCCTGCTCCGTGTGACTCAAGGCAATGCCATGGAGATCCTGATATTGGGCGAAGGTCTGTGCGTCCATCCGGGACGGGTGGATGTCGATCTTCGTGCGTTCGCGTAACGATCGCAGAATATGGATACCCGGTAGATCGAGGTCGCCCTGATGCTGAAACGTGCTGGCGGGAAACGCCTTGTGCAACATCCGCAATAGGCGGACGACCGCTCGATTGGCCTGGCCCGCAGTGCATACCAGCACAAGCTGCGCATCGTCGGTGTGCTGGTCGACCAAGTCAAGCATCGAGGTTTCATTCTCCACGGTGATGACGGTGCGGATCGGCGACTCTGCGGAGATAGTCATGCCTTCCAGTTGAGCGGCGGACAGCCACAACGGCATTCGTGCGGTCGCAGCCTCCGCAGGCCAGTGCCATGTGGCCGAACCGTGATGCAAAAACAACTGGCCAAACAGCAGGACGTTGACGGAGATCAGGTTTTCAACAATGCCCGCTTCGGCCAGCACCTGGTCCCACGCCGGCGGCGCTGTTGCCGGCTCGTTATCAATGGAATTGTGATACGCCGAGAGGTCCGCCGCCAGGTCTCGACAGACCTGGTTGCCCGGGCGCAGGAAATGCGAATCACCTGCGGCCAGACGCGAGAGATGGACAACCCGCATCATGCGGTCAGGCGCGGTGAGTAGGCGATCTACCTCGGTGAGAAGACGTAGGTAGCGTTCGACCTCCTGCTTCATCTGCGCGGGTGACCAATCCCGCGTTCGCGCCCAGGTGCGTCCGCGCTGCTGCTGAACCAGTTCCCGTTCCCGCCGCGCCACCGAGCCGCACAATCCATCGCGTGATGCGGCCGACTCCAGCGTTTGACTGAGCAACGCCTGGCGATCAAGCCGCTGCTGCCGTCGGTTGGTCAGCGTCTGTCCGGTGCAGGTGGCCAGCGTCTGCAGCAGTGCAGAAAGGTCGATATCCGCCTGCTGCGCCCATCGCTGCACGTGCAGCACCACGCGCTGCCCATCGGCCGTGGGCTTGACATACCGAGTGGAGAACAGTTCCATCAAGCCCGGACACGCTGGGTTATCAGCGGCGATTGTGAATTGTCTGGGAAGCGCGCCCTTCGCTGCGCCCCGCCGCAGCAGCAGGTCCGCCGCAGGCCGGGCCGCTTTATCCTCTTGCAGCCATCGTTCGAGCAGATCGTGTAGGTCGTCGCGTTTCATGTCGATTCACCATCGGCACCGGGGATGACCGCATCGGGCCTGGGGACGGCGAACAGTTCCTGCTGCGGTTGGCGGTGCTCCCAGACAAAAGGCACCACGTCGACTTCGTCATCGGCATCCTTTTCCACTAGCACGGTGGTGCTGTCACCACCGTCTTCCGTGATGGTGCCATCCAGATCGGGCGTGGCAATGGCGAAATCGAGGTTCAACTGCTTGCCGCAGCGCAGTAGCAGTTCCTTGCGCTGCGGATCGACGCCGTAAAACGCCTCGTCGAGCATGAGCAGCCGCAGGCGGGCCCCGCAACGGTTGAACAGCAGCGTGGCCATGGCGAACAGAAGCAGGTAGATGTGCGTGCCCTGAGCGCCACCCGAGCCACGGACCATGTCCTCGGAGCCGACGACGCCCGCAGTTTCGTTGGAGACATGCCGCAGGCGAAGGCTGAAGTCGAACCAGTTGCGGTAGTCGAGGAAGCCGGGCACATTTCCCTCCGAATCGAAGGCATCCTTGCGTTCACGTATGTAGTGAACAAGCTCATCGCGGGCGGTGTTATTGGTCAGTGACGCCGACTCGAGCAATTCCACGAACCGCTTGAAATCATCGACAAGGGTATGGTGAAGCTGGAAGCGGCTGTGGCCGAACACAAGCGACTCCAACACACTGTTGAGTTCTCGCTGCCGCCGCCGCAGATCGGTGAGGTTTTCACGGAGTTTGCCGATCAGTTCCGTGCCGAGCACCCGCTGGAACAGCTCCTGCGTTCGAGGCCCCAGGGCCTCCGCAGCTTTAGCCAATTCGCCCTGCCGCTGGTCAAGCAGTGCGGCCAGCGTCTGGTCTTTGGGGTCGAGAATGTCGAGTCGGTCATCCCGGTCGTCGATGCGGAACCCGTAGCGCTGGGCGAGCAAGGCGTTCATGACGCCATCGCTGCTGCGAAGCTGTGCCATTGCTTCCGATTCCTTGCCCACGGCGGTTTTGATCAGTTCCTGCAGGTTATGCGGCCTGATTTGTGATGCACGCTTCTCAGTGAAGACATGATGATGAAGAGTGTCGCGGTCCACGCCATCCAGCAGCGCGAGCAGAGCGTCGGCCACTTCTACCAACTTTCGCTCAGCTGGCTCCACCGCTTTCTTAGCATCATCAAGATTCCGTTCAAGGCCCGTCACTCTTTCTTCGAATGTGCCGGCAGTCCTATCCAGTGCCTCCTTGCGTTTACGCAGAACCCCGAGAGCGTTTTCCAGCTCCTTGATCTGTTCGAGCAGGATGTTTGCGTTGGCCGCTTGGGCCTGTTGCCGCGCCTGAGTCAGATGCCTCATCAGCCGGTCGTGTTCGCGTTGTTCATCATCGCATGCCTTGCTGGTGCGTTGGACGTCCAAGCGTAGGTTTTTTAGTTGCCCATCGAGGGAAATCAGATTCTGATGGATGCTTTGAATCGCCCAGGGCAGATTCAGATTGCCGACCATTTCACGTGACTGCTGGACATGCTGCTGAATCCGCCCAAACTGTCTCCGTTGTTCCTGCACACCTGCGATTTGGCTCTTGAGGTTCTCTAACTGCGATTGAATCTCGACGATCCGTACTTCGCGCCGCCGCCGGCGCTGCTGACCGCCGATCCACTGGGCAGGCGGAAATTCTCCTGCCCGGCGTGCGCCCGGATCCCCGCTGCGGCCGTCAGTCATCCACCATGCCAGCGATGTGCCCTCATCAGGTACGTGATCCAGGAGAGCCATCTCGTTCGCCACGGCGCGCAGATGTGCTTCGACGCGAATATCGTCGATGATAAGACGGTCCAGCAGGCGATCTACCAGCACACTGATGCCGGGGGCGATGGTCGGAGCCCGTTGTGCTTCAAGCACGCGCAGGCCCACCCTCAACCCTTCCACGGCTTCTCTGGCTTGTAACGCCATCGCCGGTGGCACAATGATGGTGGCCAGCCGCTCAATGCCCAGCGCCGCTTCCACTGCGGCGGTTTGGTCATCACTCACCCCATCTGGGAATTCAAGTGTCTGGTACAGCAACCGATACGGAATGCCACCGCGCTGCAGTTCGGCCAGCGCTGCGTCCAAGCCGGGCAGTTCCGGTACGAGATCCTCATGCTGCCGCAGACGATCCAGCGCCTTTCCTCTGTCATCGCGCTGTGTGACCAACTCGCTCAGGGCCTTCTCTGATTCACTATCCTTCTGCTGAAGCTGGGTTGTGCAGTCGTCTGCCCATTTCTCGAATTGCTTCACATGTTGAAGTATCGCCTCAGCATCGAAACCGGTATCCACCGATTCAGGCAGCGCATTGTGAACGTTGCGGGCTGCCTGTGCCATCTGCGGCATCGGCTCACAGAGCACGGCGTGCGCCTCATCCAGAACCTGTGCGGCATTCGCCAGTGACGCATCGAGCGTTTGTCGGTCTTGCTCCTTTCTTTTGGTCAGTTGTTCGTTTCGGTGCTTCAGTTGACTGAGCGCTTCGCGTCTGTCCTCAAGCCGTGTTGCAGAGCCGGCCAACCGAGCTTCCAGGGCCTTCACTTGCTCGACAAGCTGCATCCCTTGGCTGGCGCGCAGCTCTCCGAGGCTCTTGTCAGCATCGGTGATCTCGTTCTGGCAATCCTGAAGCTGACGGGTCACGTCGCCGTGACTCTTGCGCTGCTTCTCAAGCTTGTCTTCAAGAGCCTGAACTTCACCTCGAGCCCGGTCTGCGTGATGCCATGCGTCCACGTAGGTGTACCGACGGTAGGTTTCACGGGCATCGCGGGCGCTTCGAAGCTTGTCCTCTAATTGGCTGAGCGCTTCAACATCCCGGCGCAGTTCATTGAGTTGCACCTCCCACTCCGCCACATCGGCGAGACTCTTGGCGACATTCTCAAATGCCTGCTGGTCCGGCGCGGGCAGCACCTGCCGGATAACGCTGGCCGGGTCGCGAGAGGTGCGTGCCAGCTCGCGGTAGCTCTTGGCCTTCCGCCACAGGTCGAGGATCGCGTCGAATTGATCAGAATTGTCGAGTAGCAATTGCGCCACCGCAGCACGGTATTTCCCCATCTGTCGCCAGATTGGCTGCCCCAGTTGCTCTTCCAATTCGCGATCATCCACGACGCGCAGTCGCCCATCATCGGCAGGCTGTGTCAACGACAACTCGGCGGCGGGCGTGCGGCAGATCAGTCCCCACCGACGCACGCGGCTGTTCATGTCGGCTGCATACATGCCCAACACCAGCGTGTACGGCGGCCGCGACGAATTCGCCTCGGCCAACTCGGCCGCCACATACGTGATCCCGCCTTTCTTGCGTGGTCGGCCTGCCATGTCAGCGCGCAGGATAATGCCTTGAATCTTGCGGGCAGGCTCGCGGGTCGCCACCACGCTCGCGGCGGCGTTGAGGTCCACCTGCTGATCGCCGGTGAGCACCATGTGCAGGGCGTCGAGGATGGTCGTCTTGCCGGACTCGTTACTGCCCACAGTGAACAAGTCGCCACGGATCGGGATGAGCTGATCGTGGAAGTTGTGAAACCCCACCAGGCGCAGGGCCGAGAGGCGTAGGGGCTTGCGCGACTGGCTCATGCGTCATCTCCGTTGCCATCGTCATCTGCCGTATCACACTCATCATCCGCATTCGCATGGCTCTCATCAGCGTCCGCAGTGTTTGCTGGTGCGGTGCTGCGCCCGAGCAGGTCCTCGCGTGTCAGCGCCTCAGGTCGATAGCATCGCAACCCGGGCAGCAGGGCATACAGCACGTGGTCCATTCCTTCGTGGGTGAATGCGGCGGCCGGACCAACCGTTTCCACAACACCTTGCCGCTCGCGCTCAGCGATGAGCCGAAAACGCTGTAACTCCCGAAAGACCTGCCGCATCGCATTCAACACTTCTTGTTCGGCAGGAGCCTGGTCACCCAGCTCCCTGCGATAGCGTTCGAAGACGAACTGCACGAAGTCAGCCAGTACGAAGCGAACCTCGGGCTCACGGTCGAGATCGATGTTCTGCGCATCAGCCTGCTGCTGATGGAACTCCAGCAGGAGACTGAACACGACGAATTGGAGCCTGCCGCTGATGTGAAAGATGTGTCGCTGTGAAGGTCGCAGCGCTGGATTGCACACATCATTTTTAACCAGTCTTGCCAGACGATCATCCACATAGAGTTGCCAGCCGAAGAACTCATAGAAGAAGTCGCGGAACAGTGACTGTCGCCGACGCAGCAATCCGAACAGGTCCACATCGTCCTCACGGTAGAAAAACAGCGATTCCATCAGGATATTCAGAATGCGCCTGGCCTTCGTGCCCTCAATCTTGCCGAAGGTCTGGCGGAACGCCAGGGCAAAGTGGTCCTGTTCGTCATGTATCAGGCTCTGGTTCATGCTTGGGACTCGCGCTGAAAGGTTAGTTCAGGCAGGTGCAGGCTACCAATCCCATCGCGGGTGACGAGTACGACATCGGCTGATGCATTAGTGCGGGTCACTCGGTAGCCGAGATATCGCTGTCGCAGCGGTGAACGCTGCTGGCGACCAAGACGCACAGCAGCGATCAACAGTTGTACATCGGCTGGTCCACCCAGCACGGCATTGGACACGGGCGCTTCGTTCTGGCCTCGCAGAATTGCCCGATCGATGAAATCGTTGAGCTGCGTCAGTCGTTGCAGCAGCAAGGCACGAGCTTCGCCTTGGCGTTTGCCGCGACGGGGGGTGAAGATTGCACCGGCCGGACGCTGCCGCGGCCCCGTCGACTGCGCAGGGCGAGTTGGCGTCGCCTGATGTTGCGGGGTGCCCGGCATCCCGTCAATCACCAGGTGCGCCGATCGCCACAGATCGACCATGAAGGCATCGGCTCTTCCATCGTCGAATAGGGTCTGTTTCGCATGGATGAAGTGGCGGCTGAGTTGGCGAAGCCGTTCCAGTAGTTGCGAGCGACGAACAAGTTCCGCCAGATACCTCTTGAGATGCCCGGCCACATCCGCCAGGCGATCATGCACGGTGCGCCGCCTCTCATCCAGGATGCCCCCGGGCTCGAGAAAATCGTGGATGGCCGCCAGCGTCTCGGCAGCAAGCCGCACCCTGGCCCTTTGTCGGGTCGGATCATCCTCAACTTCCCGTGTCATGGCGGCATCAAGCCTGCCAAGAATAGGCGCAGCCCCGTCGGCAACGAGATGCTGCAATTTTGCATAGCATGTGTGGCGTCGCTGCTCGATCTCGCTCAAGTAGCGGTCAAAGTACCCCTCAAGCCGCTGAACCAGATCAAGCAGCGTGGTGTGGTCGGGCACCTCCACCGCCAACTTGCTCAGCCACAAATCCAGGCGCAAGAGGTCGTCACCCGCTTCCGCCACTGCTTTGTGGGAACGCGCCAGACTGCGTGCTGCTCGGCAGGCCGTATCGTGGTCGATGTCTGCTGCCTGTTGCAGCAGGGCCAAGACGTCACCAAGCAGATCGTCAACTTCAATCAGGCTGAAGCGAGCGGACGTATCGCGGCTGACCATGCGTTGCTCGAATCGTGTCTCTAGGTGTGTGAGGATCTCGCGCGATGAATCGGTCAGCCGCACGAGCACACGGTCAAGGCCTCGATCCTGAATCCGCCTGATCCGGCGTGGCTCAATGCGTTGCTGCACGTTGCCGTTCTCTTGCAACGTGTTGAGATCCTGCCGTAACCGACTTGCGACCGTGGGCTGCTCGATAGCATGTGCCTGGTACTGATCTGCCACCGCATCAAGCAGGCTGTCAAACGGCATTTCGAGCTGCATGTGCTGCTGCTGCCCACGATACAGTTCAACAAGGATCGCCAGGTAAGCTGCCGGCTTCTCAGCAGCGAGGAACCGATATTCGTCCCGTGATACACGCCGCAAAATTTCGTCAGGATGAATGTCCCATATGGGCATCAACGCGCCTCTTGTCTGGACCATCGCCCACATTCCAATCGTCTGCGATGGTCAAAGTCTGCATGAAATCATGGGGTAGTTTGTCGCCAATCGTCCGCTTTGTCGAACGAACAGTTTCGCCGAGGGGTCGGGCACGCACGGATTTGAGGCTCTCGTGGTTTACTTCCGGTCCGTCCGTCGCGGGCTTGCTTCACTTCGCCCCTGCCGGCCCCCGTAGCGGCCAGCGAACCGGCTGGTACGACGCGACCAGCCAGCGCACTTGGCCAACACGGGCCGCCGTGGGCGAAGTTCGCCTTCTGCCAGATTGGCATAGGTACTTGGACGCCGAGGCTGCCAAGATGGCACGGGAACGCGTCGGCTGTGGAGACAGAGTTGTTGAGAGACGCGCCGCATCTTCTGTAACGCCAAGGGTGGCGTGACAGGGCGGTCAGGTTCGGGGGTTCAAAAGGTTCAGAAGTGCCTGTGGCACGAGCTTCCGAACCTTTTGAACCTGTGGACCGGGCCGAGCGTTCTCACGAACGCCGAGGTCGGCGGGGAGATGGTCGGTGCGATCGGGTGCCCGATTCCTGCTTCAGTCATAGACACCCGTCGGTTTTGGAGTAACGGACCGGCTGGTCGAGCCGCGTTCGCGCCCGACGACGATTCCACCACAGCCAGGACCAGATCATCCGTTGGTGCAGCAGGACGGTTCGCCACGGGCCGTGGGTTGTGTATTTACGGGCGGACGTGACGGCGGGGAGGCGGCTGACATGAACTCTGCCGAGTCGTCGCAGACGCCAGACCAGCTCGAAATCCTCCATTGCATCCAAGGGGCGGAATCCTCCGAGATGTTCGTAGGTACTACGGCGAAGGAAGATCGCCTGGTCGCCGTAGGGCAACTGCCGCCAGGTGGATCGAAGATCGGTGCCCCATTCCACAAGACGCAACGGCATGCTCACATGATCGAACGCCATGCGGAAAGCGCCGGCGACGGCGTTGGGCTTGCTGAGCGTGCGGCGGATTTCACTCGCGTAGCCGAAGGGCAGGCGCGTGTCGGCGTGGAGAAAGAGCAGCACATCACCGTTAGCCTGATCGGCACCGCAGGCAAGCTGTCGACCGCGACCCGGCTCACATTGAATGAGCTGCGCGCCATGGTCGCGGGCCAGTGTCAGTGTCACATCGGTGCTACCGCCGTCGGCGACGATGATCTCGACGCTCGGGCACTGACGGGCGGAGCGAATCGCATCAACGATGAATGATGCTTCATTGAGGGTGGGGATGATGACGCTCAGCCAGGGCTGAGGTTCGGGGTTGCCGTCTGCGCTGAGGCGATGCCAATGCTCAAGGTCGGCCGGTTCATCCACATCGGATAGCTCGGCGAGCTGATGAACGCGCAGGCCAAGGGACTCGGCGCGTGCCAACGTTTGGGCCAGGACGCTTTCGGTTCCCCAATTAATGCCGACGAACAGGTCGGGGTGCGACCGGTTCATGCCGATGAGATAGTACCCGCCATCGGTCGCCGGGCCGATGACCAAGTCGTGGTCGGCAAGGTGGTGCAGGGCTTCACTCAGCAGATCAGGGCGGATCGATGGACAGTCGCTACCGATGCAGACCGCCCGGTGCATGCCTTGGCCAAAGGCGTTGGCGAAGGCCCGTTGGAGTCTTTCGCCGAGATCGCCTCCGTCCTGCGGGACATAGCGTCGGCTCGAACCGAACACGTCGGCCATCTGTTGGCTTGTGCCACCGGCGTGACGGACCTCGGATTCGCAGTCAATCAACGCCGCAGTACGGTCCACGGTGGCGAGTGTGCGTCGGGTCATCTGGCGTTGAAGATCGGCTGCGCCATCGGGGCCAAGCGCGGGGATCATGCGTGTCTTGGTGTTGCCCGGCTGCGGCAGGCGGGAGAAAACGATGATTCGGTTGTGTTGGGTACCGCGGGTTGGCGCATGCAGCCGTTCACGTGCGATAGTGGTGAGTATCTTCGTGCCCGCGCCAATCACGCCGCGAACGGTGCCGGAGATCTTTGATTTGCCGATACGCCGGCGGTACGTCACCGGCACTTCGGCGACGCGATAGCCGGCCGCCGCGGCGCGGGCCTGCATCTGCACGGTCCAGCCGTAGCCCAGGTCATCCATGCGAAGCCGGGCCAGGTGATCGAACCGGATCGCCCGGAATGGACCAAAGTCCGTGCACTTTACGCCCCACAGTCGGCGCAGCAGGCCCGTCGCCAGCGCGTTGCCAAAGCGCTGTGGCAGTGTTAGGGAACCGGGGTCGGCATGACCCAGCACGCGAGAGCCGATGACCATGTCGGCGTCACCTGACGTGATCGGCTCGACGACTCTGTGCATCTCGCTGGCGTCGTCACTGCAATCGGCGTCCAGGAATACCACCATGTCCGGCGCGCCGCCCTTCGGATCCGCGGCAAGTGCGGCAAGCCCCCGCAGGCAAGCCACACCATACCCGCGTCGCGACTCGTGGACCACCATTGCGCCGCGACCGCGAGCCACCTCGGCCGTGCCGTCCGTCGAACCGTTGTCGACCACCACGACCCGCCTCGCCCAATCGGGAATTGCATCCAGCATGTGGCCGATCGCCCGGGCCTCGTTCAGAGCAGGCATGATGACGGCCACATCAAGCGTTCCTAGTCGGCCCAGCAGGTTGTTGTCGTCGGGTTGGTTCATTTCAGTTCACGCGGTATTGCTTGAGAAACTTCTGGTCAAGATGGTTCTTCCATCGCATACACCAATACCCATGGGCGTACATCGGACCCCAGGTCGCCAGCGCGCGGCCGTCACCGAAGTTGAGAATCGACAGCCATCGCGATTGCGGACGGTAGGGCCGCATCGAGTCACCCGCGATATTGGCGATCAGGTTATGCAGCAGCACCGGAGCCTGCTTCACGCCGAACACACCAAGCCGGGGCAGCGTGCGCGGCGAGAAGTCGATGCAGTCGCCAACACCGAACACACGCGGATCGCCGAGCGACTGCAAGGTCGCCCCCACCCGCAGACCGCCTCGCTCACCCAGCGGTAGGCCGACCGACGCCAGCCAACTCGGCGGCTTGAAACCAGTCGCCAGCACGGTGACATCGCTCGGCCAGCGCTGCCCACCTTCATCCTGCACACTATCTTTCGCCACAGCGACAATGCGGGTTCGCAGTTGAACCGTTGCGCCCTGCTTCTTGAGCACGCGAGTTGCCCATCGCGACGCGCCGGTTGGTGCATCGGGTATGAGGCGATCGTTTGCCGTGAACAAGCGTAAATGAACCGTGGCAGACCTGCGACGGGCTAAGCTAAGCAAGTTGGCCGCGAGTTCGCAACCGGTCGCGCCGCCGCCGAGCACTGAGACGCGCGGCATGCCTTCACCGCTCAGTCGTTGCTCCAGTGCGTCTCGCAAGCCGGCCAGATTGGCGATGGGCTTGACAGCCCATGCATGTTCGCTGCCTTCGATCCCGTGGGTGGCCACGTCACTGCCCACGTTGAGGGACAGTCGGCCGAACGGCACGCATTGCCCGTCATCCAACTTGACCAGCCGGTGTTGCAGGTCGATTGACACGACGCGGCCACGGATGAATCGTCCCGCCGGCTCAACCAGCGGCTGCGGATCAATCGTGTCCTGATCGGACGTATACCGGCCGCCGAGCATGCCTGTCGCCAGGCCAGAGTACCAAAATCGGCCGGGGTCGATCAGTGTCAGGTGGATGCCGCGTTGTGCCAACATTGCAGCATGCTGCGCCAAGTGCAGATGACCATGGCCTGCGCCAACGGCGATGATCTGCCTGTCCGCGACGGTCATGTTTGCGTTCCAACGTGTAGATCGCCTGATGGCTCCGGGGCTAGCAGCCGCGATGCGCTCGGGTCGGCGTTGGGAGATCGACGCCACGTTTCCCATGCGAGCAACAACCACACCGGGACGAACTCGATCCACACGATGCCATAGTCGAACCAGGCCGCGTGACCCATCGCGTCCATCGGGAACCGCAGGTAGTACAGCGGCAGGGTCACGGTCAGCGCCAGCAGCGACCACATCGGGCGCAGTGCCAGCAGCGGCAGGAGCCACAGGTAATACCATGGGAACTGCGTGGGGCTGAGCAGGAACAACGTGGCGGTGATGATCGTGACACCAACCACAAGGCCATCGAACGTGGGTCGGAATCTGCGAACGCAGAATGCCATGACGCTCAGCAGAACCGCGGCGACGATCAGCCGGGCGAGCACTTGGGCGTGATCGGGCCAGAGCAGTTTCGCTCCCTCGTGAATGAGCAGGTAAGCCGAGTCGTTCATCTGCCATCGCTGTGCGTAGGCGGTGAAGCCGCTGCCGGCGTCGAGCCGGCCCAGCAGAATTGGCAGGGCCAGTACAGCGGCGGGGATTGCGAAGGCGATGGTCACACCGATGCCGCGACGCCAGGTGGTCCAGCCATGACGCTGCAGCAGCGGCAGCCAGAGCACCGGCCAGACCTTTGCGCCGGCCGCCAGTCCGAGCAGAAGCCCGCCGGT
>JBGSTK010000202.1:0-3746 GCA_041736565.1 Phycisphaeraceae bacterium | reverse complement strand
GTGTTGGGGATGTCGTGGGGGACGTGGTCGAGCAGGGTGGCGAGGGTTTTGGCGTGGCAGAAGGTGTGGTGGACGCAGGGCGATTCATCGTGGGCGAGGTAGTGAGGCCCGCCGTAGAGCAGGTTGTTGGCAGTGCAGCGGGCGTAGAGGTCGAGGTTTCGCCGCGCGGCTTCGATGAAGGTCGGGTCGCGATCCGCCAGGAGTGCCAGACCAGCCTGGCAGCCGTCGCTGGTGCGTGAGCCCCAGTAGGCCCACTTGTAATTGCGCGATGACCAACTGCAATCCCAGGCTCCATCGGGGAGCATGAAGATCAGGTGCCTACGCCAGGCATCGGTGAGGAAGTCGAGCATGTCGCTGTCGCCGACGAGTTTGGCGTAGAGCGTGAGGCTGGGCAGGGATTCTTCGACGTTGTAGCCCAGGTCGACGGGTCGGCAACCCTTGGGGCTCACTTCATTTCGCGGGCTGCCTTCGCCGTGGAGCAGGCCGTCGTGTTGCGTGAAGTACGCCATGGTGCCGTGCGCGAACTCTCGGCCGCGCGTCAGCCAGGTGGGCTCGTTGAACATCGTGCCCAGCAGCAACAACGCATAGGCGGCGGTGACCGGGTAGTTGATGTTGGCGGTTTCCATCGTGAAGTTGGCAAAGACGTATTCACCTGCACGATGAAGGCGATCGCGCCATTGCTGGCGGACGTCATCGGGCAGGATTTGGCCGTGGTGTCGCAGGGCTTCTGCCTGCGCGATGGCACCAAAGACGGTGATGCCTTTCCACGGGTTGATGGCGATGTCGTTGACCCAAGCGCCATCCGGTTTGGAGACTTTGTGCGACCACGATTGGAGGCGGATGGCGGCCTGGAGGTACTTGTCCTGGCCGGTGGTGTGCGCCATGTGCATCAGCGGGTAGATGGCGTCGGCGCAGCGGCCATGCACGCGACCGCAGGCGGGGCAGAGGATGCCGCCGGATAGATCGCGCCAGGGTGAGTCGGTGATTTGGAGGCCCAGCAGACCATCGCACCAGGTGGTGAGTAGTTCGCGGGCGGCTTCGTGGAAAGTCTTGGCGCGGCGATCCGGGACTGTCATGGTGTTACTTTCGATTGGGCACACGTGGATAGCGGTTGTTGTAGCACATGCGGGTCACTGCGCGGGGCGAGGCGTGTCCGTGGCTGAGGGTGTTGTCGAGGGCGTTAGCGAAGATGAAAGCGTTGGCGTAGGTGATGGCGAGGCCCAGGTGCGTCGCGCCAGCGCAGCGGTGTCGGCGATGCGCTTCCAGAAGAGGGGCAGGAGCACCAGCAGCATGGCTGAAAAGACAGCCGCACCCCAATAGGAGGCAAATCGGACGATCGAATGGGCGACCATGACTCCGAAATTGCTGGCCACGAGTGGGCCCAGCAACTGACTGTGGAGGATTTTGAAATGGAAGTTTGACGCAAAGACAGCGAAGCCGATGACCGTGACGACCAGCGTGAATTCCGCCATGATCGCCAGCAGCGCCAGGCCGCGATCGTTGAGGCGGCGTGCCAGATCGTGGACGTGGACGAGTAGAGCGCCGAGACCGATGGCACCGCAAAGGGCCAGCGCGATGGTGACGAGGTTGAAGAGTCGCGATGACATCGAAAGACCAAACCATGTGGGCACGACCGCCAGGAAGAACGAGCCGACGACGGCGATGCCAAAGGCGTAGCGGAAAATGATGCGTGCGTTGATGGGGCGTTCAGGTTTGAGGGCATCGGGTTCGGGCGTGGTGAGACGCCAGCAACCAACGACGCCGGTGACGAACATCAGAGCGCTGAGCGTGGCATCGAGCCAGACCGGCAGCGTCGAGATCGATTCTCGCACCACGGTCAGAACGGCTGCACCGGCAGCGATGAGGGCGGAGATCCAGAGGATGACGAAGCCCGAGGCGAGCACATCGAGCCAGCGCGGATCGGAGGCGGCGAGGTTGCGGCCGTGGAGCGAACGGGCGATAGGCGTGCCGCATTCGACGCAAATGCCCGTGGGCAAGAGACTGCGAAGGTTGTAGCCGCAACGCTGACAGGCGAAATCGCCCAGGAGTCGGCCCTGATCATCGACGGGCGTTGCGGAGGCGGCTGAATCTTTCATGGTGACTCCTGACGCAAAGGCGAGGCGGAAAACGGCGGCGCGACGGCATCGGCGACCTACGGCTACTGCCGCGACACGGCGAACACCATCGCCACGATGCCCAGCGCAATGAGGATCGTGACGACCAGCGCGGTGATCTTCCAGTACGACCACGGCCGCTCGCCCTGCACTTCGCCGGTGCGGGCGTTGACGAGGAAGCGAAAAACTTTCTGGTGGTAGCGATAGGCACTGATCCAAACAGGCAACAGCAGGTGTTTGAACGTGATGTCGTGGTGGTGGATGTCGGTGGTGCTGATGCGCTGGTGGTCGCCGCCGATGTCGCTGCGAATGGTGCTGTGGATCGCGGGCTCCATGAGTCCGCAGGCGACGGTGAAGCCTTCGTCGAGACTGAGCTGGTAGCTTTCAGCACTGAAGCCCGCGAGGAAATCATCGTTGTAGGCCACGAGGTGGTCGAGGTCCCAAGGCTCCAGGGCCTCGATGTATTTTTGCGGCAGCGAGCGACTGGCCAGGACCAGCAGATCGTCGAAGCTGTTTCGCACGGTGCCCGAGGCGGAGCGCCAGCGGGTCTTGCGAACCTGGCGGGTGCGGCGTTGCGATTTGCCGTTGATGTGGACGGTGTAGCTTTCGGTGACCCAGTAGTCGTCGCCGCGCTGGCCGGTGTAGTGCGTGACGGTGCGGCAATCGTAGGTCCAGTAGGGCACGTACATGCCCGTGAGCCTGCCGTCCGTCGCAGCGAGTTGCTTGAGGTTCGACGGGGCAAACCAGAGTGACGCCAGCCACTGGTCAAAGGATGTCTGCGCCTGCTTGCGGGTGATGACGAAGGGCAGGAGCGACTCGGGCTTGATGCTGCGCTGCGTGATGGTCTGCGTGACGACGGGCGAACCACAGAACGCGCAAGACGACGCGACGATGTGCGGCGGCTGAGTAGTCTGAGCGCCACAGGTGTTGCAGCGGATCAACTGCTTCTCCGTCAGCGGCGCTTCGTCGGCGATGTCGCGGAGAAAGGTCAGGTAGTCGTGTTCCGCCACGGCGTCGGCGGCCAGGAGGATCGGCGTGACGTGGCCGCAGTACGGACAGGAGAGTGCCTGTTGGCCGGGGGAGAAGGCGAGGGACGCGCCGCATTGCTCGCAGGGGAAGTAGCGTGGGCCTTGTGCTGAGGGTGGCGCTTGATTGTCGGCGGCGGCGGCGGTGGTGGACAGCGCTTCGGCGGCGGCGGATGATGTGGCGGCGGCATCAGCTTGGGGCGCAAGGCGGCGCGCTTGGCCCGGGGTGTCTTCAAGAGGCTCAAACTCGACGGGTGCGTTGTCGCTATCGGCCTGCGTCATCAATGCAATCGGGTTGGGATTTGGAGGCGTGTGATCTGACGAGAGTGTTGCGGCGCGGATGCGGGGCGTAGTTATTCAGGCGCGGCTGTCACCCGCATCACGGTGACGGTGGAATCGGCGGCGGAGCTGCAGCAAAGAGCGGCGCTAGCTCCGCCTGCTCACCGGCTTTGGCCCATTGGCTCAAGCCCTGCTTCCACACCAGCGTTTCGCGCGCGACCCGCCCAGCTTTGATCTGCCCTTGCAGCGTCTGGTTGTCGAACGGGCCGGATTGCTGACCGTCGATGGCGACGAACCACGCGGCGACACCGGGGATGGGCGGTGGTGC
>JBGSTK010000196.1:0-32750 GCA_041736565.1 Phycisphaeraceae bacterium | reverse complement strand
GTCTGCGGGCGGAGGGTGAGATCAGGCCTTGGGAGCGGCGGCCTGTGGGGGATGGTGGGATTGGTGATGGGGCGGGCGGACAGCCTGGCGATGGGGGCGTAGGCGGAACAGGCGCACCCGGTGACATGGGCGCTATGCCGCGGGGCGATGATTCCGCGCTGGACCCGGCGATGCGCGATCTGGTTGCAGCGTTGCGAAAGGACCCGCAAGTGCTGGCGACGTTGGCGGGACAACGCGACACGGTGGTCAACCGCATCCTGCGCGAGGCTGAGGGCGATCTGGCGGGCGGTCGTTACTTCGATGCCGAGAACAAATATCGCCACGTGCTGACACTCGTGCCCGACTATCCGCCCGCATCGCTAGGGCTGGTGCATGCTCAACTCGGCGCGGGCATGGTGAAGTCGGCGGCGACGAATCTGCGGCAACTCTTCGAGGACCATCCCGAGATGATTGCTGTGCGTTACGACGCCAAGCTGCTGCCCCACGCCAAGCGGGTCGAGTGGATCCGCGATCAACTCATGAACCACATTGACACCTCCGAGCGGTTGACGGATGCGGCCTTGCTGCTGGCGTATCTGGGTTACCAGTTCAACACGCCGAAGCTTGTGCAGTACGGGCTGGATGTGACGGAAGCCCGCACGCCGCAGGACCCGCTGCTGCCGGTGCTGCAGAGGCTGTGGTTGCCGCAGCCGGACAAGCAGGGCGATGCCGACAAGCAGCGCCAGCCTAACGAGCATCGCACGCCTTCGGCACCGGCACCGGCTCAGTAAGGACCACTCCCTGATATCCTCGTCTGTTGCACTGCTTAGCCCAGCCCCCCTACTACATCGATTTCCATCACTACTCAAGAGACCGCTTTCGTGACGCCCAGCCCAGCGCCCCTAGCTAAAGATCAACCCGGTGACCCGCCGGCGACAACCGCTGCAGATGCCATCGGTGCCGCTGCCGATGTAGCGAATGATGGTGCAGCGCCGCCGCGCGGTTTATCCGTCGCTGCGGTATCAGCCACGCGTCCATCGCTGACGGACTTCGTGGATGTGCGCACACTTCAGGAGTTGCAGGACAGCTTCACAGCCTTGACTCGCCTGACGACCACCATCCACGATGCCGACGGTCGGCCGGTGACTTCGCCCACCGATGCAGCCGCACGAGATGAGAGCGACCGCGTGTTGGATTGGCTCATGGCCGACGAGGTAAGCCGCGGCGATCAGGGCCCGCTCACGGCGCCGATCATCGTCGAGGGGCAGCAACTCGGGTCGATCACGCTGCACACGGATGGCCCGCCATCGCAGCCCGGGCCCGATGCGGCGAGCACTGCCCAAGCCGCCAACCGCCCCGCTGCCGTGCAGTTCCTCTACCTCATGGCCAACTCGATTGCCCGGCTGTGCTACCAGGAATTTCAACTCCGCCAGCGCATCGATGAGCTCACGACGCTCTACGCCTTCAGCACCGAGCTGTCGCAACAGCGCGATCTGCAGCACCTGCTGGACAATGCTTCGCGCGTGCTGGCCGAGGCTCTGGGCGTCAAAGCTGCGGGTATCCGCCTGCTGGATGACGACAAGATCGAGGCCATCACTCGCGCCGTGTATAACCTCTCGGAGGACTACCTCTCCAAGGGGCCGATCCTGCTGGAGATGAGCCCGATTTTTCAGGAGGCGTTGTCCGACGGGATCGCCTACGTGCAGGACATGCGCCACGACCCGCGGGTGATCTATCCCGAAGATGCCCAACGTGAAGGCCTGGCGTCGATGCTCTGCGCCGGGGTGATATATCAGGCCGAGCCCATCGGCGTGGTGCAGCTTTTCACGGGTGAGCCTCGACAATTCTCACGCTACGAGACCGACCTGCTCAGTGCCATGGCACACCTGCTGGCGGCTGCGATCAACAACGCGAAGCTGGCAGCCAAGAGCCTGGAAAACCTGGGAGTCGAACGGCAGCTCAACATGGCGCGCGATGTGCAATTGCGCATGTTGCCTCAGACCCTGCCCACCGTCGCAGGTTTCGAAATTGCCGCACGCTACGTCCCATCATTTGAAGTCGGCGGAGACTTCTACGACTTCATCGACCTGCCGGGCAATCTCGGCCTGGCGGTGGCGGATGTCTCGGGCAAAGGCTTGGCGGCGAGTTTGCTCATGGCTGCGGTGCGCTCGAGCCTGCGAGCCTACGCACAGGACCTCTACGACATCGATCAGATCGTCAGCCGAGTCAACGTCGCTCTTTCGCGCGACACGCTCATGAGTGAATTTGCGACGCTTTTCTATGGCGTGCTGGACCCCGTGACCCGCCGCATGACGTACTGCAACGCCGGTCACGAACCGCCCCTGCTGCTCCGCCGAGGCAAGATCATCCGCCTGGAAGCGGGTGGCATGGTCGTGGGCGTGGACCCCAACCAGACCTACGAGCGTGGCATCCTGACGTTCGAGCCCGGCGACATGCTGCTGCTCTACACCGATGGCCTCATGGACGCGCTCAACTTCAGCGGTGAGCGCTTTGGTCGGCCACGGGTCATTCAAGCCCTGCGTGACGCTGGCGGCCGAATCGCCCACGATGCGGTCAACCATGTCCTATGGGAAATGCGCCGCTTCGCCGGGCTCAACCCCCGCATGGATGACACCACGCTGGTGGTGATCCGCTGCACCCGGTGACGCTGACGTTTGGGCTCGCCGCGGAATGTTCCATGCCCTCGCAAGCGGCACTCAAGTACCAGGTCCATGCCGCCGATGACGAACGATGATACTCCGTCAACGCGGGGTACCCGAAGGCTTCGGGCCGGGGGGAGTCGCCGCCACCTACCCATGCGCCTGCTGGTTGACACATTGATCGCCTTGATGCTCGCCGGCATTCTCGCCGGTGTGCTGTTGTATCACCGCCATCAGACCGCGCAACTCGCCGAGATTTCGCGGGTCCATCAGTCGCTGGCCCGGCTTCACGAGCAGGCGATCTACCACGGCGCCTTGCAGGTGCAGATTGGTGAGCAAGACGCGGCACCTCCGACGATTTCGCCCGCCTGGTTCCTGGGGAACTTGCCTGAGAATCCGCTGACGCCCAACGCGGGCCATTGGTTGGACATCGCGCCATCGGGCGATACCTCCGACCACCCGCCCGACCCCGTCGTGACGAAGTCCAGGCAGGCCGCCTTCTGGTACAACCCCGCGCGAGGCATCTTTCGCGCCCGTGTGAGCCCGCAGTTCTCCGAAGCCCGCGCCCTGGCACTCTACAACCGCCTCAACCAGACCGCCCTGTCACGACTGGTGACCATCGACGACGCCAAGCGTCAACCCCAAGCGCTGGCCAGCCCGGCGAAAGATCAGCAGCCCGCGCCAGTGGATCGCATCTCCGATGCAGGCAACGCAGGATCGCCACGCAGTGCGGATGCAACCGGCCCCGATCAGAGCACCGCCGCGGATTCAACCCCGCGGCCGTCGCTCGTTGCGCCGTGAGAAGTGGGTGGATTTTGTGCGCCAGACTATGGCTCTCTAACTGCGCCACCCTCACGCCACGAACTCGATAAACACCAGGCAAACCAACCAGGCCGCGGCGGCGGTTAAGGCGGCGGTGCGCGCTACAACAACACCCTTGCCTGCCCACCAACTCACGCCACAAGCCAAAGCGGGCACGATGAGTGCAAGCGGGACGGACATAACCATCCTCGACCAAATCGATAAGCGACCGGTGCCACACCAACTCCCAAGTTCGCGTACGTACGCCAGTGTCAGGTTCGCCGTCCACCAGATGATGTACGCAGCCGCACAAACTGCCACCGCCGACGCCAGCCACCCGATGACCCAACGCTTTCTTGGAGACGGTGGCGCGAGTGGATCGAAGGCCTTTCCGCATTCGGGGCAAACAGCTTGCGGTAGACCCCGGACGTCATAGCCACAGGTCGGGCAGGTGACGCCAGCAAACCGAGATGAATCGACTGCGGTTGCCATGTCGGCACGAAAATAATCGGACAGCCTGCCCAACCCCGGCGAAGGCAGACTGTCCGTTTGTGCCTATCCCGGTGTTACGATTTAACAGGTACCTACCTGAAGTATTGTATCACCGGGTTGGCGATTTCCTGCGATAGCCCAACCACTATCTCGTCGCGCTCGTCAAGCAGCGCTCTTCCGTATCTCTACTTCGCTGCATTCATCTTCGCGAGGTTTACCAAGATCTCAGCATCACGATCAGCGGTGAGGCATTGCACGACCGCGGCGGTGCAGAAGACCGGGCTGGTGATGCAGTGCTGACCCGAGTACGAGCCGTCGGCGTTTTGAATCTTCGCCAGACGCTCGTGAATCTTGTCGTTCCACTGCGTCCAACGCTCGCCGCCGGTGATCACCATTGACTCGCTGGTGAGCATGTAGCTCAGGTATTCCTCGCCGCCGTTGTTACCAAAGCCCGTGAGCAAGCCTTCATCCCCCAGGACGCGGTTGACCTGCGATTCATTTTGCTTGTACGCGTCAGCCATTCCGCGTGCCGCCTCGGGCCTGGCGCCCGCCGCCACCAGTGTCTCTGTGGTCATCGGCGCAGTCGGTGCGACCTTGCCCGATGCCTTGGCATCCTTGACCAGTTCATCTGCAGCGCGGGCCTCGCTGGCATTGGCGCGCTGCGACCCGGCAAAGGAGTAAAGCTCCACGCCCGCGGCTGCATCACCCTTGGCGCGGCCGGTGTCGGCGTCGAAATTGTCGCGCTGATATTTCTTGGCGTTGTCCAACTTGTCCTGGTCGACAGTGAATCCCGCGGCCTGCGCCAGCTCCAGCGAGTTGGTGGCCATGGAACTTTGGAGCACCGGCGCCCACCCGCCGCCCTGACCCCAACTGCCGTCCTGCTGCTGACCTTGCTGCAATTTCTTGATGCACTTGGCCAGGGCTCGATCGACGCCCGGCTTGATCGGGTCCGTCGCAGGCAGCGTCGTGGCAACCCGCGCCAGATAGTTGGCGGTCATCGCGGTGTCGATGAGCTGGCCGAGCTTGGTCTGCGGCTGCGTGTTTTGCAGGTCGGTGATCCGAGGGCCCTCATCAGCGGCTTTGTCCACCACATCAATGAGGTGTTGCGTGGCGCGGCGAACAGCGGCTTGGTGATCGCCCGAAGTCAGACTGTGGCCCGAGCGCAACAACGCGGTGGCGGCAAAGGCTGTGGTCGCAGGATCCGTCTGCACCTGATGCGGGTCGCGAACATCCTGCGCTGAGTGCGAGCCCGCCCCCCATCCGCCGTTGGGATTTTGCGCCTCGACAAGCCAGTCGATGCTGGTGCGGACAAACGTCGCGATTTCTCGCGGCTTGGGCACGTCGACCTTCTTGGTCGTGCCGTCAGGCGCAGTCTGGCCGGTATTGGCGACGTGAGCAGCGTTAGCGTTGTCCGTGCCCGTTTGCGTAGCGGCTGCATCGGGCCTCGCGGTCGTCTGGGTAGTCGATGGCGTCTGGTTGTTGCAGGCCGCGAGCGCCAGGGCCAAGGTGGGAATGGCACACAGCGTGCCGAGGGTGCGGCCGTGGCGGAGGGTGCGGGTGGACCGGGCAGTAAAGCCGGGGGGGAAACCAAAGGTCAGGTGGGTCATTTTCATGGCGATTCCTCGTAGTAGGAGTGCGGGCGATTCGAGCCACAACTCCCCAGTTGGACGCACAGGTCGCCTCGCGGTTCCCACCATGTGACAAATCGCTTGCCACGGTGGCGGATTGATCCGATATAAAGTGGGCCTATGAACACGCCGGAGGATTCAACGACGCACACGACGGACACGACCTGCGCCGCGGGCGCTGGGGGCGATGCGCCTGTCTCAGCAGCGCCGGCGTTTGTGCCCGCCAATGCCTTTGATGCCTGGATGGCGCAACATCCCTGGCATCCGCGAGTTGTTCCATTTGCTGTCTACGGCGTGTTTCTCCTGGTCATCGGCTTTGCACGACCCGTCGTGCCCATGGCGTACCCGGCACTCTACACGCTGCAATGTCTCACCGTGGGCTATCTGCTGTGGCGCTACCGCAAGCTGCTGCCTGAGCTGACGCTGAAGTTTCATTGGTCGGCTGTGGTGGTGGGTGTGATCGTCTTTGCAGCCTGGGTGCTGCTGGGTTGGGCGATGTCGGGCGAGTTTGACGTGCGGACCCAGGCGATGCTTGACGGCAAGCCGCTGGGCGTCATCGACTACGGCGACACCGACCCGCCCTACTTCGCGACGACCAAGGCTGATGGTCCAATGGACTTTCGTGATCCCCGCATGATGGGGCCGACGGTGGGCTGGGTGGCGCTGGTGCTGCGGCTGCTGGGCATGTCGATCATCGTGCCACTGTTTGAGGAGCTGTTCATTCGCTCGCTGATCCTGCGCAGCTTCAATCGCTTCCGCCCCACCGCCATCGGGATCGTGCAGATTCTCCAGGACATGCCCGTCGTGGGCGATTGGCTGGTGCAGACGGAGCTAGGCCGCCGGGCGCATCAGCATCACGGCATCTTCGGCCAAGAGTTTTTCCATAACCCGCTGGGCAAACTCACGGTGTTAGGCGTGACGGTTTCGACGCTGCTATTCACCATGAGCCACATCCCCCGCGATTGGCCCGGGACGATCTTCTGCGGCATCGCGTACTGCGGGTTGGTCTGGTACACCAACCGCGTCGTGAGTGGTGCTGATTCGCAGGACTCGCGCAAGCTGGGACTCGGGCCCGTGGTCTGGGCTCACGGCATCACCAACGCGCTGCTGTGGGTGTACACACTTCAGACGGGCGACTGGCAGTTCCTTTGAACCTTCACCTGAGGTTCCTCTAGGCCCACGGCGCCGTTAAGCCTGCGCTAACCCGCAAGCGCGACGAGACGCGCTTCAAGCGCGGGCGTTAGTTCAACTTTGCGACGCGCCATCATGGCGTGGACGGTGGCGATGAATTTGTCCATCCTCGCGGGTTCACCCTCGGCAGCGGCATCGGTATGGAACGCCAGGGGCCGAGTGATTTTGGGTGCGAAGGATGACAGCGCCAGCATCGACCAGGTGGCGATGCACGAGCCCGTGAGCAGCCGGGAGCCGATGGCGGTGCGGACGAAATCGCCGATGATCGGGCCGCAGAACGTGCGCCCAGTGTCCTGGGCTTTCGCATCATGGCGAAGCGCGACCCGCACGTGGCCGTAGGTGTTTTTGAGGTTGCTGACGGTCGTGCCCGCGCCGAGGTTGACGAAGCATCCCACGAGGCTGTGGCCGAGGTAGCCGAAGTGAGCTTTGTTGGAGAAGCCGTGGATGATTGAGAAGCTGATCTCGCCGGCGACCTTGCATTGCGGGCCGATGACGGTGTGAGGTCGCAGGTAGGTATGAGCCGCAAGCTGCGTGTGGGCACCGATGTAGCAAGGCCCTTCGATGACACTGCCGGCGCCGATCAAGGCATCGTCATCGATGACCACGCTGCCGAGTTGGAGGTTGAAGACTACGCCAGGTTGGACTTGTGCCGAGGGTGAAAGATGCAGCGCGTGGTCACCGATGCGATGGCACGCGGGCGGTGCAGTATTGATCCGCGGGTGATGGGTCAGGGTCAGATCGTGCGCAAGCGTCGCCTCAAGTTGATCGAGGATATGCCAGGGTCGCGCGATGAGTGGCGATGCCTCACAGCGCTGGATGTTCACGTCCGCAGGCAGGGGTTGCCCCTCGGCTACACCACGCGCCATATCAGTGGGAAGACAGGCGGCGACGATGTCATCTTGCCAAATCATCGCACTCCCGCGCTGCAGCCCGGCAATTCGCTTCGCTGCGATGAGCCCCAACCAGCGACCGTTGACCAGAAGGCAATCATCATCGCCAGACAGATCGTTAATGGGGATGTCGTGGCGTTCGGTCACCACGGCACGCAGCGTCGTATCGCGCAGCCACAGGCCTTGAGCGGGGCGACCTAAGCTGGACTCGATGCGTTGGAGAGTGGTCAGCGCACCGGTGCGCAACTCGAAACCGGCGCGCAGGTCTGTCAACGGGCCGAACTCGCCGCGGGCATCATCCATCACGATCAGGCGTGGTTGTGTCATGGCGTCGGCTAGCCTACCACGAGCGACGGCTCGGAGGCATCCGCAGCGCGATGCGAAATATGATCAGCGATTCCGCAACAGGCCTACCATCTGCCATGCAACGCAACGTGCCCGAGGGCGTCATCATATGTTGTGACTTCTGTGGAACCGACTGGGATCAGGTTTCGCCGATGATCGAAGGTCATCACGGCTCGGTCATCTGCCTGACGTGTTTGCAGCAGGCGTTGACGCAGGCAGGCGGGAGCACCGTTGGCCGGGCGTGCACGATGTGTCTTCAGGATCGGCCGATGGGCAGTGTCGGCTACGGTCTGACCCCCCCGCCGTCGCACGCTAACCCGCAAGCGTGGATCTGTCGGGATTGCATTCACCAGGCCGCGGGGACGTTCAGTAAGGACCCCGACGTCAACTGGACGTGGGACCGCAAACTGTTGCCCGCCGATCCGACAAGCTGACACCTGGACGCGTGCCTTAATGCAGCCCCATGCCGCGAAGGTTCTCAAAGCTGATCTTCAGACTCTCAAAGGGGTCCAGATCGCCGCTGTCGCGTTCGACGAGGTACCACTCGGCCCCGGCACGTTTGCAGGCGTCGAGCACCCGCGGCCAATTGAGGTTGCCGCTGCCCACTTCGCACATCTTCTGCTCGCGCTTGGCGGTGATGGACATGTCCTTGAGGTGGACGCAGGGGAGGCGACCGGCGACCTTATCTAGCCACGCGGCCGGGTCGGCACCGGCGTGGGCGATCCAGTAAGTATCAATCTCGAACCACACCGCTTTGTCGCATTCATCGATGAGCAACTGCAAGGGCGCGATCTTGGGCGCATCGCTGATGCGGGTCAACTCGTGGCTGTGGTTGTGATAGCCGACATGCAACCCTTTACCCGCAAGCGTGCGGGCGATGGCGCTGTATTCCTTGGCGAAGCCCTGCCACTGCGCCAGGCCGGGGTTATCCCAACCGAAGCCGCCGATGGCGGTGTACTTGCACCCCAGGGTCTGGTGGTAGTCGAGGATCTCAGCGGTATCCTTCATCTGATCGATGCTCTTGTGGGTCGCGGCACAGAACATGCCCTCGCCATCGAGCATCTTCTTAATCTCCGCTGCGGGGATCGGCCCGACCGCTGAAACCTGCACGGCTTCGTAGCCGATCTTTCGCAGGCGCGAAAGCGTTTTGGCGAGATCCTCAGCGGTCTTGCAGTGATCGCGGACGGTGTAAAGCTGGGCGCCGATGACGGATTTAGCCATGAGAATTTGAACTCCGGTTGCGGGTGGGTAAGGTGGAAGCAGACAGTTTAGTGCGATTTGTGTACGACCGCCAATGGGTTGCGTGGGTGGCGATTTGGGGGCCGGGGGCGAAATTATCCTCGTTTTCGTCTAAGATGGACTGGTATGAGGACTAATGAAGTCCTGAGGGGTGCCCTGCCGATGAGCGTCAACCGCACGCAACTGCGGCATCGGCGGCTGGGCACCAGCGGTGATGTTGACCAACCGCCTGCGAAACGCGTAAACGACTCCAACGACTGACGATGAAAAAGGTTCGATGCCACGCTTCGTCCCGTCGCCGACCCATTAAGGGCAAGGCTGTGACGTGGATGAAGCACTGCTCAAGCCTTTAACCCCGCGAAGGGCCGACTCAAACCGAGGAACTCCATCCCATGTCACAAGCGCTGCTGCCCACGATTAAGTCCCCCGCGGACCTTAAAAAGCTCGCTATCGATCAGTTGCCCCAGTTGGCCGAAGAGATGAGGCAGACGATCTGCTCAGCGGTATCGAAGACCGGCGGTCACCTGGCGCCCAACCTCGGCGTCGTCGAGCTGACCATCGCCCTGCACTACGTCTTTGACTTCGCCACCGACCGCCTGCTCTTCGACGTCGGCCACCAGTGCTACCCCCACAAGATGCTCACCGGCCGTCTGGCGCTGATGGATAACCTGCGTCAGCGTGATGGGATGAGCGGGTTCCCCGAGCCACGGGAATCGCCTTACGACCTATTCTCCGTCGGCCACGCCGGTACCGCGATCTCGACAGCCGTGGGTCTGGCGCGGGGCGATCAACTCAACGGCCAAGCCACGCGAAAGGCTGTGACCCTCATCGGTGACGCCTCGGTCGTTAACGGCATCGCGATGGAAGGGCTCAACAACGCCGGTACGCTCAAGCGACAATTCCTCGTCGTCCTTAACGACAACGGGATGAGCATCGGCCATCCGCAGGGCGCTATGGCGCAGTATTTCGACCGCATCCGCGTCAGCCCTGCGATGGAGCAGATCAAAAAGCGCGCCCATGACATGCTCACGCGTGTGCCCTACGGCAAGGAAATCGAGAGTCTCTCGCACCGCGCCGGCGAGGCTGTGCGTCACGCCATCCACCCCGGGCACATGTTCGAGCAGTTCGGCCTGCTGTGTGTCGGGCCTATTGATGGCCACGATCTGCCCACGTTGATCGACATGCTTAACCAGGTCAAAGACCTCGATTATCCCGTGCTGCTCCACGCCAAGACCATCAAGGGCAAAGGCTTTGATTTTGCCACGGGCGATCCGACGAAGTTCCACTCGCCCAGCGCGTTTGTGGTCGAAGGCTGCCGCGTCGAGATGAAGAAATCCGGCCGGGCGTTTACAACCGCCTACGCCGACGCCATGATCGAGCTGATGAACCGCGACGAGAAGATCGTGGCGGTCACGGCTGCCATGCCCGATGGCACCGGGCTCAACAAAATCGCCCCGCTGTTCCCCACCCGCACGCTGGACACCGGCATCTGCGAAAGCCACGCCATGGACATGTGCGCGGGCATGGCCAAGAGCGGCCTGCGACCGTTTTTTGCCGTGTATTCCACCTTCGCCCAGCGCGCCATGGATCAGGTCTTCCAGGAAATTTCCCTGCAAGGCCTGGCGGTGCGAATCTGCCTCGACCGTGCGGGCTTCGTCGGTGAGGACGGCGCGGTGCATCACGGCTTCATGGACGTGAGCATGTTCGCCCCCCTGCCCGGCGTTGTGCTGCTGGCCGCCAGCGATGAGCCCAATCTCAAGGCTGCGCTGGAGTTCATGCGCACCTACGACAGCGGCGCCACCGTCGTCCGCTACCCACGTGCAAACGTTCCGGAGCAGCCGCTCGAAGCTCAAGCCGCGCCCTACGTTATGGGCAAGGCCTACCGCATCATCGGGGATGACAAAGCCAAGCCCGATCTGGCGATTCTGGCCTACGGCACGGAAGTTTACGAAGCCCATGCCGCGGTCACCGGCGAGTTGGCGGGCCAGGGCTATCACATCGCGCTCTACGATGCCCGATTCGCCAAGCCCGTTGATATCGAGCTGGTGCGTCAGCTTATCGAAGCAGGCGTGCCCATCCTTACCGTCGAGGACCACGCTCTCCGCGGCGGCTTTGGTGCCTGCGTGCTGGAAGCCTGCAATGACCGTGGCCTGCCCACGACGCTCATCCACCGCTTGGCCATGCCCGAACGCTACATCCACCAGGACGCCCGCAAGGCACAGCTCGCCGAGACAGGCTTGGATGCCGCGGGAATCGCCCGTAAAGTGCGGCTAATCCTCGATGCCGACGGCAAGCCCCACCGCCCGGAAATCCGCGTCACCGTCGGCCAGGCTGGCGTGCAGAAAGTCAGCCCCACACGGTGAGCCGGACGTCGGACGCTCAAGGCAATTCGTTTTTACCGCGAAGGTGCGAAGTCCGCTAAGGCCGCGAAGCGAGCCAAAAAGCAATGAAGGGGTTAACCACCAAGGACACAAAGATCACAAAGAAAACATTAAAGCGAATTAACGCTTTGTTTCCTTAGTGTCCTTTGTGTTCTTTGTGGTGAGCCCTGTATTTCTTCGCGGCCTTCGCGGTCTTCGCACCTTCGCGGTAAATCGAACTACAAAAGAACACGATGCAGCCCATCACGGCCGGGGGTGGCAGGTGCGGATGACGTCTTTGAGACGCGTGCGGTCGATGTGAGTGTAGATCTGCGTGGTGCGGATGTTGCTGTGGCCCAGGAGTTCCTGCACCACGCGGAGGTCAGCCCCGCCCGCCAGCAGGTGCGTCGCAAACGAGTGTCGCAAAGTATGGGGGTGCACATCGCGAAGGCCCGCGCGGTGCGACAAGCGGACGACCACCTGCCAGACGACGATGCGGGTAATGGGTTGGCCGGTGCGTGAGAGCAGCAAGCGTGAGACGGGGCGGTGGTCACGCGTCAGGTCAGGCCGACACTCTTCGCAGTAGTGTTTGACGGCTGCCAGCGCTGGTTGGCCCAGGGGGACGATGCGCTCCTTGTTGCCCTTGCCGATGACGCGTGCGACGCCAAGGTCCATCTTAACGGAGTCGATATCGAGGTCAGCGATTTCGCTGGCGCGGAGGCCCCCTGCGTAGAGCAGTTCGAGCAGCGCCATGTCACGAAGGTAGAGTTGCGACGCCGGGTCCGGGGCTGCGAGCAGTGCCTGCACCTGCTGGCTGTTGAGCACGCCCGGCAGCGTCTGCCAGGTGTGAGGCTGGTTGAGGAGTTCGGCTGGGTTGGACTCGATGATCCCGCGGGCTTCGAGGAATCGGCCAAAGACGCGAATGGTGGCGCAGTGGCGGGCGATGCTGCTGACCGCCAAGCCGCGCTCGCTGAGGTAGCGCAGGTGTTCGGTGATGGTCTCCAGGCTCATGGCGGCTAAGGACGCCAGGCCGCGCTCCTCCATGAAACGCCAGAGGTCGCGCAGATCGGTGGCGTAGGCACGCAGTGTCGCCTCGGCGAAGCCGCACTCGATGCGGCAATAGGCGATGAACTCGCGAATCGGCCGCTCGTAGGGCGAGGAGGTGAGCAGCGGGGTTGCGGGGGTGGTGGTCTGGCGGGGCCGCGTGGCTGCTTGAACTGAGACTGAAGCGGAGGTGCCGGACGCGTGCCCAAGTTCGTTGGTGGCCGACCGCGCCACCGCTTTGCAAGGCGTAGCGGGAGACGTCACCACGTCAGCCGCCGTGGCATCACGCACGGTCGCCAGACGGGAACGCGCCCGCAGTGGCCCGGAATCAGCCGCTATGGAATCCGCATTGTTGATCATGGCTCAACGGGGTCTATCGGCGTCGCGCTTCGCTTGACGTGAATGCCCGGCACGATTCCGCCACCACCCGCCCGGGCAGCCCTTTATTCCATCCCAAGCCCTGCTTTTGTACCGCCATCGCACCATGGGCCGATAATTTCAGGAATGGTCCAACCGCGACAAATTTTGCAGTTGATCGTCCTGACGCTTTTAGGGCTCGCGGTGGTGATGGTGCAGTCGGCAGGCGTGACGATCACGGAGCAGCTCACCCTACGAACGATGTTCACCAGCCGTAACGCCATCTACGCGGGACTCGCCGTGCTGGCCATGTTCGCCGCCAGCCGAATCGACATGAGGCAAATCGCCCGTCGCCGGGCTTGGTTCAACCCCGTGATCCTCGTCCTGGTCACCGGATTAATCCTCACCCTTGCCGCCATGATTCCGCATGTGGGCGTCAACCTCAACGGCTCAGCCCGCTGGCTTCGTATCCCCATGTCGGGCATCACGTTCCAGCCCAGCGAGCTGGTCAAGTGGGCCATGGTCGGGGCCGTCGCCCTTTGGTGTGCCCGGCGACACGACCGCATGGGCCGGTTCACCCTGGGATTTCTTCCCATCGTGGGCCTCATCGGCTTGGCGTGTATGCTCATTGTCAAAGAGGACTTGGGCACCGCGGCACTCATCGGCATCGTCTCGATGATCCTCGTCCTCGCCGGCGGCGCGAGATGGTGGCAGGTGGGGTTGGCGGCCCCGCTGTCGGTTGGGGCGGTGGTGCTGGCAATCGCAGGGAGTAGCTACCGTCGCACACGCATTCTCTCCTACCTCGACCCCTTCGCCGATGCCCGTGGCTCAGGCTACCAGGCCATCCAATCCATGCTCGCCATCGCCCAAGGTGGCGTGACGGGCCGGGGTCTGGGCAACGGCATCCAGAAATTCGGCTACCTGCCTGTGGATACCTCCGACTGCATCTATGCCATCATCTGCGAGGAACTCGGCTTAGGTGGCGCGGGCCTCGTGGTGGGCCTGTACCTGGCGCTGATGTGGGTCGGCTTGGGGATCGTTCGCCGCTGTGAGGATCGCTTCGCCCGACTCTTTGCCTTGGGCGTCATTCTGATGGTGGGGATCCAGGCCCTGATCAACATCGCTGTGGTGACGGTGGTGGTGCCGACCAAGGGCATCGCCCTGCCGTTGCTCAGTGCGGGCGGAACGGGTTGGATCATGACCGCCTTTGCCTTGGGTCTCGTCGCGGGCCTGGACAGGCCTCAACCGGCAACCGCACCAACCTCAGTAACGCCGATGAACAGTGCTCTGCCCGCGGGTTGACCGAAGCCTGTAGACTAATCGCTCCTGCTTTTCCCCTGCCTTCCTTCGCGTCATCGCGTCATCGCGTTCAACCCCATGACAACCGACTCAGCACAACAACCCGCCACCTCGGTTCTCTTGGCAGGGGGCGGCTCGGGCGGGCATATTTTTCCTAATCTCGCCATCCTCGAACGCCTGCGCGAACGGCAGTCATCCATCGCGGCAACGTTTGTCATCTCCCACCGGCCACTCGACGCAGCCGTCATGGTCAAGGCCAATGAACCTGCCCTGGCGATCCCGGTTCAGCCCCTGACCATGAAGCCCTGGCGCTGGCCGGGGTTCTACGATGCCTGGCAAAAGAGCGTCAAGGCTGTCTTGGCGACCATTGCCGAACGCCGCATTCGTGCCGTCGTCGCCACCGGCGGGTTCGTCTCCGGCCCCGCCATCGCCGCCGCTCGACAAGCAGGCATCCCCGCTGCACTCGTCAGCCTCGACGCCATTCCCGGCAAGGCCAACCGCCTCATGGCCGGCAAGGCCAACGTCATCTTCACGGTCTACCCCACGTCGATCTGGCCTCAAGCCGAACGCATCGGCATGCCGCTGCGCCGCTCTGCTGTCGGGCCCAACGACAAGCATCGCGCCCGCCGGGAGCTGGGCCTCGATCCACAGCGCGAGTTGCTCCTGATCACCGGCGCCAGCCAGGGCGCTTCATCGCTCAACAGCATGATGATTCAGCTCGTGGGCCAGACGCAGGTCCGTAAGACTCTGCGCAATGCCGGCTGGCAGATCCTGCATCTGACGGGGGACAAGACCCAGGAGCTTGAAGCTGCGATCGCCGCCTATGAAGCCGCCCAGATTCCCGCCACGGTGCTGCCCTTCTGTGATGCGATGGGTTTAGCGTGGGCTGGGGCGTCCCTTGCCGTGAGCCGCGCGGGGGCAGGGAGTGTGGCCGAGGCTTGGGCCAATGCGGTGCCGACCATTTTCTTTCCTTATCCCTACCACAAAGACCTGCATCAGAAGTTCAACGCGGAGCCGTTGACCCAGACCGGGGCCGGCATCCTGATGCTCGATGCCATCGACCCTGCGGTCAACGCCCGTCAGCTCGGGCCTCGCCTGCTTTCGTTAGTCGCCAACGATTCGCAGCGGTATCAGATGGCTGAGAACCTCCGCTCCACCCGCCCCGATGACGGTGCCGTGGTCATCGCCGATTGGGTGCTGGCACAGTGCTGAGTCACGTCATCGCGTTAAGTCATGTCGCCAAAAAGGGCCCTGTTGCCTGAAGCACCGTCGGGGGAACTCCGGTCGGCAACAAATATAAGTCGTCCACCGTATTTAATTCTTCCATTTCCAGTTTGCCGATGCTAGAATTGGGTTAGTTAGCACCCATCCAAGAACCTTCCGGCGAGGGAGCATCCCATGGCCGGTCGCACCTCAAAAGCGTTTACTTTAATTGAACTTCTGGTGGTCGTCAGCATCATCGCGCTGCTGGTGGCGTTGCTCCTGCCAGCGTTGGGCCAGGCACGAGAAGCCGCCAACACGGCCCGCTGTTCATCCAACCTTCGGCAGTTGGGCGTGGGCTTTGCCACCTGGGCTGGGGAGCATCGCAAGTACCCACTTAAACAAACGCTCTGGGGCTCAAGCGATCCTCGCTATGAAGGCAGCCGCGATTTGAGGACCCACGAAGCGCTGACCAACGGAGGATACGTCAACTGGTGGCGAAACCTTTTTGCCGATCCCACGCCAGGTCAGATCGCCTGCCCCGTCGGCGCAAAACTCAGGAACACCAGCGGACATCGGCGAATTCATTACAACGTCAATCTGCACATGGTCTACACCGGCGGAGCGACCAACGTGTTGCAGAACTTTCAGCGCACCATCGACCGCTTCATGGACGAGATAAGCCCTAGCGTCCGTGTCATGAGCTGGGATGGTGCCAACACTTGGAATCACGCCAACACTCAGCATGACTACGTCTGTGCCGACGGCCAAGGCGGTGGACACCTCGGTAGTTCATTGAGCACACTCTACGATCCCGACCCGATGTCCTGGAAGCGAATCATCCGCCTCCATTCCGACGGCACCAACATGCTCTTTGCCGATGGCCACACGAAGCAGATTCCACATCAAGGCTCCGCCACACCTTACTACCTCGGTGACCAGTCTCCCAACGATCGCACGTTCCTCTTTACCAACGGGCAGGGACGCGGCTGGGATGGCCAGTAGTAGTACGCAGGTAGTATGCACTCCCGCGCCCGTACCGCTGCCCCGCTTACGCCATCCGATTGCACGCTCTCCCGCGCTCCCCCCTTGCCGCGCACAAAAAACCCGCCACACACCGATGTGCGAGAGACGCTAAAGTCTCTCACGCAGGTGGGCCTTTGGGGCCGCACCTCATCTGGCGCATGGCGGGTTGTGTGCAAAGAGAACGTCGAGTCCGAGCTTCGCTACCTATCAGAAGGTGAAGACTACTTCAGCCCGCAAGAACAAGGCCGTGTCATCACGCGGGGACGCATAGTAGTTGCCCGGCATGAATACCTCGCCCGTCAGATGACCTGACACATGACGGTTGATCTTGTAACGCATCACCGCTGTCACCAGGTGGCCGCGGACATCGCCACCGCTACTGAAGCCGGCTGTACCCGCACGCGTGTTCTCATCGGCCAGCAGGAAGTGATAGTTGGCGCACAGCTCCACCTTCTCGATGGGCTTGGCGGTCCAACCCAGACCCAGGCGATGCAGATTGGTCACTTGCGAGAGTCGAGTCTCAGCAGCATAGGTATAGATGAGCAGCTCGCTCCAATGTGGCCAGCGACCCCAGAGCGGATCAAACGCCTCGTCCTGACCCGCGGTACTGGGGTCATCGCCGCTGAGGTATTCATAGCTGCCCTTGATCTGATTCTTCCAGCCATCGTTAAAGCTATAGATCACCGCGCCCTTGGCGCCACCAGCGAGAATCGAACGTCCGTTACGATCGCCAAACTGAGCAGCACCTTGCGCATCGGCTTTCCAGTTGTCATCAAAGTCATATTGAATGCGACCGCCGACGGTATAGGACTCGCCGTCATTGCTGGGTGAAGCGAAGGTCGTCCCCCCTGCTTGTCGCAGCAGCGTGCCTTGGCCTTCATCAGCCTTGTAGATGAAGTAGCCATCGAGCTGCGTGGACTTGATCGACTTATTGTTGACCCACAAGATCACGCCGCGCTCATCCTGCTCGCTCTGATCCTCTTCGAGGTCATTGATAGGATTAAGCAGTCGATCATCCGCGCCGCCCTGATCTATGTAGATCACGTCCAGTTTGGTAGCCACATCCTTGAAGTCCCAGGTCAGGCGGGCGGCATCGAAGGCGATCATGCGCGAGCCGTCGAGCGGCGAAGCGTCAACCACCAGCCAACCGTCGCCCATAATGATGTCCTGGCGACCAATCTGTAGCGTCATGGGCAGGTCGCCCGGGTTCTTGAGTTTGAAGTTGAGATTATCAAACTGGATCGTCCCCCCGTACCAACCTTCGAGTGCCGATGGGCGACCGTAGTAGCGACCCTCCCATACCACGCGCATGTTGATATCGAGTTGCTCGCTGGGCGTGATCGTGCTCCACAGGCGACCGCGAATCCGCTCGAAGCGGCGATCGTGGTTGGCGGCATTGCCGTTGAGCGTGATGGCGTTGTCGAAGTATACTTCGCGCAGACGAAGGTCGGCTCCCCACGAAAGCCAGGAGACCGGCCGCTTGACGTCATCAACCCAAGTGGTGGCTGGGGCGGGCTGCGCTTCGGGGGCCACCGTGGTGACGGCTGGCGAGGCGGCAGGCGTGGCGGCTGCGGTAGATCCATTAGCGGCACCGGCGGCTGGAGCGGCTTGCTCCGCCAGGCTCGTGCCTCCCAGTGACAGCGAAACGAGCAAAGCTCCTGCGATTGATCCTACGTGGTTGCCCAATTTCATCCGACTTTCCTTTCATGGTGAGGGCGAACGCGGAAACAAAGGATAGACAAACCTGCTATTCGGCTGAGGCGCATGGGGGTCATTAGTCGCGGGATGAAAAAGACCAGACAAAATGCAAGAGTTGGCGGTGTCGAAAACCAATAAACGACACCGAAAGTCCGGAATTATCGCCCTAACCGGCGTAAATATCACGACTTAACAGAATGTATGGATTCCAAGCTGCCTTTTGGATGCGCCGGCGGTTATAGGACGTGGGACGCCAAGGTACAAAGGGGGCCGGGGCCGAGCGGATGACAAACGGCTGTCGGATGCCAGCGTGGTCGGGCCCTCACTCCGCCTTGACCGAGAGGCGGTCGAGCAAAGTATCGAACTGGTCGAGCGAGTAGAACTCGATGGCGAGCGTTCCAGTGCCCTTCTTTCGGCCGGGACGAATGGAGACCCGGGTGTTAAGCTGCTGGGCAATCTGCTCCTCGAGGTCTTTGAGATGAGCCGCTCGCCCCGCCGGGGCTTTGTCCGATGCGCTGGCGCTGCCGCCCGCGGGTTGCTCCAGCAGGTTGCGAACCGCTGCCTCGACCTGGCGGACGGACCATTCGCCCTTGATAGCCCGCTGGGCGAGTTCGAGTTGTCGCTTGGGATCCGCCAAACCCGCCAGTGCCTTGGCTTGCCCACCCGAGAGCATATCATCTATAACTAATTGTTGCACATCAGGTTGCAACGACAGAAGTCGCAGGGCGTTGGTGATGGTGGAGCGTTCGACGCCGACCTGCTGGGCGATCTGATCGTGGGAGAGAGCGAATTGCTGGGCCAGTTGGGCAAACGCTTTGGCGCGTTCGATTACGTTCAAATCTTCGCGTTGCAGGTTTTCGATCAGGGCCCACTCAGCCACGTGACGGTCATCGAGGTGTCGGACGATGGCGGGCAGGGCGGTGAGCCCGGCCAGCTTGGCCGCCCGCCAGCGTCGCTCTCCCGCCACCAGTTCATACTCAACGTGACCCGGCGCCTTGGCCCCCCCGCTACCCGCGAATTCAGCCGAGCCAGGTTTAGGCCGCACGACCACGGGCTGCATCAGTCCCTCCTGCTTGATGGAGTCCGCCAGGTGTTGCAGCGCTGCGGGATCGAAGTTTTTGCGGGGTTGATAAGGGTTGGCACTGATCTGTGCCACCGGGATGTGCCTCAATCCTTCCTCGCTGGAGCCTCCGGTAGCGGCGTGATCGTCGCTGTGGGCGGGCTGAACCACGGCGATGCCGCCTTCCGGTTTGATCGCCACCGGGTTAAGGGTTGTGACGATGGGGTTCTGCCCCATAAGGCTGGACAGGCCGCGACCCAGGCGGGAGGGACGTTTGGACATGGTGAGACGATCCTAATGCTGGGGATGGTGTCGATCCGGATGTAATCTAACGTGTGGCGGGAGCGGTGGCAAACATGTTCCACGTGGAGCGTCGTTGGCGGGTAGGGGGGATTGGGATGGAAAGTGGCAACGATGTTCCACGTGGAACATCGTTAGCTAGGCGGGGGCCGGGTCTGCGGTGGGGGGTGCCTATGCCCCGGCATCCTCCATATAATGTCCGCCATGAAGCACCGCCCTATCGAAATCATCGCCCGTGGCGTCCTGATCCGGCACGCCCACGTCCTGCTCTGCCGGGCCCGCGAAGCGGAGAACACCTTCCTGCCAGGCGGGCACGTTGAGTTTGGTGAACCCGCCGCCACGGCCTTAGAACGAGAAATCCGCGAAGAATTGGGCATCAACCTTAAAGCAGGGCGGTTTCTCGGCGCTTGCGAGGCAAGCTTCACCCAGAAACAAAAGCCTCACCATGAAATCAACCTCGTCTTCGAACTCGCCTGGCCACCCGAGACCCGCCCCGCCGACCCCCGGGAATCGGCCGCCGCCCCGGCCCAGACTGCCCTGCCAGTCTTGAAGAGTTGCGAAAATCACATCGAGTTTATTTGGATGCCCCTGTCACGAGTTGGCCATGGATCCCCCGTGCTTCTACCCCGTGCGATTCAGGACCTCGTCCTCGGCCACACCTCCTTTGTTTCCGATCTTGAATTATGAACCTTGTTCACCCAATTGTTCGCACAAACCGGCGGATATTGGCTGAATTTTTCTGAATACGCCTTAAGCAGCGGGGGTCTTGGGTCGATTCTTTTCTTACATGGACCACCAGCGTCGCAACAAGAAAAAGGTCGACCCCGACCCCATCGTCCCCGCGACGTCGAGCTGGGATCGCGATGATGCGACCTCATCCCCAAACGCCCCCACCCCCGCGCCCGGAGCCCACTCACACGTCCTGCCGGTGCATCCGCCCAGCGATAAGCTGGCGACGGTCGAGGGTCTGTTGGCCCACTTCGGCGAGTTGGAGACGCAACTGGCCCAGGTGCGCGAGAGTCTGACCCACTCGCATCGCCTGGCCACACTGGGAACGATCGCCACGATCATCGCCCACGAGTACAACAACATTCTGACCCCGGTGGTCAGCTACGCCCAGCTTTCCCTGGCCAACCCAGCAGATGGTGAGTTGATGCTCAAAGCCGTGCGGAGCGCGTTGATCGGTGCGGAGAAAGCTGCATCGATTTCATCGTCCTTGCTTGGTTTTGCCCGCGAGGCGGACTCTCGACATGTAGCGCAACTACCTGCCACCATTGACGATGCGATCAAATGTATGGCTCGCCGTCCTGAAAAGGATGGCATTGAGCTGACCGTCAATGTCCCGCCGTTAACCGTCGCCATGTCCCCACTGAACCTCGAACAGGTGCTCGTTAACCTGCTGCTCAACGCCAAAACCGCGATGCAGGCCGACCGCCGGCGTGATCGCAGGATCACCATCACCGCCAAGGCCAAGGCGAACCTTGTTCATTTGGACATTACCGACACCGGCCCGGGGATTCCCGAGGGCATTCGCGATCGGGTGTTCGAACCCTTCGTGACCCAGCGGCCCACCATGTCCGACGCTTCGTCCAAAGATTCATCCGCACGGGGCGAAGGGGAGCAGGACAAGCCCGACCGAGGCACCGGCCTTGGGCTGTGCATCTGCCGCGACCTCATTCGACAGGCCGGCGGCGACATCGCCTTCACCACCGCCACGGGACAGGGCACGACCTTCCACATCACGCTGCCGCGCGCTCAGGACATCTTCGCCGTCCCCGCCGATTGAGCCGCTCGCCATCGCTTCGCGTGCATGGACACTTCGCATCGCCGCGCCGCGCATCACACCGCCGCGCAACACCATCACGCCATCCTCGGCCTGATGATCTACCATGTCCGCATGGACCTCGACATCCTTCCGCACATCAACGCATCGCTTAACGCCCTCGCGGCTGTGCTGCTGGTCGTGGGGCTCGTGCTCATTCGTCAGCGTCGCATCGCCGCACATCGCACGGTCATGATCAGCGCCTTTGGCGTCTCCTGCATTTTTCTGGTTCTCTACATCACTCACAAAATCTGGAAGGCCCAACAAGTCGGCGACCTGCACACGCAGTACAACGCCACCGGCCTGCTCAAAACGGGTTACCTGCTCATGCTGGCGTCACACATCATTCTGGCGATGGCGGTGCCGATCCTGGCGCTGTGGCTTATCTGGTTGGGATTGAAGCGGAATGATCTACAGCATCGACGCCTGGCGCGAATCGCCTGGCCTATTTGGATGTACGTCTCTGTCACCGGCGTAGCGATCTACTTCATGCTGTATCATTTCAATCCCCAAGCGATCCAGCCGTGAGCCTACTGTCCCCGCCCAAACCCGTTGATTTCACGCCACCCTCGCCTCGGCAAGTCCAGGAGCACCTGGAGCGCAACCCGGCGATCGGGCACAGTCGTGCCGCGACGTGGGCGCCACTCGTGGCACTCGTCGCCGCCGTGATCATCGCCATGACCGCGCCACCTGGGCCCGCAGCGATGTTGCCCTGGCTGATCATTCTTGGGCTGTTGTTTTACTCCGCGGCTCGTGTACGACGAGCGCGCGATCTTGAAGCACGTGCCGCACGCATCCAGGAATTAGCTCTGCTCCGTCGGCATGCGATGTCATTGCGACTGGCGTGGAAACTTCTGCCTCACGTGGGCCGCAACCCTGAACTGCACATGCGGACTGTCGCCATCATGGCGTTGAACATGGACCTCGTTGGCGCTGCCGAGTCGTCGCTGGTGGCTTATCAGTATCTGCTTGAACGCCTGCCCAAAGGTCACCCCGGCATCGTGCAGATTCAGGTGCAAGCTGCGCTGGCGCAACTGGCCAGCGATCATCTGTTGGATGCTGACGCCACGTTACGCCGCCTGCGTGACCTGGACAATGCCAAACAGAGCAACGTGGCGACGGCCACGTATCACCTGGCGCTTCTGGCGCAGCAAGTGTGTACGCATCACGATGCCGATGCCCTGCCACTGGCGCAAGGGTTGGTGCAGAAGCTTCAACCGCTGGGCGTTGATGCGGGCTACGGCTACGCGCTAATGGCACTGGCGCACCATCGGGTGGGGCAGCGGCAGGCGGAGGACGGCGGCGAAATTCGCAACCATGCGCCAGCCACAGCCGCGTGGTGGAGCAAGGCCACGCTGTTGCTGCCCGTTGATGCCTTGACGGGTCGGTACCGCGAGTTGGAGGTATTGACCGCTGATGCAACGCTTGCCGGTGCGGTGCAACGTGCGACGCCACCGCAATGAAAACACTCGACGTCAAGAAACGAAACCATGGTTGATAAGCCCGCAATTTCCGAGCCGACATCCGCAGCGGTGCGGGACGCTGCCCCAGCGGCGCCGCCCGAGACATGCAAGCCTTTTTCCGCGGATCGTCTGGCATTTCAGATGGGATTGGACAGTACGTTTCGCTGGTCACTGGGCATTTTGCTGGTGGTGTTCATCGTCGCTGGTTCGAGCGTCACGGGCGGTGGGGCGGGTCTGATGGTGTTGATGATCATGTTGGGTGGCGGGTGGATATGGATGAGCCTGGGCGGCGCGCGGACGGCCCAGATGCTGGCGATCATCACCGCACACCTCGAGCACGATCCGATCCACGCCGAATCGCTCATTGCTCAATCGCTTCGCCGCTGGCCCGTGCCGCGCTCGCTGCGGCTGCTGCTCTATCACCGCCTGGCGGTGTTGCGACATCGTCAGCAACGGCTGGGCGAATGTGCGGCCATCTGCGATGCGCTGCTGAACTACCGCCTGGGCGCAGCCGACCCAGGTGCCGCGTGGCGCTTTGGCCAGTTGCGTGGCAATGCACTCGCACCCACGACAGGACCGCACGGTGCAGCCAGCAGCGGTGGGGCGGATGCAGCCGGTGCAATCGGTGCGGGCGCATCACCCAGCGTCGCGACGATGGGCTCGCTGCGATCGCATCTGCTGTTGATGCTCGTCGAGTGCAGATTGGGATTGAATGATCTCCGCGCTGCGCACGCCGCGTTAATACAACTGCATCAGGGGCCGCTGGGTCTTCTCGAGACGTTGCAGCGGTTGGGGCTGCAGACCCGCTATGAAATTGCTGCGGGTTATGATGCGCTGGCGCTCTCGCGACTGGCGGAGAAACTCGAACTCGCAGCGATCATGCCCGCCCCGGCGTGCGCGGCATTACATGCGATGCTCATCGGACCAGCGCAGCGATTGGATAAACCCATCCTGGCGAGTTGGCTTCGTCGCCGCGCGGAGTTGCTGGGCGCGACGGTGTGACGGCGTGGCGACACCAGAGCCGATGCCAAGGCGATCAGCTCACTTCACCTGTGCATTCTTCCGAAGCTTCGCAGCGAATCGGCGCATGACAAAGGCCGCCAGCCCGGGCAGGGCGGTAAGAAGCGCCATGGCCCATCGCGTCGAGACACTGGGCCAAACTTCAGCGCGGGGTCGACGCAGCGCCGCGACGATGCGCTTGGCCACATGCTCGGGCGTCTGCGTGGCGAAGTCGGGGGTGTTGGCAGCACCCCCTGACTCCCGTCCCTCACGTCGGGCAATCTGCTGGAAAAATTCGCTGCGCGTCCCGATGGGGTGGACGCTGGTGACGAAGATACCTTCGGGTGCGATCTCAGCGCGCAGCGCGCCGGCGATGGAGTCTTGCGCACTCTTGGTCGCGGCATAGGCGCCATGCAACGGCACCGCCAGTTCGCTCACGACACTGGAGCAGATGACGATGTGGCCGCGATAGTTGGAGCTGCCATGCTCGAGGCCGTTGGTCGCCGCAGGATTGGGCGCCTTTCGCATCTGAGGCAGCGCGGCTCGAATGGCATGAAGCGTGCCGTAGAAGTTAGTCTCAAAAATCTCACGAAATTCCGCATCAGTGGTTGACGCCACCTCTTTGAGCAGACCGTAGCCGGCGTTGGCAAAGAGCACATCGAGTCGGCCAAACTCCTTGACGGTGGCGTCAATGAAGGCCTGCACCTGGGCGGGATCGGTGACGTCGCAGTTCACAGCCAGCGCCCGACGACCATGGGCGCGCACTTGCTGGGCGACGTCGTGGAGCTTGTCCATTCGCCTGGCGCCCAGCGCGACATGCATGCCTGCTTTGGCACATGCCAGCGCGGTGGCGGCGCCGATGCCTGAACTACCTCCGGTGATTGCGATGACGCGATTGGTCAGGTCGATGTGGGGCATCGACAAAGGATAACACCTGGCGCCATCAGCCAAAACTCCCCGCCGGCAACGAAAATCAGACGCGGCCGTAGATGTATTCGTTGAGGTACGTGATAGTCAGTTCCTGGGCGCTGCTTTGCCAGGCGTTCAAATCGCCGATGGAAATGAGGCCCTGGAGCATCCCCTCCTCATCGACGACGGGAAGATGGCGGATGCGTCGAGTCTTGAAGATGTATCGCGCCTCTTCGAGTTCGGTGGCGCGACGGCAGCAATACACGGGATTGGTCATGACCTCGCCGACCTTGGCTTTCGCGGGGTCAACGCGCGCGGCGACGACCTTCTGCAACACATCGCGTTCGGTGATAATGCCCGCCACGCGACCGGCTTCCGTGACCACCAGGCAGCCGATCTTATGCTCATTCATGAGCAGGGCGGCATCGAGGACCGATGTCTCGGGGACGGTGGAAAGCACCTGCGAGCCCTTTTCCTTGATGAGTTCCTGGACTGTGCTCATGCGCTGCTCCTGTGAGTTGGTGGCGGCATGCACCGCCGTGGTCGGGCTGATGTGTGCAGTTAATCTAACGCTGGCGAAGCGGGAAAGGCAAGTAAAGATTAAATCGCCTCTTTCCGGCAGGCGAGGCCCCGCGTTCAGCGGCGGCGAGGGCCCCGCGCCGCCGACTCCCACAGCCCCGCTATACTTGGCGCTGAAATCTCCGAACACTGGAAAAAATCATGGCCACCATCCGCGGCAAAGCGTTCGTCCTGGGCGATGACATCGACACCGATCAGATCATCCCCGCTGAATTTCTCTCTTATAACCCCAGCGACCCGGCTGAACGCAAGTACTTCGGCATGTATGCCATGGTCGGCGTGCCCAAGCCCCAATCCGGCCTGCCCCAAGGCAATCTCCGCTTCGTGCCCGAGGGCGAGTTCAAGTCGCCTTACACCGTCGTCATCGGCGGGAAAAACTTCGTCTGCGGCTCATCACGCGAACACGCCCCGCTGGCGATCGCCGAGGCCGGTGCCAAGGTCGTCGTCGCTGAGTTCTATGCCCGCATCTTCTATCGCAACTGCGTCAACGGCGGCTACCTCCTGCCCTGCGAATCCACCCAACGCCTCGTCGCGGAAATCCAAACCGGCCAGGATGTCGAAGTCGACATTGACGGCGGCAAGATCACCAACCACTCCACGGGCAGAACCTACGACCTCAAACCGTTGGGCGATGTCAAGCCCATCGTCGATTCGGGCGGCGTCTTTGCCTATGCCCGACAAACGGGGATGCTGGCGAAGTAGCGCGGCTCATTGCGCCGGCTTCATCACCACGCGGTAAAGCACCGGTCAGGTCTCGAGCCATCTTCAAAGGATTTTTTCATGCACGCCGATTACCTCAAGCAGAAGCACGCCGCGGGACTGCCCTATGACGCTTACGTCGCCACGGGCAAGCCCGAACAGCAGGCCAACTGGCAACGCATCTACGAGCAGGCCCAACTCAGCGATGCGCAGAAGCAACTCGTTGCGGGATTCACGCGCAAGCTCAACGTCATCGGCCTCTCGGGCATCTGGTGTGGCGACTGTGTGCAGCAATGTCCGCTCATCCAACGCATCGCCGAGGCCAATCCCACCGCCATCGAATTGCGATGGCTCGACCGCGACGCCCATTCCGATCTGCAGCAGATGGTGACGATCAATGCCGGCAAGCGTGTGCCGGTGTTGCTGTTCTGTGCGGAGGATTACGAATTGGCGGGTTGGTTTGGCGACCGTGTACTCTCGCGATATCGCGCCATGGCGCAGAAGCAACTGGCCGGTGCGTGTCCCTTGCCGGGCGCCCCGGTGCCTCAGGATGAAGTCCACGCCACGCTGGCGGACTGGCTCCACGAATTTGAGCGCATGCACCTGATGCTGCGCCTCAGCGCTCGGCTGCGACAGAAGCACGGCGACTAAGCGGCTTCGAGGGCTGTTTGAAAACGATCGCAAAAAGGGGGGTTATTCTTCGTCGAAGCGACGATCGACGAGGGCTTCCAACGCTGCCAGCGCGCTGCTGGCATCGGGGCCCGTGGCATGCACGGTCAGTTCCGTGCCCTGGGTAGCGGCCAACATCATCATCTGCATGATGCTCTTGCCATCGACGACGGTGGTGCCTTTGCTGACCTTGATCTCGGACTTGAAGCGGTTGGCCTCATCGACAAACGACATCGCCGGCCGGGCGTGGAGGCCCAGCTTGTTCTTGATCTTGACGATGAGGGTCTGGCTGGTATTTGTCGCCGAGTCCATTGTCGGGCCGATCCTCCACTGGCGTGTCGCCGGGTGGAGTTAAAGGATTGTGTTCATCGCGCATCGTCGGCTCGCCTTTGAGCGGGCGAGATACACCGTACGTGCGAGCCATGCGTGGGGTTCAGGTCAATCGCTTGGCGTCCGCGTCCTGCAATACATCAAGAATCTGCTCGCGGGTTGTGGCCTGACGCAGGAACCGGCGGAACTGATCCTTCTGCAGGTTGGAGAAAATGACCTCCATGGCGTGAAGCTGTGCGTCGGGCTTTTCCTGTGGCGCCAGGAGCAGGACGATGCCGTAAACCGGCGCCTTGTCCAGCGCGTTAAAGTCCAGACCCTTCTGCGATACGCCGATGGCGGCCACCATCTTGTCGATCTGGGGATGCTTGACGTGCGGAACAGCCACGCCTTTGCCGAAGCCCGTCGAGCCTTTCTTTTCCCGGGCGATCAACTGTTTGACCAGATCGTCGCGGATGGCTGCGGGAGCAGCGCCGCTGGCCACGAGGGAGTCAACGAGTTCACGAATGACGCCATCGCGGTCGTGGGCTGCGAGCTGTGGGACGATGGCGTTGGCGACAACAAATTCCTGGAGCTTCATAACGGGATATCCTCTAAATCTCCCCGGTGCCGCCCTGCGGGCAGGTCCTGCGTCGGTGGATTGTAGTTACTTTAGCCTCGGGCATCGACGAGCCGAGGACGAGGCCTTAATATTTCGCGGGCTCAACCGGACATGGGCGGGTTGCCCTTGTGCTGGCGAAGCTTCTCTTTGTGGTCGGTCAGTTGCCGCTCGAGTTTGTCCACGGCTTCATCAATGCAGGCGTAAAGATCCGGGCCATGAACCTTGGACACAAACGGATCGTGACCCGCGACGGAGACCTTGATCTCAACGTCCACAGCATGAGCCTCGGCTTTGGCCGCCACCACATCGATTGCCAGAACGCGATTGAAGTAGCGGGGCAACTTGTTGACCTTGCCCTCGGCGTACTGACGGATAGCGTCGGTGATCTCCAAATGGCGGCCGGTAACCGTGATTTGCATCTAATGACTCCAGGGTTGCGGGACTGCGTTGAGCCCATCAAGGATAAAACTACCCAAGCCCACCGTCAACGCGGGGTAAATTGCCCGTTTTTGCGCCGCGCGGTGCCGAGGCATTTTGGGGGCGTCTTGTCACCCACGGCCTCGCATTCTACTATCGGTGTTATGGCCATCGATCCGCAGCAACTTCGCATTGTCGAGTACCCCGACCCCACGCTCCGACGCAAAGCCCAGATTGTGGGCCAATTGACCGACGAAGTGCGGGCTGTGGCGCGACGCATGTGCGAGTTGATGCACGAAGCCGAGGGCGTCGGACTCGCTGCCCCTCAGGTCGGTCTGCCCTGGCGGATGTTCGTCGCCAATACCACCGGCGACCCCGCCAACGATCAGGTCTTCATCAACCCCGTGCTCAGCGATCCAAGCCGCGAAGTCGGCGACCACGATGAGGGCTGCCTCTCCCTGCCCGACATCCGCGGGCAAATCCGCCGACCGCTGCGCATCACCGTGACAGCGCACGATCTGGATGGTCGGGAGTTCACCCGCACCTCCGACGAACTTGCGTCGCGTGTCTGGCAACATGAGACGGATCACCTCGATGGCGTGCTGATCATCGACCGCATGACGCCGATTGATCGCATGGCTAACGCGCGAAAGATCAAGGCGCTGGAAAAAGCCCCGGCGCGTTGAGGACGAGGACAAGCTTGGATGTTGAGCTCGGGGGCGCTTCCGCCTTGGCACGTCGACGACGTCAGATCTGGTAGTACCAGGAATCCGCTTCATCCGACAGGTCCAGCCCCGCGGCATCGATGGAGCTGCCCAGCAGTTGCCGCGCACGCTGCAGCGCCTGCTTGGCGCTGGTGAAGACGCCGAAGCCCGTCTCGAAGATATTGTCGCGCCCGATGATGTCTGCCAGGCCGTAGGCTTTGATCCGGTCGGTCATCTCTCGCTTCAAGCCGCAGAGCACGACATGCCCGCCGCGCTCCTTCATCCGCTTGGTGAACTGTTCGAGCACCTGCAGGACTGTGGTGTCGATGGAGTGACAGCGCTTGAGACGGAGGATGACGATGCGCACCTCGCCCTGCGTCACGCTCGCCAGTCGATCTGAGAGTTCATCGGCGACGCCGAAGAACAGATCGCCCTCAACCTGCAGGAACATCACCTGCTTGTCGCCCTTGTCGCCGGTGCGGACATGCAGCGGTCGCTCGATAAAAGTCCCGCCCGTCGTGCTGACCATCTCCGCCACATGCAGCCGACTGGCTTGATGGAGATACAGCCCGACGTTGAGGAATATGCCCACGTAAATGGCGTATTCCAAGGGCAATAGCAACGCCGAGGCGAAGGTGATGAAGCAAACCAGCGCATCGTTGCGGCTGGTGCGGATGAGGCGCATCATGTGGCGCCAGTCAATGAGACTCCAGGCGATGACGAACAACAGTGCCGCCAGCGACGACAGCGGGATGTACCTGGCCTCCGGCGCCAGCACGTAAAAGATGATGGCGACAAATGCCGCTGCGTAGAGTGCGCTAAACCGCGTCTGCCCTCCCGAGGCGTAACTCAACGCCGAGCGTGTGAAGCTTCCCGAGCCGGGGATACACCCCATGAAACTCGAGACGACGTTGCTCAATCCCTGGCCGAAGAATTCTTGATTAGCGTCGATGCGCTGGCCCGTTCGCACGGCGATGGACTTGGCGATTGCCACCGACTCGATCATGCCCAGGAGCGCGATGGCCACAGCCCCGGAGAACAACTCGCGCGAGACCTCGAAGGTCAAAGGTGGCACCGCCAGCGGGGGCGCACCGCTGGGTAGCGGCCCGACAAGCGGTAACTCGCCTGATGTCCACCCCAACAGCGCTACCGCCACAGCTCCGATGATGATCGACAAAAGTGGGCCCGGCACCCATCGGGGCAATCTCGCCGCGCCAATCAACAGCAGCAACGACATGGTGCCGATCAACGCCGACTCCCAATGCCACGTGTGCAACACAGGCAGCGTGCGAGCGATCGTCGCCAGCACGCCGGGCAGCGTGCTGACCTGCTCGCGAATGTCCACGCCCAGAAACGACGGGACCTGTCCCACCGCAATGAGCACGCCCGCCCCGGCGGTGAAGCCGACGATCACGCTTCGGCTCACGTACCGCACCAGGTTGCCCATCCGCGCCGCTGCAAACGCCAACTGCACGATGCCCTTGAGCAACGCCAACGCCGTCACCAACGCGATATAAGATTGCGGGTCGCTCTGCGGCACGAGTCGGCTGACCGTCGCGGCAATCAACAACGATTGCGTGTTGGTCGGCCCGATCGAGGGATGATCGCTGGCGGAAAAAAGCGCCCCAATAGCCGACTGGATGATCGCTGTGTAAAGCCCGTACTGCGCGTCGACGCCCGCGATCAGCGCATAGGCCATCGACTGCGGCACGAAGAGCACCGCCACCGTCAGACCCGCCAGTCCATCGGCGCGGCCTTTGGCCAAGCTATAGCTGCGGGCCGTGTCCCAAGGGGCACGAAAGTACGATGCAAAATCGCTCAAGAAGGTGCTCATGACGAAGCCGCAATGGTAGTGATCTCTCTCGCCGCGTGCAGAGCTCGGAACCACTTGCTTCCCCTCGACCCATGAGGCGTAGAATGACCCGTGATCCACGCTCCAATCCACCGAGGCGATATGACATTGGTTTCCACAGCACAGCCGGCTGGCACCGGGCCGCTGCCAACCGACGCCTCCGGCACCTTGGCCGGGCAGGCGCTTCCCACCATCGACCTGCGGGCGATCCAACGCCTCACCGATGACACCGGCATGCTTCAGCACGCCATCTACGCCACGCCCAACCCGCACCACGGGTACTGCATCGACGACAACGCCCGCGGGCTCATCGCCGCTGCCACCTATGCACACCTCTGGCCACAGGACACCCAGGCTGTGCCCATCGATCGCTATCTGGCGTTTCTCACCTACGCGTTCCACGAGAAAATCGGCCGATTCCGAAACTTCATGGGCTATGACCGCAATTGGTTGGAAGACGAAGGCAGCCCCGACAGCCAGGGTCGCACCCTCTGGGCACTTGGCCTGACCGTCGCCCTGGCACCGTTCGAACAAACCCGCCGACTCGCCCAGCATCTCTTTCGTAATTCACTGCCGCTGGTCGAGGACCTTGATTACCTCCGCTCGCGCACCTTCGCCCTCATCGGCATGGACTGGTATCTCAAGGTCGAGCCGGGCGAAACCCTGGCGCGTGAAATGCACGAACGATTTGCCGTTTGGCTTTTGGCGCGCTGGCGCGAACACAGTTCTGATGATTGGCCCTGGTGGGAAGATCAGCTCTTCTACGACAACGCGAAGCTTCCCCATGCGCTGCTCCTGGCTGGGCAGACGCTCAAGCGCCCCGAGATGATCGACATCGGCCTGCGCTCGCTGCAATGGCTACTGGATGTGCAGAAAGCACCGCAGGACAACGGGCAGTCCACTGCCGACCCGCACGCCAGTCAAGCCTGGCATCTGTCGATCGTCGGCAACCAAGGCTGGTATCCGCGTGGTGGGCAACGAGCGCCCTTCGATCAGCAACCTCTGGAAGCCTACGCGCTGGTCGATGCCTGCCTCGAAGCCGCCCGCATCACCGGCGACGACGCCTGGACACACGCCGCGTGGCGCTGCTTCGAATGGTTCGGCGGACGCAACGACGGGGGCGTCCCCCTCTACGATGCCACCACAGGCGGCTGCTGCGACGGCCTCCAGGTTCACGGCCCCAACCACAACCAGGGCGCCGAATCCTGCCTCGCCCACCTCCTCTCGGCCCTCGAACTCCACCGCCACCACCGCCTGCAGGCGGGCAACGTGGCAACGCCGTGAACCGGCAGGTGATTCAGTTACGCTGCTTGACGAATCCCGACCGTGAGGGAGCGGCTTGTCCACCCCGGACCACCGCAGGCAACCATGGGATAAACCCGCTTCCTGCGGGCGCGGCTCGGCCTGACAATTCCCACCTCAATCGCGTCTCGCGTCAGTCATACTTGCGAATCACGCCCACCACCACACCCTGGATCTGCACCGTCTCGGGCGTGGCGTAGATCGGCTCATAATTATCGTTGGCGGGTTGCAGGCGGATGCGGCCTTGTTCGCGGTAGAACTTTTTCAGCGTCGCTTCGCCCGTGTCCAGAAGCGCCACGACTGTTTGGCCGTTCCTCGCGACGTTGCGACGCTCCACGATCACGTAGTCGTCCTCGCGGATGTGCTCGTCGATCATCGAGTCGCCACGCACTCGCAGCACGAAACGATCGCCCGTGCGCGAGTCGGCTTTGGCGGAAAACAACTCCTCGAGGTCAAGGTACTGTCGATCTTCCACAGCGTCGATGGGAACGCCCGCGGCAATCGTGCCCACCAACGGCAAACGCGTCGAACGACCTTCATCCGGCAAGTTGACCCGCTTGCTGACTTCCAAAGAGCGAGCCTTGTTGGCTTTGCGAACCAGGGCGCCCTTGCTGATCAGGGCCTCGACGTGCTCGAAAACCGTGACCTTGCTGACGCCCAATTCGTCGGCCAATTCCTGCATGGTCGGCGAGTAACCTTGAGCCAGCCGCAAGTCGCGAATTCGCGTGAGAATGTGCATCTGTTTGGGCGTGAGGTTCATGGCTGATTCCCTTGAGAGCGGGCGTGAAAGCGGGGGTGGGTCGGCGAGCCGAGTTGTGCCGGGGCCGCCACGGACACC